>NZ_CP064760.1:1977999-2307665 GCF_015565955.1 Microbacterium schleiferi | reverse complement strand
ACGTCCGCCGAGCATCCGAGACGTCGCCCGGTTGGCTGGTGTCTCCCACCAGACGGTCTCTCGCGTCCTCAACGATCATCCGAGCATCCGGCCCGAGACGCGGGCCCGTGTGCTGCAGGTCATGAGCGACCTGCGGTACACCCCGAACCGCGCGGCACGAATGCTGGTCACGAGCCGGTCGCAGACGATCGGCATCCTCGCAGCCTCATCCACCCAGTACGGGCCGGCCTCGAGTATCGCGGCGATCGAGGCCGCAGCACGCGAGCGCGGATACTGGGTATCCACCGCCAACATCGACGCCGCCGATCCCGACTCCATCACGGACGGCATCGCGCACCTGAGTGCCCAGTCGATCGAGGGGCTCGTGGTGATCGCCCCGCAGATGCGCGTGTTCCGGGCCCTCGCCTCGCAGCGGATCGACGTTCCCTACGTGACCTTGCAGTCGGCAGTCCTCGGTCCTGAGCACACGCTCTCGGTCGACCAGATCGCGGGTGCGCGGATGGCGACGCGCCACCTCATCGAGCTCGGACACCGCCAGATCTATCACATCGCCGGGCCGCAGGACTGGATCGAAGCCGAGGCCCGTATGCGCGGCTTCCTGGACGAGATGGATGCTCACGACCTGCCGATGACCGCACCGATCCTGGGCGACTGGACGGCCGAATTCGGGTACCACGCGGGACGCGAGCTGCTGCGGGTGCGTGACTTCACGGCGGTCTTCGCCTCGAACGACCAAATGGCCCTGGGGCTGCTCCACGCGGTCCGCGACGAGGGGCTCTCGGTGCCGCGCGATATCAGCATCGTGGGCTTCGACGACATTCCCGAGGCCGCACACTTCTGGCCGCCGCTGACCACCGTGAGGCAGGATTTCGCCGAGCTCGGACGCCGATGCGTAGCGCTGCTCCTGGATGACGCGGGCGGGAAATCCGCGGGTGAGTCGATCGGCACGATCGCGCCGACGTTCATTCCTCGCGCATCCTCGGGGGCTCTCGGGCGGGTCTGACTGTCGCGAACCCGCGCAGAATCGCCCCGCCGGGTGCCGTTACCAATCCGAGACTTTTCGCCGCTTGACACGCGGGACAGCGACCGGTCTATAGTTTCGCAATGTGACCGGTCACATGGACTGTCACACCGATCGAGATTGATCGGAACGAAGGAGTTCAGCCATGCCGCCCAAGGATGTTGCGGGCACGACCGAGGGGTACGCCGCCGGTGTGAAAGCCGAAGTGGCGATCGCACGGACCCGTGCCGATGTCGCCCACCGGCAGGCTGAGCTCGAGCAGCACGGGCTGGTCGCCTGCCCGCGCGGCAATGTCTCCGCACGCATCGTCGCGGCTGACCTGTTCGTGATCGCACCGGCCGGCGTCTTCCTCGAGAAGATCTCGCCCGAGCGCATGGTCCTGTGCGATCTCGAGGGAATCGCCCTGCCCGACGTCCTCGGCAGCGAGCGGCTCCCCTCGGCGGATGCCGCCGTCCACTCACGCATCTATCGCGACGTTCCCTCCGCGCAGGCGATCGTCCACACCGACTCGCCGTACGCGATGGCGTGGGCGGCGCGCGCCGCGACGCTGCCGTGCCTCACGGTTGCTGCGGCCGAAGAGTTCGGGGGCCCCGTTGCGGTGACGGTCACGGACCTGGCCGAGCCGCGGGCCCTTGCCGATGCCGTTGTCAGCGCCCTCGCGTCCGCACCGTCCGTTGCCCTCGTCCGCGGCGTGGGAGTCTTCGCGGTCGGCGCGGACCTGCGCGAGGCGATCCGGATCGCCTCCTGCCTCGAAGTCGCGGCGCGCCACGCGTTCCTCGTCTCCCAGTCGGGCCCGCTCGATGCCCTCGCGCTGGACGACAACGTCGCCGCGGTGCTCCACGAGCGCGCTCGCCGTCATGCCACCTCGACCCCGGACGCGACAGCGCCCGGGTCAGGTCTCACCCACAACTGAACACGCACAACTGAAAACACACACCAAGACAACGATGTCCTTCAGAAAGGAAATCACTGTGAAGAGCACGAAGATTCTGCTCGCTGGCGCGGCCACCCTCGCCGCCGGCGCCCTGCTGCTTTCCGGATGCTCCGGCTCCGGTGGCGGCGGTTCAACCGATGGCGGCGGAGACGGCGGCCTTGTCGGCGTCGCGATGCCCACCAAGAGCTCCGAGCGCTGGATCCAGGACGGCGACGCGGTCAAGTCCGAGCTCGAGGGGCAGGGATTCACCGTCGACCTGCAGTACGCCGAGGACGACATCCCCACTCAGGTCTCGCAGATCGAGAACATGATCACCAAGGGCGCCGAGGCGCTGATCATCGCCTCGATCGATGGCACGACGCTCACGAGCGTGCTGCAGGAGGCCGCGGATGCCGGCATCCCGGTCATCGCGTACGACCGCCTCATCCGCGACACCGAGAACGTCGACTACTACGCGTCGTTCGACAACTACCAGGTCGGTGTCCAGCAGGCCACTTCGATCCTCAACGGGCTGGGTCTGACCGAGCTGGACGGCACCCCGATCGAGGGCGCACCCGCCGGTCCGTTCAACATCGAGCTGTTCGCGGGTTCGCCGGATGACAACAACGCGTACTTCTTCTGGAACGGCGCGATCGACACCCTGCAGGACTACTTCGACGACGGCACGCTGGTCGTGAAGTCGGGCCAGACCGAGTTCGAGCAGGCAGCGACCCTCCGGTGGGACGGCGAGACCGCTCAGAGCCGCATGGAAGACATCCTGACGGCGTACTACTCCGATGGCTCGCAGGTCAACGCCGTGCTCTCGCCCTACGACGGGATCTCGCGTGGCATCATCTCGGCGCTCACGGACGCCGGGTACTCGGTCGGTCCCGAGTGGCCGATCATCTCGGGCCAGGATGCCGAGCTCGACTCGGTCAAGGCCATCAACCGCGGTGAGCAGTACTCGACCATCTTCAAGGACACGCGTCTGCTCGCGCAGGTCGCCGTCGACATGGCGGTCGCGCTGCTCAACGGTGAGACCCCCGAGGTCAACAACACCACGGACTACGACAACGGCGTGAAGGTCGTCCCGTCGTACCTGCTGGAGTCGGCGATCGTCGTCAAGGACAACATCACCGAGGTCCTCGTGGACAGCGGGTACTGGACCGAAGACGAGATCAACGGCTAAGAAGATCGAAGATCGTGTCGGGCGGCGCCTCGCGCCGCCCGACACGAGGCCGAATGCGGACAAGGAGTCACGATGGCGGACAACATCCTCGAGATGCGCAACATCACCAAGACCTTCCCCGGGGTCAAGGCCCTGTCGGGCGTCACGCTCGAGGTCGAGCGTGGGGAGATCCACGCGATCTGCGGTGAGAACGGTGCAGGTAAGTCGACGCTCATGAAGGTGCTGTCGGGCGTCTATCCGCACGGCTCGTATGACGGCACCATCGTCTTCGACGGCGAAGAGGTCGCGTTCCGCAGCCTCAGCGACAGCGAGGCCAAGGGCATCGTCATCATCCACCAGGAACTGGCGCTGAGCCCCCACCTCTCTATCGCCGAGAACATCTTCCTCAACAACGAACAGCGCGGCACGCTCGGCCTCATCGACTGGAACCGCACGAATCACGCGGCTGCGCAACTGCTCGAACGGGTCGGGCTGCGAGACAACCCCATGACGCCGATCAAGCGGATCGGCGTGGGAAAGCAGCAACTCGTCGAGATCGCCAAGGCGCTCTCCAAAGAGGTGAAGCTGCTGATCCTCGATGAGCCGACGGCGGCCCTCAACGACGAGGACTCCGATCATCTGCTCGAGCTGATTCTCCAGCTCAAAGAGCAGGGCATCACGTCGATCATCATCAGCCACAAGCTCAACGAGATCAAGAAGATCTCGGACACCGTCACCGTCATCCGCGACGGCAAGACGATCGAGACAATTTCGCGCGACGACGTCACCGAAGACCGGATCATCAAAGACATGGTCGGCCGAGACCTCGAGCACCGGTACCCCGATCACGACCCACAGATCGGTGAGGAACTGCTGCGCGTCGAGCACTGGACCGCCCATCACCCGCAGGACCCGTCGCGCGTCGTCGTCGACGATGTGTCGCTGACGGTGCGTGCCGGCGAGATCGTCGGGATCGCGGGGCTCATGGGTGCGGGACGCACCGAGTTCGCGATGAGCCTGTTCGGCCACAGCTACGGCAGCAGAATCACCGGCAAGGTCTTCATGCGCGGTCGCGAGATCAAGACCCGCACGGTCGCCGAAGCCATCCAGAACGGACTGGCCTACGCCACCGAAGACCGCAAGACGTACGGCCTGAACCTCATCGAGGACATCAAGCGCAACATCTCGATGGCGTCGTTGACCAAGCTCGAACGTCTCGGCCTGGTCAACGACAACAAGGAGTATCAGGTCGCCAATGAGTACCGGCGAGACCTCAACATCAAGGCTCCGAACGTTCTCGTCAAAACGGGCAAGCTCTCGGGCGGCAACCAGCAGAAGGTCGTGCTGTCGAAGTGGATCTACTCCGATCCCGACGTGCTGATCCTCGATGAGCCCACCCGCGGCATCGACGTCGGCGCCAAGTACGAGATCTACACGATCATCAACAAGCTCGCCGCCGCGGGGAAGGGCATCATCGTCATCTCTTCTGAGCTGCCCGAACTGTTGGGGATCTCCGACCGCGTGTACGCGATCTCGGAGGGACGCATCACCGGAGAGCTGCCCGTCGAAGACGCGACGCCCGAGTCGGTCCTCAAGCTCATGACCATGGAAAAGGCCCGCTGACGGGCCGCGCAGGAGAACACACCATGTCCAACGACACCCAGACCACGGAATCCACGGCAGCGGGCGCGCTCGTCAACCCGCCCGACAACAGATTCACCCGCTGGTTCAGCAACATCCTGGCCGACCTCGGTAAGAACGGCATCTTCATCGCCCTCATCGCGGTGGTCGTGTTCTTCACGATCACGACGGACGGCATCCTGCTGCGGCCCCAGAACATCTCGAACCTGATCGTTCAGAACGGCTACATCCTCGTCCTCGCGATCGGCATGGTGATGGTCATCATCGCCGGCCACATCGACCTCTCGGTCGGATCGGTCGCCGCCTTCGTCGGCGCCGTCTCGGGCGTCCTCGCGGTCCAATGGGGCCTGCCCTGGTGGCTTGCCATCCTGCTGTCGCTGCTGATCGGCGCGCTCGTCGGCGCGTGGCAAGGGTTCTGGGTGGCGTTCGTCGGGATCCCCGCGTTCATCGTCACGCTCGCCGGCATGCTCATCTTCCGCGGACTCGCCCTCGTGGTCCTCGGAAACGCGAACATCGGATCGTTCCCCGAGGAGTACCGCGCACTCGGCAACGGCTTTGTCACCGGCGTCTTCGGGGAGGGCACTCCCGATCTGTTCACGCTGCTGGTCGGTGCTGCCGCGATCGTGCTGCTCGTGCTCAATCAGGTGCGGTCGCGCACCGCGCGCGTCAAGTACGGCCAGGAGGTCGATCCGATCGTCTGGTTCGTCGTCAAGCTCCTCCTGGTCTCGGCCGCGATCGTCTTCTTCATGTTCTCGCTGGCCTCCTACAAGGGCATCCCGGTGACCCTCATCATCCTGGCCGTGCTCGTCCTCTTCTACGGCACGATCATGAACCGGTCGGTCTTCGGGCGCCACGTCTACGCGATCGGTGGCAATCGTCACGCCGCGGAGCTGTCGGGCATCAAGACGCGGCGCGTGGACTTCCTGCTCTTCGTCAACATGGGCTTCCTCGCAGCGCTTGCCGGACTGATCTTCACGGCGCGCCTGAACCTCGCAGGCCCGAAGGCCGGTGACGGATTCGAACTCGAAGCGATCTCCGCGGCCTTCATCGGTGGCGCGGCAGTCCAGGGTGGTGTGGGCACGATCGGCGGCGCCATCATCGGTGGCCTCATCATCGGCGTGCTTAACAACGGTATGTCGATCATGGGTATCGGCATCGAGTGGCAGCAGGCCGTGAAGGGTCTCGTGCTGCTGTTGGCCGTCGCCTTCGACGTCTACAACAAGCGGCGCTCCGGCAACAGCTGAGTTCCTCGGATGGGCACGGCCCCAGCCTCAGGCGTCCGGCCTAGGCTGGGGCCGTGATCATCCTTGCCGCCACGCCGATCGGGAACCTCGGCGACGCAACTCGGCGTCTTGTCGAGGCGCTGGAGAGCGCTCAGGTGATCGCCTCAGAAGACACCCGCACGACCCAGCGGTTGCTCGTAGCGCTCGGCATCCAGAACCGGCCCCGCCTGATCGCACTCCACGACCACAACGAGAAGGCGCGCGCCGCCGAGCTTGTCGAGCTGGCGCGCGAGACCGATGTGCTCCTCCTCTCGGATGCGGGGATGCCGACCATCAGTGATCCCGGATTCGGGGTCGTCGCCACCGCGGCTGCGGCGGGAGTCGGGGTGACCGTGCTTCCGGGGCCGAGCGCCGTTGTGTCGGCCCTGGCGGTGTCGGGTCTTCCCACGGATCGCTTCACGTTCGAGGGCTTTCTGCCACGCAAGGGCGCCGAGCAGCGCCGGGCACTCGCGGCGCTGGCGGCCGAGCCGCGCACCATGGTCTTTTTCGAAGCCCCGAGCCGCCTGGCAGCGACCCTCGCGCACATGGCCGGGGCCTTCGGGGCCGACCGCGCAGCCGCCGTATGCCGCGAGCTCACGAAGCTCCACGAAGAGGTGCGACGCGGCACCCTCGCCGAGCTCGCGGCCTGGGCGGAGGAGGGCGTGCGCGGCGAGATCGTCGTCGTCGTCTCGGGATCCAGCGGCCCGCGGCTCTCGTTCGAGGACGCTGTGGCGTACGTCGCGGATCTTCTTGCGCAGGGCAAGAGGCTCAAGGATGCCAGCGCCGAGGTGGCCGCGGCATCCGGTCATTCCGCCCGTGAACTCTATAACGCGGTCCTCGCCCGGCCCGGTGAGGCGGGTTGATCCGGCGCTCGTTGTCACACGCGGGGTGCGGGGCATCCGCCCGAACTAGACTTCTCGGGTGAGTTCCGGCAGTTCCTTCTACATCACGACGCCGATCTATTACCCGAGCGATGTCCCGCACATCGGCCACGGGTATACGACGGTCGCCGTGGACACGCTTGCCCGCTGGCACCGTCAGTCCGGTGACGACACCTGGATGCTGACGGGAACCGACGAGCACGGCCAGAAGATGCTGCGGGCTGCTGCGGCCAACGGTGCGACCCCGCAGGAGTGGGTCGATCGGCTCGTGGGGGAGTCGTGGTTTCCGCTGCTGCGCACCCTGGATGTCGCCAACGACGACTTCATCCGCACCACGCAGGCTCGTCACGAGGAGCGCGTGACGCAGTTCGTGCAGGCGATCTACGACAACGGCTACATCTACGCCGGCGAGTTCGAGGCGCTCTATTGTGTCGGCTGTGAGGAGTTCAAGACCGAGGCCGAGATCCAGGATGGCACTGGCGCGTTCGAGGGGCTCAAGGTCTGCGCGATCCACTCCAAGCCGCTGGAGCTGCTGCAGGAGAAGAACTACTTCTTCAAGCTCAGCGAGTTCCAGGACCGGCTGCTGGAGCTCTACAAGACGGTGCCCGATTTCGTGCGTCCCGAGTCGGCGCGCAACGAGGTCGCCTCCTTCGTGCGTAGCGGCCTGAAGGACCTCTCGATCTCGCGGTCGACCTTCGACTGGGGCATCAAGGTGCCCTGGGACCCCTCGCACGTCATCTACGTGTGGGTCGACGCGCTGCTGAACTATGCGACGGCCGTCGGCTACGGCTCCGACCCCGAGCAGTTCGCGAGGCGGTGGCCGGCCTACCACGTCGTCGGAAAAGACATCCTGCGCTTCCACGCCGTCATCTGGCCCGCGATGCTCATGGCCGCCGGCGTCGAGGTGCCCCGCGGGGTGTTTGCGCACGGCTGGTTGCTCGTGGGCGGCGAGAAGATGTCGAAGTCCAAGCTCACCGGTATCGCGCCGACCGAGATCACCGATGTCTTCGGTTCGGATGCGTACCGCTTCTATTTCCTCTCGGCTATCGCGTTCGGTCAGGACGGGTCGTTCTCGTGGGAGGACCTGTCGGCCCGCTACCAGGCGGAGCTCGCGAACGGTTTCGGAAACCTCGCATCGCGCACGATCGCGATGATCGAGCGCTACTTCGAGGGCATTGTGCCGCCGCCGGCGCAGTACACGGATGCCGATCTCGCGATCCAGCGTGTCGTCGCCGAGGCTGCGACCAACGCGGATGCCGCCATCGAGCGTTTCCGGATCGATGAGGCGATCACCGCGATCTGGACGATCGTGGACGAGCTCAACGGCTACATCACCGAGAACGAGCCGTGGGCTCTCGCGAAGGACGACGCCAAGCGCACCCGCCTGGAGACCGTGCTGTACACCGCCGCGGAGGGGCTGCGGGCGCTCGCCCAGTTGCTCTCACCGGTGATGCCGGTCGCGACGGAGAAGCTGTGGATCGCGCTCGGCGCCGCCGAGACGCTCGGGCGCCTGCAGGACCAGCCGCTGCGCGAGGCCGGCGTGTGGGGCCTGCTGAAGCCGGGGACCTCGGTCAACGGTCTGGCGCCGCTGTTCCCCCGCGTGGAGCAGTAAGCCTGATGCGGGCGAAACGACATGGCTGAGGACCCGAGCGCCTACGTGCGGGAGCGATCCGCGTCCGGGCGGCGCGATCTCACCTACCCCGACCGGCCCGAACCCCTCGAGGTCCCGGTCTACGACAACCACTGCCACCTTGAGATCGTCGACGGCGAGGACCCGTTGACCCTCGACGAGCAGCTCGCCCGCGCGGCAGCCGTCGGGATCGCCGGTGTCGTGCAGGCATCCGGCGATGTCGAGTCCTCGCGCTGGGCGGTGTGGGCGGCGGAGAACCATCCGCAGGTTCTCGCGGCTGTCGCGATCCACCCGAATGAGACCCCGGTCTACGAGGCATCCGGGGGCCTGGACGAGGCGATCGCGGTCATCGACGAGCTGGCTGCGCATCCGCGCGTGCGAGCGATCGGCGAGACCGGGCTCGATTTCTTCCGCACGGATGCCGACGGCCAGCCTGCCCAGTACCGGTCGTTCGAAGCGCACATCGCCCTGGCCAAGAAACACGGGATCGCGATGCAGATCCATGACCGCGACGCGCACGACGAGGTCCTTCGCGTGCTCGAGCGTGAGGGTGCACCCGAGAAGACCGTGTTCCACTGCTTCTCGGGGATGCCGAGATGGCGCGCATCGCCGCCGACCGCGGCTACTACCTCTCCTTTGCCGGCAACGTCACCTTCAAGAACGCGCAGAACCTGCGGGATGCGCTCGCCGTGACGCCTCGGGAGCGCATCCTGGTCGAAACCGACGCTCCCTTCCTCACGCCGGTTCCGCACCGCGGTCGTCCGAACGCTCCGTACCTGGTGCCCATCACCGTGCGGTTCATGGCCGCGGAGCTGGAGATGCCCGTGGCCGAGCTGGCGGCTCAGATCGCCGCCAACACCGTCGAGGTCTACGGCGCCTTCGCCTGAGCTCGGGTCGCCACCGGGGCGAGGGTCGTGGATCCACCGACCAGACCCCAGGGCAGCACGATCGGCGAGTGCGGGTCCTCCCCACCGTCCAGTGCAGCCAGGAGCGGGGGCAGCAGGAGGGCCGGGGCGGCCTCAGGGTGCACGCAGACATGGGTGACACCCAGTCGCGCGTTCATCGCACAGTCGTGGAGGCAGAGCGCGACGAGCTGGAGGTCTCGGGGGAGCACGATCTTGTGCGCGGACAGCTCCACGAAAAGAGCCGGACCCTCCTGGGCATAGGAGAAGACAGCGTCGGCGCCCTGACGAAGGAGTTCACGGACGCTTCCGGTCAATTCGCGACGGTCAGGCTCGACGTGCACGACCGCGGGATCCTGGTCGTGTTCGGCGCACCACGCCCGGTAGATGTGTTCACCGATCTCGAGGCGTCGGGCGCCCGGACCTTCCGTCAGCAGTCCGATGCGGCCGGCCCCGCCCGCGGCGAGAAGGTCGAGGGCCGCGCGGGTGGCCTCTTCGTACCCCGTGCGAATCCAGATGCCGGTGTTCGCGGGCAGCGGGAGGTCGTTCGTGATGAGCGGGATGCGCGAGGAGGCAGCGAGCTCGACGATCGCGTCGCTCTCGCGTGCGTCCGGCGCGTAGACGGCGTCGACGCGGGCGCTTCGGAGCAGCTCCGGGTGCGAGGAGGGAAGCACCGTGACGGTGAAGCCATGAGTTGCGGCGGCTTCGCAGAGCGCGGAGAGCTGTCGCATCGCGTACTGTGCCTGGGCAGCCTCGCGCTCCGCTGCCGGCGGCGCCCCGGCGACGTAGCCGATCGACATCGTGCGCCCCCGTCGGAGAGCTGCCGCGTACCGGTCAGGCGCGTAGCCGAGCTCGGTGGCGACATCGAGGATGCGCTGACGCGTCTCGGCGCGCAGCGTGCCGCGATCGTTCAGGGCTTGGCTGACCGCCGCGGTGGACACTCCCGCTCGCGCGGCGACGTCTTTGAGGGTGGGGCGCAGGGGTGCCACGGATGCGGAGACGTCGTCGCTGTGCCGAGGCATGTCGTTCCCGGAGGGTCAGGCGCAGTCTGCGGTAGGTGGTCGGGTGTCGGTAGCGGGGGAGGACGGCGCCGCGGCCGCGGCATCCGAGGAGGGGAAGACCGTGTCGATCGCGCGGCTCCACCGGTCTCCTTCGCCGGATGCTGCCAGCGTATGACCGCGTGCCACGAGGTGATGCATGATCACGCCGGCAAAATGGCGCAGGGCTCGCTCGGACTCGGGTGCCGGCGCACCGTTCCGGGTCGGAAGGCGCGTGATCTCGGCATCCAGAAGCTGCTGCACCCAGCCACGCGCCGCGAGCACCGCGGGGGCGACATCGTGCACGCGCCGCACGCTCGCGTGGCGGGTAGCGGCAGCGCTCACGAGCGCCCGCGCATCGGCGAGGGAGGCGATCTCGTCGATCGGGGCATGGATGCGGATGGTGTCGAGGTCGAGGAGCTCAACACCGGTGAGATTCTGCACATCGGGGGCGACGTTGCGCGGCATCCCGAGGTCGATGATCAGGACGTGTTCGTTGGCTGCGGCGCTGCGTTCCCGCGCGGCCGAGAGGCGGGCGGCATCGAGGGCTTCCCGCGTCGTGCACGTGACGATGACGTCGGCTTGTGCGAGGTCACCGTCCGCAGCTGTGGGATCCACCGCGACCAGCCCGTGGCGTGCGGCGAACGTCGCGCCGCGGCCTGAACCCGAGAGAACGCGGACGTCGCCCGCGCCGCGCACGCGGAGGGCAGCGAGGGCGGCGGCGGCGTAGCGCCCCGTTCCCACGAGGAGGACGCGGGCTGCGGCCCAGTCGGTGATGCGCGAGGAGGCGAGTTCGAGCGCGAGGCGCACGAGCGATCTGCCGGATTCGCCGAGCTGCGTCGAGTTCTTCACGGCGCGCGAGGTCTCGCTTGCGCGGTCGAAGAGGTGCTCCAGCGAGCGGGTGGTCATGCCGGACGACCGGGCATCGTCGTAGGCGCGGCGTACCTGCCCGGCGATCTCGTCTTCGCCGACGACAACCGACTCGAGCCCCGAGGCCACCGCGAACAGATGGTGGGCGACGCGGTTGCCCACCGTGACGTCGATGGAATCGTGCAGCTCGCGGAAGCCGATCCCCGAGGTGCGGGCGATCTCGGAGAGTGCGGCATCGACCGCGGACTCGGGCGAGACATCGTCCTGAACGTCGACGTCGAGGTAGGCCTCGAAGCGATTGCAGGTGGCCAGCACGACGGCGCCACCGATCGATTCGTGCGCCAGCGGCACGCCCTCGCGGAGGTCTTCGCCGACGGACGAGAGTCGCTCGAGGGCGTCGAAGGGTGTCGCCCGATGATTCGCCGAAAGGCAGACCAGCACCGGCATTCCCCTTTCGTTCGCGCGTCTCGGTCGTCGTGCCCAGCCGAGTGCCCGGCAGCGTGACCAGCAGTTAGTATATCGATTAACTCCGGCGCGGATCCGCGCCCGCCATCGACGACCAGCCGTGCTTTCTGCCGGTGAGGGACCTATGCAGCTCAGTGATCAGCATCCGCTCGTTGCGCACGCGACCCGGAGCTCCCGTCTCCTTCGCGCGAGCCTCGGCGACCGGCCGGATGTCACCCCCGTCTGGTTCATGCGGCAAGCCGGCCGCTCGCTGCCCGAGTACCGCGCGCTGCGGCAGGGGCAGTCCATGCTCGACGCGTGCCTGGATCCCGCCCTCGTGAGCGAGATCACGCTCCAGCCGGTGCGCCGGCACGGGGTGGATGCCGCGATCTTCTTCAGCGACATCGTCGTGCCCCTCGTGCTCGCGGGAGTCGACGTCCAGATCGTTCCCGGGCGGGGCCCGGTGTTCACCGACCCGGTGCGCACCGCCGCGCAGGTCGCGCAGCTCACCGCCATCGATCCCGAGCGCATCCGCGAGCGGTCAGAGCCCATCGCGGATGCCGTTGCCCGCACGACGGAGATGCTCGCGCAGGAGAGCGCCTCGTGGGGCGAGCCGATCCCGCTCATCGGGTTCGCCGGCGCGCCGTTCACCCTCGCCGCCTACCTCGTCGAAGGCGGGCCGTCCAAGGACCACCTGCGCGCTCGCCGCCTTATTCACGAGGATCCGGCCGCATGGGCGGACCTCACCGCGTGGCTCGCCCAGATCAGTGGCGTCTTCCTCCAGGTGCAGGTGGCAGCCGGGGCGAGCAGCGTGCAGTTGTTCGACTCCTGGGCCGGATCTCTTGCTCCCTCGGTCTATCGGGCGGCGGCGCTCCCCGCCTCTCGCGCGACCCTCGACCACGTGCGCGCCGTCCGCCCGCCCGCGGGATCGGGCCTCGCCCACATTCCGCTCGCGCACTTCGGCGTGGGAACCGGTGACCTGCTCGCCGACATCGCGACCCTCGATCTTGACATCGTGGGCATCGATCACCGCGTCGCGCTCGATGACGCCCTGACGCGCCTGGATGCCGACGTCACCGTGCAGGGCAACCTCGACCCCGCGCTGCTGTTCGCCCCGCCCGCGGTCCTGGACGAGGCCACCGACCGCATTCTGGAAGAGGGGCGCGCCGCGCGGGCGCACATTTTCAACCTGGGTCACGGGGTCCCTCCCGAGACCGACCCCGACGTGCTCACCCGACTCGTGCGCCGCGTGCACGAGCGCACGGATGCCGCATGAGCAACCCCCACGCCGAGGCTGCCGCCGACGTCGACCTCTGCATCGTCGGCGGCGGCATCGCCGGGCTCGTGGTGGCCGTCGAGGCGAGCGCGGCGGGGCTTCGCACCGTCGTCCTCGAGCGGTCCGCGCGGGTCGGCGGGATGCTCGCGCCCGCGGCCGTCGGGGACGGCATCCTCGTCGACGCGGGTGCGGAGTCCTTTGCGACCCGCACCGACGCGGTTCCCGCGCTCATCGCACAGTTGTCGCTGCCGGTGGAGATCGTCGAACCCGATCCGACCGGCGCCTGGCTGGTCGTGTCCGATGAGGGAGGCGCCGTGCGTCGCGCTCCGCTGCCGAGTCGGAGCATCCTCGGCATCCCCGCCGACCCCGCTGCCGAGGATGTTCGAGCACTCGTCCCCGGGGCGACAGAGAAAATCCTCCCCGTGCCCGCGTCCGAACCCTCCTTCCACGCGCTCGTCGCCGACCGTCTCGGCGCACCGCTGGCGGCCACCATCGTGGACACCGTGTGCCGGGGCGTGTACTCGACGCCGGCCGACAGGCTGCAGTTGTCCCGCATTCACCCGCAGCTGTGGGCGAGGTTCCAGCAGAGCGGTTCACTCACCGCCGCCGTGGCCGATCTCGTCACCACCGGTGCGCGGCCGGGCAGCGCCGTCGCCGGTATCCGCGGCGGTCTGTGGCGCCTCGCCGACGCGCTCGCGGCCCGCGCCCGCGCGCAGGGGGTGATGATCGAGACGGAGACGACCGTCGCCCAGATCGACAGCGCCGACTCCGGCGTCACGGTGCGCACCATGCACGGAACCGTGCGCGCCGGTGCCTTGGTGCTGGCGACAGGTCGCGCAGAGATCGATCGCCTGACCGGCGACGGGCAGAGCGCGCCGCAGGCTCCCGTGCATCTCGCAATCGCCCGCCTCCACGCTCCCGCGCTGGATCGGCATCCGGTCGGCACCGGTGCTCTCGTCGCCGACGCGGTGCCGGGGCAGACGAAGGCCATGACCCACGCAAACGCGAAGTGGGAGTGGCTCGATGAGGCGCTCCCGCCCCATGAGCATCTCGTGAGGGTGTCGGCACGCGACGCCGAGACCGCACGCTTCGACGAAGAGAGCGTCGCCGCGGACGCGAGCCGGATCACGGGCGTGTCTCTTGCGCCGGGGTCGATCCGTGAACTTCGCGTGGGTCGCTGGGATGCGGCATCCGCCTCCGGCGCAGAGCCGCCGGCACCACGCCCCGGCGTGCACCTGACTGGCGCTGCCGTCGCCGGGACGGGACTTGCCGCCGTCATCCCGCACGCCCGCGCCGTCGCCGCCGATGTGATCGCCGCGCACGCCCTTGCCCCCGCCCACTGACGTCCACCGAACCGTGACACCGACCAATCCGACAGGAGGAACCGTGACCGCATCCGAACCCGTGACCGCCCCCGCCGCGGCACCCGCATCCGACTCCCACTCCGCCGACGAGGCTTCGCAGATCGGATTGGGCTACACGCTGTTCGCGGTGTTGTCGGTGCCGCGCCTGCAGCGCAGCGACGTGTCCGATCTCGCCGCGGCCATCGAGACGCTCCCCGGCAGCGGTGTGACCCTCCGCGGCCTCTATGACGTGACCGGCATGCGCGCGGACGCCGACCTGATGGTGTGGCTGCACGGCGAAGACCCCGCGGCGGTGCAAGCGGCGCTGCGCCGGCTGCGCCGGACAGAGCCGCTCTGGGACGCCCACCTGGTGTGGAGTGCGATGGGTGTGCACCGCGAGGCGGAGTTCAACAAGCGCCACGTGCCCGGGTACCTGCGCGGTGAGAGCCCGCGCGCGTGGCTGTGCCTGTATCCGTTCGTGCGCAGCTACGAGTGGTACCTGCTGCCGGAGGAGGAGCGCTCCGCGATGCTCGCCGAGCACGGCCGTAAGGGCAGCGTGTTCCGCGATGTCGTCGCCAACACGGTCTCGACCTTCGCGCTCAGCGACTACGAGTGGCTGCTGCCGCTCGAGAGCGACAACCTCCTGAGCCTTGTGGACCTGATGCGCGATCTTCGCGCCACCGACGCCCGCCGTCACGTGCGCGAAGAGGTGCCGTTCTACACGGGCCGCCGCGTCGAGGTCGAGGAGCTGCTGGAGGTGCTCTCATGACTGAGCAGACCTTCCGACCTAAGCCCCCGCACGCGGCCGGGGCCTACTGCGCGCCGGGCGCGGCGGTGTGCGGGGCAACGCCCGCCGCGGCCAGCGGACCCGCCCACGTCGAGGAGCCCGTCCCCTACGACGCGCTGCTGCTCCTGGGCTTCGGGGGCCCGGAGGGACAAGAGGACGTCATCCCGTTCCTTCGCAACGTGACCGCCGGGCGCGGGATCCCCGATGAGCGGCTCGAGGAGGTCGCCCACCACTACCGCCACTTCGGCGGTGTCTCGCCCATCAACGCGCAGAACCGGGCGCTCGTCGCGGCTCTCGAAGCCGAGCTCGCCGATCGCGGCATCGACCTGCCCGTGTACGGGGGAAATCGCAACTGGATGCCGTACGTTGCCGACGCGGTAACGCAGCTGCACGCCGACGGACATCGCCGCATCCTGGCCCTTGCCACCAGTGCCTACAGCTCGTACTCCTCGTGCCGGCAATACCGCGAAGACCTCGCCGACGCGCTCGAGGCGACGGGCCTCGGGGAAGAGCTGCAGATCGACAAGATCGGCCAGTTCTTCGACCACCCCGGGTTCGTGGATTCCTTCGTCGACGGGATCCGTGACGGACTGGGACACCTGCGCGCGCAGGGGATCGAGGACCCCGCCGAGATCGAGATCCTCTTCTCCACCCACTCGATTCCCGCTGCGGATGCCGAGCGCTCTGGCCCTCGCGACCGCGACTTCGGTCACGGCGGCGCGTACGCTGCCCAGCACCTGGCCGTCGCCGAGCAGATCGTGCGGCGCCTGGGCATCGACACGTCGTGGCAGCTGGTGTATCAGAGCCGGTCGGGACCGCCGTCGATGCCGTGGCTTGAGCCTGACGTGAACGATGCGATCCGGACGCTCCCCGAGAAGGGGCGACGCGGGGTGCTCATCGTGCCGCTCGGGTTCGTGAGCGACCACATGGAGGTCATGTGGGACCTCGACACCGAAGCTGTCGAGACCGCGCAGGAGGTCGGTCTCGTTCCGGTGCGCACCGCGACGCCCGGCATCTCGCCCCTGTATGTGGCGGGGCTGGTAGACCTGGTCCGCGAGCGTCTCGAAGGGACTCCCGCGATCGAGCGCCAGCGTGCGACATCCCTCGGGCCCTGGTTCGATGTGTGCCGCCCCGGATGCTGCGAGAACGCCCGCCTGGGCTTCCGGCCCGCTCTCGCGGGGCTGGCACCGTGACGGGCGCACCGCTGCGGCTCGGAACCCGCGGCAGCGCGCTCGCAATGACCCAGTCGGGGACGGTTGCCGAGCTGCTGAGGTCAGCCTCGGGTCGTCCCGTCGAGCTCGTTTCCGTGACGACGCACGGCGACACCGCGACAGGGCCCCTGGCTTCCCTCGGCGGGACCGGGGTGTTTGCGACGGCCCTGCGCGAGTCGCTGCTGGCGGGGGAGTGCGACTTCATCGTCCACTCCCTGAAGGACCTCCCGAATGCGGCGTATCCCGGGATCACGTTGATCGCGGTGCCCGAGCGCGAGAGTGCCCGTGATGCCCTGTGCACGCAGGATGCTGCGGGCCTCGCGGCGCTTCCCGCCGGCGCGCGCGTCGGCACCGGCTCTCCGCGCCGGGCAGCTCAGGTTCTCAGCCGCCGCCCCGACCTCGTCGTCACCGACATCCGCGGCAACGTCGACACGCGACTGCGGAAGGTCGCGGACGGCGACTACGACGCCATCGTGCTTGCGGAGGCGGGGCTGCGACGCATCGGTCGCGACGGCGAGATCCGCGAGACCTTCGATCTGGGCCAGTGGCCGAGCTCTGCCGGTCAGGGAGCCCTGGCGATCGAGATGCGCACCGACCAGCTCGCCGCCGAGCTCGGCACGCTCCTGCGGGCACTCAACGACCCTCACGCGGAGCTGACCGCTCTCGTGGAACGCGCCGTGCTCGCCGAGCTGGAGGCCGGCTGCGCGGCCCCTGTCGGGATATCCGCCCGAGAGGGCGGCGACGCCGTCGCGCTCCTCGCGCAGGTGTATCGCCACGACGGTGGGCACAGCATCCGTGTCGAGGATGTTGTTCCCGCATCCCTCGTCGCCGAGCCGGCGGGACGAGCCGCGTTCGCCGCCCGCATCGTGGCGGAACTGCGCGCCCGCGGCGTCGACGAGCTGGCGGAGGGCGGGACATTCTCGTGACCACCCCAATGCCGGCGGACGATGGCGCCGCGGCGCTGGCGGGACGGTGTGTCCTCGTGCCTCGGGGTGGCGCGTGGGGGGAGCGCGTGGCGCGCCTCCTCGCAGGCCGCGGCGCGACGCCCGTCATCGCCCCGCTCATCCGCACGACCGACCCGCGCGACCTCGCTGCTCGGGACCGCGCCTTCGCGGGGGTCGCTGAGGGGGCGTACGAGTGGGTGTTTCTCACGAGTGCCGCCAGCGTCGAGCAGTTGCACGCGGCGGGCGTGGACATCTCGGCGGGGACGCACATCGCCGCGGTGGGGCGTGCGACCGCGCGGGCGGTGATCGATGCCGGATACGACGTCGATTTCGTCCCTGCCGGCCGTTCGTCGGCGGCCACCATGATCGATCAGTGGTGCGCGCTCCACGATCCGACGCGCACGGGCCGGTGCCTCGTGCTGCGGTCGGACCTGGCGATGGCCGTCGTCAGCGACGAGCTTGAGGTGCGCGGCTACGATCTCGAGGTGTGCATCGCCTACCGCACGGTGGGTGTGGACCTCGACCCCGCGGTGCGGGACCGCGTGCGATCGGGGGAGATCGACACGGTGCTGATCACCTCGACGAGCGTGGCGCGGGAACTGGCTCACCAGATCGGCACGTTCCCCCCGCACGCGGTGCTGGCGTCTCTCGGCCCCGGCACAACGAAGGATGCCGAACGCCGAGGCTTCCCCGTCACCCTGACATCCCCCGACCAGTCAATAGAGTCCCTCATCCTGGCTCTCCCCCCAACCTGACCCCTCCCGCCGCCGACCTGTCCCTCCCGCCGCCGACCTGTCCCTCTGGAGTTCCGCCCATGAGCACGTTCCCCACGCACCGCCCGCGCCGGTTGCGGCAGAGCCCGGCGATGCGCCGCCTTGTCGCCGAGCACACGCTGTCGGCATCCGCACTCATCCTCCCCGTGTTCGTCACCGAGCGCGCCGAACCGCAGCCGATCGCGACGATGCCCGGGGTACGGCAAGAGACCCTCGACACGCTGCCGGCGGTCGTGGATGCGGCAGCGGATGCCGGCATCGGCGGCATCATGCTCTTCGGCGTGCCGCTGACTCGGGATGCCACGGGGTCGGGGGCCACGGAACCTGACGGCATCCTCAACCGCGCCATCCGGGTCGCCGCGCGCGCATCGGCCGGGCGCCTCACGGTCCAGGCGGATCTGTGCCTCGACGAATTCACCGACCACGGCCACTGTGGCGTCCTCGACGCGCACGGTGGCGTCGACAACGACGCGACCCTCGCACGCTACGCCGATATGGCGCTCGCGCAGGCAGAGGCCGGCGCGGAGATCCTCGGACTGTCGGGAATGATGGACGGTCAGGTCGCGGCGGTGCGGGCGGCGCTGGATGCCGCAGGCCGCGACGACGTCGTGCTCTTGGCATACTCCGCCAAGTACGCCTCGGCGTTTTACGGTCCGTTCCGCGACGCCGTCGAGTCCACGCTCGTCGGTGACCGCAAGACCTACCAGCTCGACCCGGCCAACGCCCGCGAAGGCGTGCTTGAGGCGACCATCGACATCCAGGAGGGCGCCGACATCGTCATGGTCAAGCCCGCCGGCCCCTACCTCGACGTGCTCTCGGAGGTTGCGGCGCGCTCGTCCGTGCCGGTCTGGGCGTACCAGGTGTCGGGGGAGTACGCGATGATCGAGCTGGCCGCTGCGGCCGGGGCGATCGACCGCGACCGCGCCATCATGGAGTCCGTCCTCGGCATCCGTCGCGCGGGCGCCGACGCGATCCTCACCTACTGGGCCCTCGAGATCGCCGCCCGCCTGCGAAGCGCCCACCCCACCGCACCGGAGGCCCACGCATGACCGACGCATCCACCCTCACCGGCAACGACGCTCTCTTCGACCGCGCCCGCGCCGCGATGCCGGGCGGCGTCAACTCGCCCGTGCGCGCGTTCGGCTCGGTCGGCGGCACGCCCCGGTTCTTCGTGTCGGCCCGCGGGCCGTACGTGACGGATGCCGATGGCCGCGAGTACGTGGACCTCGTCGCCAGCTGGGGCCCGGCGATCCTCGGCCACGCCCATCCGGCCGTGATCGAGGCCGTCACCGCTGCCGCCGCCCGAGGGCTCTCGTTCGGAGCGAGCACACCGGCTGAGACGGAGCTGGCCGAGCACATCGCGGGCCGTGTCTCCGCCGTCGAGCGCGTGCGTCTGGTATCCACCGGCACCGAGGCGACCATGACCGCCGTGCGCCTTGCCCGCGGATACACCCGCCGCGACCTCGTCGTGAAGTTCTCGGGCCACTATCACGGCCACTCCGACGGCCTCCTCGCGCAGGCCGGTTCGGGCCTGGCCACGCTCGCCCTTCCGGGCTCCGCGGGCGTTCCCGAGGCGATTGCCGCGCAGACCGTCGTCATCCCCTACAACGACCCGGAGGCGCTCGCCGCAGTGTTCGCGCAGCATCCGGATCGCATCGCCGCCGTCATCACCGAGGCGGCGGCCGCCAACATGGGCGTCGTGCCGCCGCAGCCAGGCTTCAACGCGCTCCTGGCGCGCACCTGCCACGAGCACGGCGCCCTGCTCATCCTCGACGAGGTGCTCACGGGCTTCCGGGTGGGCCCCGCCGGATTCTGGGGCCTCCAGGACGCCGTGGGCGAGCAGTACACCCCCGACCTGTTCACGTTCGGAAAGGTCGTCGGCGGGGGACTGCCCGTCGCCGCCGTGTCCGGTCGCGCCGAGGTCATGGACATGCTTGCACCGCTCGGACCCGTCTATCAGGCCGGGACGCTCTCGGGAAACCCCGTCGCGGTCGCGGCCGGCCTTGAGACGATGCGCCACGCGGATGCCGACGTCTACGCCCGGCTCGACGCCGCCTCCGCGCAGTTGTCGACCGCGGTCGCCGACGCGCTGACCCGGGAAAGCGTGCCGCACGCCATCCAGCACGCGGGGAACCTGTTCAGTGTGTTCTGGGGCGAGCCGGTGGCCGATGGCGTCGAGAACTATGAGACCGCCGTGCGACAGGAATCCTTCCGCTACCGGGCCTTCTTCCACGCCATGCTCGACGCGGGAGTCTCTCTCCCGCCGTCCGCGTTCGAGGCCTGGTTCCTCACTGCAGCTCACGATGACGCGGCACTGAACCGCATCCTCGATGCCCTACCCGCCGCAGCGCGGGCCGCCGCAGCAGCCCGCGCCTGACGGTACCTAGGCCTTGGCCTTTGCCTTGGGCCGCGTGAAGAGGGTCTCGGTCTGCTCGAGCTCCATCCCCTTGGTCTCGGGGATGCGCAGCCACACAAAGAAGAACGAGAGGGCGGCGAAGGTCGCGTACATGCCGTAGGTGAGCGGCAGCGACCAGCTCGACATCACGGGGAAGCTCATCGTGATGAGGAAGTTCGCGATCCACTGCGCACCGGCTGCGACACCGAGCGCCTTGCCGCGGATGCGGCTCGGGAAGATCTCGCCCAGCAGCACCCACACGAGCGGCCCCCACGAGGCGCCGAAGCCGACCACGAACAGGTTTGCGGCCACGAGCGCGAGCGGACCCCACGCACCGGGGAGCGTGACCTCGCCGTTGACCGTCTCGGAGAACGTGAACGCGAGTGCCATCGTGCCGAGCGACACGGTCATGAGCACGGACCCCGTCAACAGGATCGGCTTTCGGCCGACCCGGTCGACGAGGAAGATCGCGATCAGGGTGACCAGCACGTTCGTGACGCTCGTGAAGACGCTGATGAGGGGCGCGTTGGTCATGCCGACCGAGTTCCACAGGCTCGTCGAGTAGTAGAAGATCACGTTGATGCCGACGAACTGTTGGAACACCGACAGGATGATGCCGATCCAGACGATCGGCTGCAGCCCCAGGGCCTTTCCGCGGATGGAGACTCCCGCGTTCTTCTTGTCGGTCTCGATCGCCGTGATGAGATCGTTCATCGTCTTGTCAAGGTCGACGGCCGGGACGAGTCTCGCGAAGATCGCCCGAGCCTCGTCGTTGCGGCCCTTGCTGATCAGGTAGCGGGGTGACTCGGGCACCGTGAACGAGAGGATGCCGTACACGGCGGCGGGGATCACAGCGACCAGGAACATCCAGCGCCAGGCCTCGAGACCGAGCCAGAGGACGTTGTCGGCGCCTCCCGCGATGCCCTCGAGCATGGCGTCGGAGAGCAGCGCCGCGAAGATACCGATCGTGATCGCCAGCTGCTGCAGCGACGCGAGGCCACCGCGGATCTGTCGAGGGGCGACCTCGGCGATGTAGGCGGGCGCGACGACGGACGCGATGCCGATGCCGATACCGCCGACGACGCGCCACAGACCCAGATCCCACACCGAGAAGGCGAGGCCGGTACCGATCGCGCTGATGAAGAACATCACGGCGCCGAGGAACATCACCCGCAGGCGCCCCCACCTGTCGGCGAGGTTGCCGGCGGTCAGGGCGCCGACCGCGCAGCCCAACAGGGCGACGGCGACGATGAACCCGGTCACGAAATCGTTGAGAGCGAAGTCGGACTGGATGGACTCGACCGCGCCATTGACGACCGAGGAATCGAAGCCGAACAGGAATCCACCGACAGCAGCGGCGATGGACAGGCCGATAGCCCGGCGACCATAGGGACTGTTGAGAGAGAACGTCCCCGTGGGGAGCGCGTCAGATGAGGATGTCACGCGACTCACCGTACTCCCGGGAGAGCCTTGGGCGGGAGAACCTGTCGCCTCGCGTCGTCGCCGGCGAACTACAGTGAACGCATGCCCGTCTCCCTCCTGGGCGCCGCGGAAGTGCGGGCGCTTGCCGCAGACCTCGACATGACCCCGACGAAGAAACTCGGACAGAACTTCGTCGTCGACGCCAACACGGTCCGCAAGATCGTCCACCTCGCCCGGGTACGGGAGGGCGAGCACGTCGTCGAGGTCGGTCCCGGTCTCGGCTCTCTGACGCTCGCGATTCTCGAGACCGGCGCCGAGGTCACCGCCGTCGAGATCGACCATCGCCTCGCCGAGCGTCTGCCCGCAACGGCGGCCGCGCACGGCGTGCCGGACGGCGCGCTGCGGGTCCTCGATCAGGATGCCCTGCGGGTCACCGAACTGCCCGGAGACCCCGCCGTGCTCGTGGCAAACCTGCCGTACAACGTGTCGGTGCCGGTGCTGCTGCACTTCCTCGAGACCTTCCGCTCCATCGCACGCGGCGTTGTGATGGTTCAGGCCGAAGTAGGGGAGAGGCTTGCCGCCGCGCCGGGGTCGAAGGTGTACGGGGCGCCGAGTGCCAAAGCGGCGTGGTGGGGGACGTGGCGGCTTGCCGGGACGGTCTCACGGCAGGTCTTCTGGCCCGTGCCCAACGTCGACAGCGTGCTCGTCGGCTTCGAACGCGCCGAGCCGCTGGGCTCAGAAGACGAACGGATGCTGACCTTCCGCATCATCGACGCCGCGTTCCAGCAGCGCCGCAAGATGCTGCGTCAGGCGCTTGCCGGCGTTCTCGGCGGCACGGCGGCTGAGGCATCCGCCGTGCTCGAACGTGCCGGAATCGCGCCGACCGCTCGCGGCGAGGAGCTGACGGCTACGCAGTTCCTGGGCATCGCGAGAGCAACCTCCCCGGCGCCGCGCTAGCCTCGAAGCATGACCGAAGAGCAGCGATTCTCGCGCAGCCGAAACGACCTTCACCGCCCCTACTCGGCATCCGAGGACCGCTACTCAACCACCGGCTATCGGCAGGTGGGTACCTCGGGTCTCTACCTCCCGCCGATCTCGCTCGGGCTGTGGTGGAACTTCGGTGACAACATCCCATTCGACAATCAGCGGGCGCTGCTGCGGCACGCGTTCGATTCGGGAATCACCCACTTCGACCTGGCGAACAACTACGGCCCGCCGTACGGGTCTGCTGAGACGAACTTCGGCCGCATGATGCGCGAGGACTTCGCGCGCTACCGCGATGAGCTGATCATCTCGTCGAAGGCCGGATACGACATGTGGCCGGGGCCCTACGGTGACTATGGATCCCGCAAATACATCCTCGCGAGCGCCGAACAGTCGCTGCAGCGCATGGGACTCGACTACGTCGACATCTTCTACTCGCACCGCATGGATCCGGTGACCCCCGTCGAGGAAACGATCGCAGCGCTCGACACGCTCGTCCGTCAAGGAAAGGCCCTCTACGTCGGAATCTCGTCGTACTCGGCCGAGCAGACCGCCATCGCCGTCGCGGTAGCTCGCAGCCTCGGGACGCCACTGGTCATCCACCAGCCGTCGTACTCGATGCTCAACCGCTGGGTCGAGGACGGCTTGACCGGCGTCCTGCGTCAAGAAGGATTGGGCGCGATCGCCTTCACGCCTCTCGCGCAGGGCCTCCTCACCGACAAGTACCTCGGCGGCGCGGCCGCCGACCGCGCGCAGAACCGCAACTCCGTCCCCGCGGATCGTGTGTCAGAGCGCGGCAGCTCGCTCTTGGGAAGCCTCAATGAGATCGCGCGGCAGCGGGGCCAGAGTCTTGCGCAGATGGCGATCCAGTGGGTGCTGCGTGACTCGGTCGTCACCTCGGCGCTCATCGGTGCGTCGCGTCCGTCTCAGCTCGACGAGAACCTCGCCGCGGTCGCGGGCCCGGCCTTCGACACCGAGGAGCTGGAGCAGATCGACGCTCTCACCGACGGCGTGGATCTCTCACCGTCTGGCCCGATCTGGGCGGATTCCGCGGCATCGTGACGGCACCGCTTCGCTCCGACGCGGTCCGGGTGCGGGCACCGGGTAAACTCAACGTCTACTTCGAAGTCGGCCCGCTGCTCGATGACGGCTACCACGCTGTCGCGTCGGCCTACCAGGCGGTGTCGCTGTTCGAAGACGTCTGGGCTGTGCCGGCGAATGACTTCCGACTCGAGGTCATCGGATCGGTGGATGTCTCCGCCGTCCCCCTTGATGATCGCAACCTCGCGCTGCGGGCCGCCCGTATTCTCGCTCAACACACCGGGTACGAGGGTGGGGTGCACCTCACCATCGACAAGCACGTTCCGGTCGCGGGCGGAATGGGCGGCGGCTCGGCGGATGCTGCTGCCGTCCTCGTCGCGTGCGATGCGCTCTGGGGTACCGAGGTGGGATCCGCGGAGTTGCAGCGCCTCGCTGCGCGGCTCGGCGCAGACGTCCCGTTCGCCCTGATGGGCGGAACCGCTGTCGGCCTCGGGCGAGGAGATCGGCTGAGCCCCGCGCTTGCCACCGGCCGCTTCGAGTGGGTCATCGTGCTCGCCGAGGGCGGGCTGTCGACCCCGGCCGTGTACCGCGAACTCGACCGACTGCGCACCCGGTCGGCGGCGATCGGGCATCCGTCGACCGGCGCCATCCGGCTCGCCCCGACCGCTGGACCCCACGACGACGATGCCGACCCGGTTGTCGCGACCGGTGTCCTGCATGCTCTCCGAGCCGGTGACGCCGAGGATCTGGCCGGTCACCTGCACAACGACCTGCAGGAGGCTGCACTGTCACTGCGACCCGAGCTCAGCGACGTTCTCGACCTCGGCGACCGGGCAGGCGCGCTCGCCGGGATCGTGTCGGGGTCGGGTCCAACGGTTGCCTTCCTGGCCGCGGATCTCGAGTCGGCCCTCGAACTGCAGGTGACGCTGTCAGCGGCGGGATACTCGGCGCTGCACGTGCACGGACCCGTGCCGGGTGCGCGTCTGATCTGAATCGGCAGCGGTCGCGGATATTACCGCGCGCATTCCGCTTCGGCTACAACCGCCCGCAGTGTCCCTGGCCTCCGGTAGCGTAATTCGAAGCCGAATCGGCCGTCCCGACGAACGGAGAACCATGAAGGCTGTTATTGACAACGTCGTCATCGCGGAAGCGCCTCGCGATGAACTCCTCTCGATCGAGGGCAACTGGTACTTTCCTCCGAGCAGCATCGCCGAGGGAGCGCTGGTCGAGAGTCCGACTCCCTACACCTGCCCGTGGAAGGGCGTCTGCCAGTACTACCATGTCGTCGCCGACGGGGTGACGCACTCCGACGGGGCCTGGGCGTACCCGACGCCGTACCCGAGCGCGTTCGACCGCGTCGGGGCGGACTTCTCGGGCTATGTCGCCTTCGGAAGGGACGTGTCGGTCATCGACTGACCCGGTGCCGCCGTGATCATCTTCGACGACGTCACGAAGCAGTTTCCCGACGGAACCCGCGCTGTCGACGGGTTCAGTCTGACCTTGCCCGCGCACAAGACCACGGTCTTCGTCGGGTCATCCGGATGCGGCAAGACGACCCTGCTGCGCATGATCAACCGCATGGTCGAGCCGTCGGCGGGTGTTGTGTCGATCGATGGCGAAGACATCGCAGGCAAGGACCCCGTCAAGCTGCGCCGCGGCATCGGCTACGTCATGCAGAACTCCGGCCTGCTGCCGCATTACACCGTCATCGACAACATCGCGACGGTCCCCGTGCTGCAGGGGGTCTCTCGAGCGCAGGCCCGCGAGCGCGGCCTCGAGCTCATGGACACGGTGGGCCTGGACCGTTCGTTCGCCAAGCGCTACCCGAGTCAGCTCTCCGGTGGCCAGCAGCAGCGGGTCGGTGTGGCCCGCGGCCTTGCGGCAGACCCGAACATCCTGCTCATGGACGAGCCCTTCGGAGCCGTCGATCCCATCGTGCGCGCGGAGCTGCAGCAGGAGCTGCTGCGCCTGCAAGATGAGGTCGACAAGACGATCGTCTTCGTCACGCACGACATCGACGAGGCGTTCCTCCTCGGAGATCAGGTCGTCATCCTCGAGAAGGGTGCCCACATCGCCCAGGTCGGGACGCCCAGTGAGATCCTTGAGAATCCGGCGTCCGAGTTCGTCGCATCCTTCATCGGGTCCGACCACGGGAAACGTGCGCTGCACCTGAAGAAGACAGCGACGGGCACCGCGGTCGTCGACGGCACCGGAAGAACGCAGGGCATGCTGGATGACGCGGGCAGCGACACGCGGGGCGATTCTCCATGACGTGGATTCTCGACAACCTCGACCTGATCCTGCAGCTGACGCTGGAACACCTCCGTCAGTGCATCATCGCGATCGTGTTGGGCTTCGTCCTGTCGATTCCGCTCGGCTACATCGCGTGGCGCTTCGGACTGCTGCGCGGCTGGGTCATCACGATCACGGGGATGCTGTACACGATCCCCTCGCTTGCCCTGCTCATCCTGCTGCCGACAGTGTTCGGCTACAGCGCGCTGAGCGATGCCAACCTGATCATCGCGTTGACCCTCTATGCGATCGCGATCATGGTTCGATCGGTGGTGGACGGTCTCGACTCCGTCGACACGGGCGTCCGGGGGGCTGCGACGGCTATGGGGTTTTCGGGTACGCGGCGTTTCTTCGGCGTTGAGTTCCCGCTCGCGGGACCTGTCATCCTGGCGGGGCTTCGCGTGGCATCGGTGAGCACGATTTCGCTGGCCACGGTCGGAATCCTCGTCGGAGTAACAAACCTCGGCTATCTGTTCACGAACGGTCTGCAGCGGCGGATCATCCCCGAGGTGCTTTCGGGTGTGGTCGCCGTCGTCATCCTCGCTCTCGTTATTGACGTCATCCTCGTGCTCGCCGGAAGACTGCTCATGCCGTGGAACCGCCGGAGTCGAATCGGGTCGCGCACGGCGGCTCCCGCAACGTCGGTGGGAGCAAGCGCATGAATCTCATCATCGATGCGTGGCTCTGGATCATCGCGCCCGAGCAATGGACGGGCAACTACGCCCTCCCGATCCTCTTCCTCCAGCAGATCGGCTTCACGTTTGCGGCGGTGGGCATCGCGACACTCGTCGCCGTCCCGGTCGGATGGGCGATCGGCCACACCGGAAAAGGCCGGGAGATCGCGGTAGCGATCTCGGGCGCGGCGCGCGCTATTCCGTCTTTCGGGCTTCTCATCCTGCTCCTGCTCGTGCTCGGCGTGACACGTCGACCCGAGGCGGCGCTCATCACCTTCGTGCTCCTGGCGATTCCATCGCTGCTCGCCGGCGCCTACACCGGTATCCAGGCCATTGATCGGGCGACGATCGACGCAGCTCGCGCTGTCGGTATGACGCGCTGGCAGGTCCTGTGGCGCGTGGAGATTCCGCTCGGCCTTCCTCTCCTCATGGGAGGTCTCCGGACTGCCACGCTGCAGGTGGTCGCTACCGTGACGATCGCCGCCTACGTCAATCTCGGTGGTCTCGGATGGCCGATCATCCAGGGCATCCCTCTCGGCCGTTTCGATCAGGTCCTCGCGGGCGCCGTGCTCGTCGCAGCTCTCGCCCTGGTGCTCGACGGCCTGCTCGCGCTCGCGCAGCGTGCTGCTGTGCCTCGTGGCCTGCGGGGTGCGCCTCGCAGCGCCCCGCCGGCAGACGCCGAACCGCGGTTCGACAAGATTCCGCCGCGAATTCCAGACACTTTCGCGTCCAGTTCGTCCAGCTGAGAGCACCACCCCACAACCACAGACCCCGCACCACCAGAAAGAGAAAGAGGCACCATGACCATCACACGCACCCTCCGCGCCGCCGCGCTCACCGGCGCCGCAGCGCTGCTGTTGGCCGGCTGCGCGTCGAGCAACCCGCTCGACGAACCAACCGACGGTAGTGGCAGCGGCGAGATGACGTCCGACACGATTGTCGTCGGCTCGCAGGCGTACTACTCCAACGAGATCATCGCCGAGATCTACGCCCAGGCGCTCGAGAACGCCGGTTTCGATGTCGAGCGTCAGTTCAACATCGGCCAGCGGGATGCCTACATCCCGGCGCTCGAGAGCGGCGAGGTGACGCTGTTCCCGGAGTACACCGGAAACCTCCTGCAGTACTTCGACCCCGAAACGACGGCGCGCACCTCCGATGAGGTCTACGCGGCGCTCCCGGATGCACTTCCGGAGGGCCTCGTCGTGCTCGATCAGTCCAGTGCGACCGATCAGGACTCCTACACCGTGACCTCGGCATTCGCCGACCAGTTCGGTCTTGTTTCCATCGCAGACCTGGCCGGTGTCACCGAGCCCCTCACGCTGGGTGGCCCGCCGGAGCTGGCCGAACGTCCCTACGGGCCGATGGGCCTCGCCGATGTGTACGGCATCGACGTCGGGTTCTCCGCAACGGGTGACACGACGTTCGAGGACCTGGAGGCAGGCACGATCAACCTCGCCAATATCTACACGGCCGACCCGCGGATCCAGACATCCGATCTCGTCGTCCTGGAAGACCCCGAGGGGCTCTTCCTCGCATCGAACGTTGTTCCGGTTGTGAACGCGGATGTCGCCGACGAGATCGCCGACGTCATCAACGCCGTGAGCGCTGCCCTCACCCCCCAGGGTCTGGTCGCCCTCAACGTTCAGAGCTTCGTCGACGAGATGTCTCCCGAAGACATCGCGTCGCAGTGGCTCCAGGAAAATGGCCTGAGCTAACGACCCCAGCGACAGTGAAGCGGCTGCTACCCGAGAGGGTGGCAGCCGCTTCAGCGTTCGGTGGGTTGGCGTGACTTAGCGACCGAACAGGCTCGCGAAGAACCCCTTCGACGGCTCGTTCTCGTGCCCCGCGCAACGCTGGGCTTTGGGGACTCCGGCGAGGGCCTGCTGCACGTGCTGGCCGCATCCGCCCCACGTGACCTTGCCGCACTTCCGGCACGTCGTCTGATAGCACATGATGTCTCCTTCGGTGGCTGCCCGGGCAGCACGAATAGCGGTCCGTCACGGCGACGGTCCGGGTGATGAATGTCAGCGGATGCGGCTCAGGCGAGCGAGAGGAAGAGCTTTTCCAGCTCCTCCTGCGTCAAGCCCTCGGCTTCGGCGGTGCCGTCCGGGTCGGCGACGCAGTCACGCATCGCTGCCGAGATGATGGCGAACCCGGCACGGTCCAGCGCGCTGGTGACGGCGGAAAGCTGCGTCACGATGTCGCGGCAGGTGTCGCCGGCCTCGACTGACGCGATGACGGCGTTGAGCTGACCCTGCGCGCGCTTGAGCCGGTTCGTGATGCGCTTGCGGGTTGCCGCCTGCTCCTCGGGGGTGCCGGTGATCATCATGCGTGGACCTCTTCTCTGACAAGGATGCTGGCGGCCTGATCGCCCCACCACTGGCGGAGGGTCTGCGTGCCCCCGGAGAGGGATGCTGCGTCGAAACCGTTGCCTACCAGGATGCGGTACGCGATGTTCGATCGGACGCCCGCCGCGCACAGAGCCGCGATCGGGCGACCCTGCGCTGCCTCGCGCACCTCGTCGAGGCGATCGCGAAGTTCCGTGTGGGGGATGTTCAGCGAACCTTCGATATGGCCGCTGTTGTACTCGCGGGGCGTGCGGACGTCGAGGATCAGCGCGGATTCGCGCATCCGATCGAGCTCGTCGGCGTACCAGAGCTTGAGTCGACCGTTCTCGACGTTCTCGGCGATCATGCCGACGAGGTTCACGGCATCCTTGGCCTGGCCGTAGGGCGGGGAGTAGGCCAGGTCGAGGTCCATGAGGTCTGCCGCGGGCAGGCCGGCGCGGATCGCGGTAGCGAGCACGTCGATACGCTTGTCTACTCCTTCGTAGCCGACTGCTTGGGCTCCGAGGATCCGACCGTCGCGCTGGGAGACGTGCACGATCATGTGGACCGTCGATGCGCCGGGGAAGTAGCCCGCATGCTGCATCGGGTGCAGGTGGATCGTTGTGTAGTCCATCCCGGCGGCATCCAGGCTCGCTCGGTTGGCACCGGTCATCGCCGCCGTGATCTCGCCCACCCGCACGATCGCGGTTCCGATCGGATGCGGGATCGGCCGCGCCTGCGCCATCCCGAAGATGTCGTCGGCGATGAGCCTGCCGGCACGGTTCGCGGGGCCTGCCAGGGGAACCGGGCGCTGGACGCCGGTGACGGCATCCGTGCTGGTAACGGCATCACCGGCGGCCCAGACCCCCTCGGCGGACGTGCGTCCGCGATCGTCGACGACGATCGCGCCGCGAGCAGTCTCAATGCCGGCCGCTTCCACAAAGGCGGTGTCGGGGCGGACGCCGACCGAGAGGACCACGAGATCGGTCGGGATGCGCGTGCCGTCCGAGAGCACCACCACATCGGACTCGTCGCCGACGTCGACGCTCTCGGCGGCGACGCCGTCGTGAACGCGGATGCCGAGGTTTCGCAGCTGCGTGGTGACGACGGAGGCCAGTTCGCGCTCGAGCGGCGGAAGAACGTGCGGGGCCAGCTCGACGACATCGACCTCCAGCCCGCGGTGGCGCAGCGCCTCCGCGGCCTCGAGTCCGATGAAGCCGGCGCCGAGCACGACGCCGCGCGTGGCGCCGTCATCCACCCACTTCTTGAGGGTCACGGCGTCGGAGACCGTGCGAAGGGTTCGAACCCGGGGGAGTCGAGGCCGGGCAGCGGTGGCCTGATCGCGACGGCGCCGGGAGCGAGCACGAGCGCGTCGTAGCTCATCTCTTCGACCCCGGATGCTGAGGCGACAGTGACGGTCTTGGCTGCGGTGTCGATGGCTGTGACGTCGTGGCCCGTGCGGACGTCGAGGTTGAGGCTCGCGCGCAGCGTTTCGGGAGTGTGGAGCAGCAGTGATCCTTCGTGGGGATCTCACCGCCGACGTGGTACGGGAGACCGCAGTTCGCGAACGATACCTCGGGACCGCGCTCAAGCACGATGATCTCGGCTGACTCGTCGTGACGGCGTGCGCGGGCTGCGGCGCTCATGCCGGCGGCGACGCCGCCTACGATGACGATGCGCATGAAACTCCTCTTGTCGGGTCTGCTATTCGAAGACGACTCTACTATACCCCTGGGGGTATAAGCGTCGCAATCGTGAGGTGCGCGCAACGCGGTTGACCGGCTGACGAAGGGGCTTGCTAAGCACCCCTGACCCGGTCGCTAGGACTCTAGGAGCTCGCCGAACGCGTACCAGCGGTGCTCGAGTTCGTCGCGCTCTGCCTCGAGGCCGCCGATCCGCGTCATCTCGGCAGTGAGTCCCGAGTAGTCGGACTGGTCGTGTTCGGCCAGCGCTGTGCGTGCCGCGTCGATCTGCTCGGTCAGGCGCGCGATGCGCCGCTCCAGCGCCGCCATCTCCTTCTGCGCTGCTCGAGCTTCGGCGCCCGTCGGGGGAGCTGCCGAGGACGGTGCCGCGGACGATGACCCGCCAGACCGAGCGGATGCCCCGCGTTCGGCATCCGCGATCTGCCCGTGACGCAGGCGTAGATACTCATCCACCCCACCCGGAAGGTGCCGCAGCAGTCCCGCGCCGCCGGGTCCCGGCAGAATCGCGTACTGCTGGTCGGTGACGCGCTCCAGGAAGTACCGGTCGTGCGAGACGACAAGGAGGGTGCCGGGCCACGAGTCCAGGAGGTCCTCCATCGCCGCGAGCATGTCGGTGTCGAGGTCGTTGGTCGGCTCATCCAGAATGAGGACGTTCGGCTGGTCCAGCAGGATCAACAGCAGTTGCAGCCGGCGCTTCTGGCCTCCCGAGAGGTCGCGCACCGGGGTAGACAGCTGCGCGGACGAGAAGCCGAGGCGCTCGAGCAGCTGGCCGGGGGTGAGCTCTTGGGCTTTCGAGCCGGAACCGATCGTGTAGCTCGTGCGGAGCCCACCTATCACGACCCGTACGGGATCGTTCAGGTGTTCCTCGAGCTCGTCGAGGCGCTGGGTGAGGGTCGCCACCCGAACCGTCTTGCCCCGCTTGACCCGTCCGCCCGTGGGAGAAACGCTGCCATCCACGAGCCCGAGCAGCGTGGACTTTCCGGCACCGTTGACGCCGAGGATTCCCGTGCGCTCGCCCGGAGCGATGCGCCACTCGATGTCGTGGAGGATCTCGCGGCCATCGAAGGCGACCGAGGCATCCAGCAGGTCGACCACATCCTTACCCAAGCGGGTGACGGCCAGTGACTGCAGTTCCGTTCTGTTGCGGATCTCGGGGACATCTTCGATGAGTGCGTTCGCGGCATCGATGCGGAACTTCGGCTTCGAGGTTCGCGCCGGAGCACCGCGGCGCAGCCAGGCGAGTTCTTTGCGTGCGAGGTTCTGCCGCCGCGCCTCGGTTGCGGCTGCCTGGCGGTCGCGTTCGACCCGCTGCAGGATGTAGGCGGCGTAGCCGCCCTCGAACGGCTCGACGATCCGGTCGTGCACCTCCCAGGTCAGCGTGCACACCTCGTCGAGGAACCACCGGTCGTGGGTGACGACCAGCAGTGCTCCCGCGTTCGCTGCCCACCGCTTCTTCAGGTGGGCGGCGAGCCAGGCGATCCCCTCGACATCCAGGTGGTTGGTGGGCTCGTCGAGGATCAGGATGTCCCAGTCGCCGATGAGCACTGCGGCGAGGGACACACGGCGCCGTTGACCGCCCGAGAGGGTGGAGAGGGGAGCATCCCAGTCGAGATCAGCGACCAGGCCCGCGAGCACGTCTCGGATGCGGGCATCACCTGCCCATTCGTGTTCGTCGAGGTCTCCGACGATCGCCCGTCCCACCGTTTGGTCATCGTCGAGCGTGTCCTGCTGGTCGACGACGCCGATGTGAGTGCCGCCGCGCACCGTGACCTTGCCGGCATCCGGCTCGAGACGACCAGCGATCATCGCGAGCAGGCTGGACTTGCCGTCACCGTTGCGACCGACGATCCCGATCCGGTCGCCTTCGGCGATGCCGAGCGTGACGGAATCGAAGACCACTTTCGTGGGGAACTCGAGATGCAGCGCTTCGGCGCCGAGAAGATGTGCCATCCCCTCCAGGCTAGGCGCCGCGGGAGGGTCGGCTGCGCGTCAGTACCAGAAGCTCAATCGCGGGGCCTCGGTCGTCTGGAACACGCGCGCGATCCGCGTCGGATCATCCGCCTCGATGCGACCGGCCCGAGCAAGGGTCACCGCCGATACTGTACCCAGCAGCAGTGACGACAGCTCCCGGATACCGAGACGCACCACGGGTGCGTTCGCGGGGGGAGCCTCGACCGCGTCGACGACCGCGCCACCGTCGGCATCCGTCGTCAGCACGAACGTGCCACCGGCGATCCCGAGCGGGTCGTCCACCTCGAGCGCGATCGTGTCAGCGGCCCCGAAGCGACGGCTGGCGAGCGCGCCGGGCACGTCGAGGATGCGGACGTACTCGTGGTCGGTGATGGTGATCGTGGCGGCTCGCTGGTCGGCGATCATCCACCACAGGGGCTCGTCGACGGCGAGCTCGGAGGCGCGGAGGCGCCCGATGAGATCCATCTCGAGAAGGAAGCGCCACAGGCCGGCATAGGCGTCGTCGGTGGCGGCCAGTAGCCACGAGAGCTCGAGCGTGGATTCGCTGAAGTCGTCGGGGTTCTCCACGACGCGATAGACGGCGATGCCATCGACCTCTCCTGCGGGCGAGCGGTACTGGATGGTGCGCAGTCGCTCGGCCTTCTCGGCATCCGGGCTCGTGCCGAAGAAGCGATTGAGGTGCCCTTCCGGAAGGGCGATCTCTCCCGCGGACGAGGCGCGCACGCGCTCGTGGAGGGCTTCGGCGAGCTCCCGCGCCTGTTCGCGCGAGATGAAGTCCACGCGGCCGGGCGCCTCGGGCCCGATCCAGCCGGCGCGGCGAACCCGGATGTCCCAGTTCGCCACCGTGGCCGCCGAACCGAACCCGAACCGGCCGTAGATCGTCGATTCGCTGACGGTGAGCACTGCGACCGGAAGCCCGAGCGCGGCGGCGGTGCGCAACTCTCCAGCCATCAGGGCGCGAAGGATGCCGCGTCGCCGATGCGTCGGCGCGACAGTGACCGCGCTGATAGCGCTGGCTGCCACGCTGCCGCCCGGCACGGTGAGTTCGCTCGGCCAGGACGCGAACGTCGCGACGGGAATCTCGGGCTGCGGGGAGGTGGCGTCGTAGACGCCGAGCTTGCGGCGGTGCGCGGTGTGCCCGACGAATGCCTCGCGGCGAACTTCTCCCGGCTCCTCTTCGAGAAATCCGCGCGCGACGGCAGACAACCACGGATCGTTTTCCGCCCTCGCGGCATTGTCGACCCGCTCGACGGCAAGTCCCTGCTGCACGAGAGCATCCGACATTGCGGCGTCGAGGGGAGCGTCATGGAAAGGCTGCGGACGGTCACTCATCATCCCTCCACGCTACGCGTACCCCTCGACATCGCCCGTCGGACGACAGGAGCTTGGCGGGCGGAGCTCAGTGGAACGCGTACTCGAGGATCGCGACGAATGCCCCCAGCAGGGCTGTGCCCGTGGCGCCGAGGATGCGCCGGGCGATGCCGGCTCCCGTCCGCGAGTACGCGACGTATCCGAGGAAAGCGAGGACCGCCATGGTTGCCCACAACGCATAGCCCGACGCCTCCTCAGCCTGCAGCCCCGAGGCGCCGGCGATGATCATCGCGAGTGTCGGAGGCAGGGCAGCCCACAGCATCCCTGACGAGTGAGTCAGCGCGTAGCGCGTGGCGCGGCCCAGCGGGTGCTTGCCATGATCGGCGAGGGTGTAGGCGAACACATGCGCGATGAAGAACACGATGAGTGTGGCCACCGACGAAACGACCACGTCGGTCACGTCGGTGTAGTGGTCGGCGGTGATCATCAGCAGCGCCGAGTACACGATGAGCCCGTACACGGCGGCGGGAGTGCGAAAGCGCACGTCGAACCAGTCGTGCCACCGGCGCGATCCGGCGCTTTCGGCAACCGAATCCTCCCGTGGATCCGGGGATCCGGCGTCCATGAATCCATCGTCGGTGTCGGTCATGCGTCGAATCCCAGGGAGAGCTTTCGCAGGAGGGCTGCGAGACGGTCGCGGTCAGGGCGGGACAGGCTGTCCAGGAGCACCGCTTCGGCATCCACGAGTCGAGTGATGGCGGCATCCACGCGGGTCTTTCCCTCGTCGGTGAGGGTCACCAGGATGCCGCGTCCGTCGCCGGGGTCGGACTCGCGACGCACCAGTCGGCGGCCCACGAGCCTGTCGATGCGGTTGGTCATCGTGCCCGAGGAGACCAGCGTCTGCTGCAGCAGTTGCTTCGGGCTGAGCTGAAACGGCTCGCCCGCCCGCCGCAGGGCAGACAGCACGTCCCACTCCCAGGGCTCGAGCTCCGAGCGGCGGAAGGCTTCGCGGCGTGCCCGGTCGAGGTGGCGCGAGAGGCGGTCGACGCGCGAGAGTACCTCGAGCGGTGAGAAATCCAGGTCCGGCCGCTGGGCGCTCCACGCGCCGACGATGCGGTCGACTTCGTCGGATTCAGCGGGCACTGACCCATTATCCCGGGGACTGCGCCATTATCCGGGCTGCGACGTCCTCTGGCAGACTGGAGCGCGGCCGCGTACGCGCCGGTCCGCCGTGGTGTAATGGCAGCACGACAGCCTTTGGAGCTGTGAAGTCTAGGTTCGAGTCCTGGCGGCGGAGCATGGCTGAGATCACCACACCCGTCGCCGTCGTGATTCTGGCGGCGGGTCAGGGAACGCGGATGAAGTCCGCGACACCCAAAGTCCTTCACCAGATCGGCGGTCTTCCGCTGATCGGACACGTGCTGCGTACCGCGTCGGCGCTGGCCCCGGAGCGTACTGTCGTCGTGGTCCGTCACGAGCGGGACCTCGTGGCGGATGCTGTGAGCGGCCTGCTCCCCGGAGTCGACATCGTCGACCAGGACGAGATTCCCGGCACCGGTCGCGCTGTCGAACTGGCTCTCGGAGCTCTGCACGGTTTCGATGGCGATGTGCTCGTCCTCAGCGGCGATGTCCCCCTCGTCGAGGTCGGCGTTGTCGAGGCACTGCTCTCGCGCCACCGCGCCGCCGCCGCACGCGCGACGCTGTTGTGCGCAACGCTGGACGACGCCACGGGGTACGGTCGCGTCATTCGAGGCGCTGATGGGGCCGTCGAGCGCATCGTCGAGCAGAAGGATGCCACGGCCCACGAGCTGTCGGTGCGTGAGATCAATACGGGCATCTACGTGTTCCGCGCCGCCGAGTTGCGCACGAGTCTCGCCGCCGTCGGCACGGCCAACGCCCAGGGCGAGAAGTACCTCACTGATGTCATCGGCATCCTGCGCAGCGCCGGCGAGGTGGTCGCGGCAGCGGAGGCGCCTGCCGCGCAGGACGCGCTCGGCGTGAACGACCGGGTCCAGCTGTCCGAGGCCGCGCGCACGCTCAACGCGCGAACCGTGCGTCGGTGGCAGCTCGAGGGCGCGACGATCCTCGACCCCGCCACGACCTGGATCGACGTGACGGCAACCCTCGCCCCCGACGTAACGGTGCTGCCGAACACGCACATCCTGCGGGCGACGACGATCGAACAGGGTGCGACAGTCGGCCCCGACACGTCGCTGGTCGACTGCGAGGTGGGGGAGAACGCCACGGTCACACGCACGGATGCCACGCTCGCCGTCATCGGTCGCGGCGCGACGGTCGGCCCCTTCGCCTATCTGCGGCCGGGCGCGACGCTGGAGGCGCAGAGCAAGGTCGGCACGTTCGTCGAAGTGAAGAACTCGACGATCGGCGAGCGCAGCAAGGTGCCGCACCTGTCCTACATCGGTGACACCACGATCGGTCGCGGCGTCAACCTCGGCGCCGGAGCGATCACGGCCAATTACGACGATCTCGCCAAGCACCGCACCGAGATCGGCGATGAGGTCCACTCCGGGTCGCACAACGTCTTCGTCGCGCCCGTTAGGATCGGAGACGGTGCGAAGACCGGCGCCGGTGCCGTCATCCGCAAGGATGTCCCCCCGGTGCGCTGGCTCTGAGCGTGGCCCCTCAGCGAAACATCGAGGGGTGGGTCGAGAACAACAGACCGGGAACAGCCGCCGCCGACGTCGCTGCGCGGGCCCGGTCCGCACAGGAAGCGGACAATGGCGCGCAAGAACAAGACGGTTGATCTCGACAAAGAGAGCGGGATCGCTCCGGGCCTGGTCGCCAAGACCAAGAAGCGCCTGGTGGTCGCATCCGGCCGCTCTCACCCGAGCCTTGCCGACGACGTCGCGACAGCGCTCGGCACGAACCTCGTTCCGACCGAGTACCGGACCTTCGCGTCCGGCGAGATCCTGACCCGGTTCGAGGTTTCGATCCGCGGCTGCGACCTCTTCCTCATCCAGTCGTTCGGCCCTCCGGTCAACGAGTGGATGATGGAGCTTCTCATCATGTTGGATGCCGCCAAGCGCGCATCCGCGAAGCGCATCACCGTCGTCGCCCCGTACTTCCCGTATTCGCGCCAGGACAAGAAGGGCCGTGGGCGTGAGCCCATCAGTGCTCGCCTCGTCGCCGACCTTCTCAAGACGGCAGGAGCAGACCGCGTCATGAGCGTGGACCTGCACGCCGCGCAGATTCAGGGCTTCTTCGACGGACCGGTCGATCACCTCTTCGCCAAGCCGGTCCTGCTGGACTACTTCGAGAAGAATCTCTCGCCCGAGGATCGCGACAAGCTGACCGTCGTTTCGCCCGACACCGGACGCGTCCGGGTTGCCGACACGTGGTCCGACAGCCTCGGCGCGCCGCTGGCGATCATCCACAAGCGCCGCGATCCGAACGTTGCCAACCAGGTCACCGTGAGCGAGATCGTCGGTCAGGTCGACGGGCGGGTGTGCCTCCTCGTCGACGACATGATCGACACGGGTGGCACGATCGTCAAGGCAGCCCAGGCGCTCAAGAAGAGCGGGGCGGAGCGCGTCATCGTCGCGGCCACGCATGCGGTCTTCAGCGATCCGGCCAGCGAACGGCTGCAGGATGCCGCGATCGACGAGGTCGTGGTGACCGACACCATTCCGATTCCCGATCGCAAGCGGTGGGAGTCGCTCACCGTGCTCCCCATCGCGCCGCTGCTGGCCCGCGCGATCCGCGAGGTCTTCGAAGACGGTTCGGTCACGAGCATGTTCGACGGCGCGGCCTGACCTCGACATCCTCCCCGCTCGCTGCCGCCTCAAAGCCTATGCATAGGCATGGAAGCGAGGATGGTGGAGACGATCCCTAGGAAGGACTGCTCATGACTCGCACCCCTCCCGCCCCGTACGTGTCGGTGTCGCCCTCGTCGGTGTCGCCGGTGCTCTCAGCCTCGCCGGATGCGGCGCCACAGCCGACACGGGCGCCGGGCAGACGGATGCCGGCGCAGGCTCCGGATCGACCTCTGCCGACGGCTACGCCGATGGCACCTACACGGCGGAAGGCTCCTACGCGACGCCCGAATCGGTCGAGACGGTCACGGTGACCCTGACGCTTGCCGATGATGTCGTCACGGAGGTCGAGGTCACGGGGAACCCCCAGGCGCGCGAGTCCGAGCAGTACCAGTCCCAGTTCATCGGTGGCATCAAGAACGAGGTGGTCGGCAAGCGCCTCGACGAGGTCTCGGTCAGCCGCGTCTCGGGATCGTCGCTGACCAGCGGCGGCTTCATGCAGGCCGTCGAGCTCATCAAGGCCGAGGCTGCAGCCTGATCTCGTTGGCGTAATGAGCGGCGAACCACGCGTCGATCGGGGCCGATCGCCGAGCTGGCGCTTCGAGGCGATCGGCACGCACTGGTCCGTTGACACTGACGTACCGCTGAGCGAGCCAGAGCGCGCCGCAGTGCTCGCTCTGATTGACGGCTTCGACCGGGAATGGTCGCGGTTCCGCGAGGACTCCACGGTCAGCGCCCTCGCCTCGGGCGGTTCCCGAGCCCTCCCCGCGGATGCTGAGGCGATGTTCGCTGTCTACGCGGACCTCGACGCGGCGACGGACGGAGCTGTGAGCCCGCTCATCGGTGCCTCGCTGGAAGCGCTGGGCTACGACCGGTCCTACTCGCTGCGCACGAGCGGTCCCGTCGGGGCCCCGCGAGACTGGCGAGGGGTTATCTCCACCGACAGGGGCACGCTCTCGGTGTCGCGGCCGGCTGTCATCGATGTCGGCGCGATCGGGAAGGGGCGTCTGGTCGATCTCGTGTCCGAGCACCTCGAACCGCGCACCCGCGGCACCCTCGTCGTAGACGCCGGCGGCGACCTGCGGTGCTCGCATGCTCCCGAGAGGGTCGGGCTCGAGCATCCCTACGACGCGACCCGGATCCTCGGCGTCGTCGAGCTCGCGGATGCGGCGCTGTGCGCCTCGGCGACGAATCGGCGAGCCTGGGGCGACGGGCTTCACCACGTTTTGGACGCGAGGACGGGCGTGCCGGTGCGGACGGTTGCGGCGACCTGGGCAGTTGCCCCCACCGCGATGATCGCTGATGCCGCCGCAACCGCGCTGTTCTTCGAGGGAGGCCCGGAGCTCGCACACCGCTGGGGCGTCGAGTGGGTGCGGATGATGACGACGGGACAGGTCGACTGGTCTCCCGGATTCGGGACCGAGCGGTGTAAGGCAGAGTTGTTCACATGATCGGATTTTTGACCGCCGGCTGGAATCGCGTGTTCGCGGTGCTCGGCAAAGTCTCGATGTACCGGATGGTGTTTCTGGCGCTGCTGACGCTCACGGTCATCGCGTTCGGCGTGTCATTTTTTGGACTGGTCGCGCCGACACCGCTGGAGATGCTCGCTACCCTCGTGGTGCTGACGCTTGCCTCGGGGCTGGTCGACGTCATCGCGCACCGGATCATCGCGCAGTCACTGCGCCTGGAATCGTCGGTGATCACGGCGTTCATCCTGCTGTTCGTGCTGCGGCCGACCCTGGACCCGCTCGCGCTGGTGGGTGTCGCCCTGGCGGGTGCCGTGGCCGCGGCATCCAAGTACGTGCTGGCCTGGCGCGGTCGCCACATCTTCAACCCCGCTGCTGTGGGCGCTGCCGTCCTCACGATCGTCAGCATCTGGATTCCGGCGCTCGGCGCGTCGGCGTGGTGGGTGGGCACGCCGGTGCTCGCGGCTCCCGTCGTCGTTCTCGGACTCGGGGTGCTGTGGCGCACCGAGAAGATCCGCATGGTGCTGGTGTTCCTGCTGGTCGCCGTGGCTGTCGGCTTCGTGCGGACGACGATGCAGTACCAGTCGGCGGGCCTCGTCGTCGAGCCGGCAACGATCTTCTGGTCGCTGCTGTGGTCCTCGCCGTTCCTCTTCCTGGGCGTCTTCATGCTCTCGGAACCGTTGACGCTCCCGCCGCGGCGCTGGCAGCAGTTCCTCGTCGCGGGCGTGGTCGGGGTCCTCGCCGGCTGGCCGATCTCGCTCGGTGAGATCACGCTCGGTCAGGAACGCGCGCTCCTGGTGGGAAACCTCGTCGCCTTTGCGTTCTCGGTGCGCGCCGCTGTGCGGTTGACGCTGGAGTCCCGCGAGATGATCACGCCCACGGTGCGGATGCTGACTTTCAGCGCCAAGCGCCGCATCCACTTCCTTCCCGGCCAGTACCTCGAGCTGGACGTTCCCCACCACCGGCCGGACGCCCGCGGCACCCGTCGCGAGTTCAGCATCGCCTCGGCTCCCGAGGATCTCCCCACGATCCGCATTGCGTTTCGCGAGTACCCGGCGGGTGCGGGCGGTCCGGCTCCGAGCTCCTACAAGCGGGCCCTCGCGGAGGTCGATGCCGGAGCCTCGCTGGCAGTCACGGGAATCTGGGGTGATTTCGTCCTGCCGAGTCGAGCAGAGACCCCGCTCCTGATGGTGGCCGCCGGAATCGGCATCACCCCGTTCGTGTCGCAACTGCGGCACCTCCATGCCAGCGGACAGCACCGCGACATCGTTCTGGTGTACGTCGCCTCCGAAGCTGCCGAACTCGCCTTCCGCGATGACATCGCGGCATCGGGCGTACCGGTTGTGTTGTTCACCCGTGACGATCCGGGTCAGCTGCCCGAGAGCTGGCAGTGGGCGCGCGGCGTGCGTCTGGATGCCGCGGGTCTGCTGCAGGTCGTGCCCGATCTGCACACCCGCCATGCCGCCATCTCGGGGCCGCCGCGACTGATCGCCGACCTCGCACCGGCGCTCGAGCGGGCGAAGTCGGTGACCACCGACGCGTTCAGCGGCTACTGAGCCGACCCCACAGCTGCCGGTTCGGCGCGACCCTGCTCTGCGGGAAGCGGCAGGCGAACCGTGAAGGTGGTGTCGCCGGGAGCGCTCTGAACCGAGATCTCACCGTGATGCGCGCGGACGATCGCGCGCGCGATTGACAGTCCGAGCCCGGTGCCGCCGGTCTGGCGAGCGCGTGACCTGTCGGCCCGCGAAAACCTCTCGAACAGTTCGTCGGCGATAGCCGGCTCGATCCCCGGGCCGTTGTCGTGCACGCTGATGACCGCGGCATCCGCGCCCTGCGCGCCGTCGACGGAGTGCTCGCGGCTGACCGTGAGCGTGACCTCGGTTCCCGCGGGAGTGTGCGTGCGTGCGTTCGCGAGCATGTTGACGAGCACTTGCTGCAGACGGGCCGCGTCACCGGGAACCGTCACCGGCTCCTCGTCGACCTCGAGCAGCCAGACGTGCTCGGGACCGGCGACCTGCGCATCGCCGAGAGCTTCCACGCCGAGCTGCGTGAGGTCCACGACGCCGTAGACGAGCTCCTGTCCCTCGTCGAGCCGCGCCAGCAGCAGGAGGTCCTCCACGAGTCGGGTCATCCGCAGCGATTGCGCCTGGATTCTGGAGAGTGCCGATTCGGTTGTCTCGCTGAGCAGCGGGTCGCGCAGCGAGAGCTCCGAGTAGCCCCGGATCGAGGCGAGCGGGGTGCGCAGTTCGTGGCTCGCATCGGCGACGAAGCGCCGCATCCGGTCTTCGTTGAGCTGGCGGGCCTCCAGGGACGCGTCGACGTGGTCCAGCAGCGTATTGAGGGCGTGGCCGACGCGGCCGATCTCGGTGTGCTCGTCGATCTCCGAGTCCGGGACGCGGTCGGCAATCGATACGGCGCCTTCGGCCATCGGGACGCTCGCAACGCGCTCAGCCGTGTCGGCGACCACGCGAAGGGGGCGCAGGCTCCGGCGCACGATCACCGTCACGGCGAGCCCCAGGAGGACGAGTCCGCCGGCGGTGAGGAGGGCGACGGTCGTCGCGATCTGCGTGAGCGTCGCGGTCACCTGACTCGCGGGAAGGCCCGAGGCGATAGCGAAGCTGCCGCCGCCGAGCGCGAGCATCCGGTAGGTCCCGACCCCGTCGATCGTGATCTCGCGGACGGGGCCGCCCTCTCCCGGCTGGATCAGCTGTTGAACGATCTGCGCCATCTGCGAGTCATCGAGCGACGATACGGTCCCGTCGGCGTCGATGTACCCGCCCGTGACCGATCCGAAGGCCGATTCGACCACGAGGAGGAAGCCCGGCTCGAACGGCATCGATGCCAGCAACGCTGCGGCATCCTCGGTTCCGGCGGCAACCTGGGGCGCATCATGGACGGTGCGCAGTGCCTTCGCCGTGGCTTCCGTGACCTCGTTGTCGAGATTGGATTGCAGGATCGATCCGAGGATCGCACCGGTTGCGATGCTCACGCTCGCGAAGATCAGCGCCACGACCGCGACGATCGTCACGACCAGGCGCCCCTCGAGTCCCCATGGTCGCCATCCGACGCGGGCGCCATCACTCACTGTGCTGGCGCCTTGATCATGTATCCGACGCCGCGCACAGTGTGGATGAGCGGTTCCTTGCCCTGGTCGATCTTCTTGCGCAGGTAGGAGATGTAGAGCTCGACGACGCTCGACCGGCCACCGAAGTCGTAGTTCCAGACCCGATCGAGGATCTGCGCCTTGGAGACGACGCGACGTTGGTTGCGCATCAGATAGCGCAGGAGCTCGAACTCGGTTGCCGTGAGCTCGATCTCGTCGCCGCCTCGCTGAACCTCGTGGCTGTCCTCGTTCAGCGAGAGGTCACCCACACGCAGGATGGGTTCTTCCTCGCTCTGCGTGGCGGTTCCCGCGCGTCGCATCAGACCGCGAAGTCGCGCCACGACCTCCTCAAGGCTGAACGGCTTCGTGACGTAGTCGTCGCCGCCCGCGGTCAGCCCCGCGACACGGTCGGAGACGGCATCCTTCGCGGTCAGGAACAGTACTGGAACGTCGTTTCCCGACTGCCGCAGTCGGTGGAGGACTGCCATGCCATCGAGGTCGGGCATCATGATGTCGAGCACCATCGCATCGGGCTCGACGTCTCGGACCGCCTGCAGCGCCTCGAATCCGGATGCCGCTGTGCGGACATCCCAGCCCTCCATGCGCAGGGCCATCGAGAGAAGGTCGGTGAGCATCTGTTCGTCATCGACGACGAGGATGCGCACAGCCGAGCCGTCGGGTCGGCGCAGGGCGGGTGCCGGAGATGTCATGCACCCATTGTGAGGTGCACGCTATGCGTTTCCTATGGAGGCAGCTATGTGCCGTCTGTGAATGCGATGACCCTGCGCGCCCGTCGTCGGGGCTGCTCAGCGGGCGTCAGTGGGTATCGACGGCCTCAACCTCGCTCCGGTCACCGGACCACAGCGTGTGGAACGTGCCGTCGCGGTCGACGCGCTTGTAGGTGTGCGCGCCGAAGAAGTCGCGCTGCCCCTGAATGAGCGCGGCCGGGAGGCGCCGTGCGCGCAGCCCGTCGTAGTACGCCAGAGATGACGAGAACACGGGTGCCGGAAGCCCGGTGGCCGCCGCGTGGGCGACGACGTCACGCCAGGCATCCTGAGCGGTGGCGAGCGCGTCGACGAAGAACGGCGCGGTCATCAGGACCGGAAGGTCGGCAGTGTCGGCGTATGCCTCGGTGATGCGATTGAGGAAGCGTGCCCGGATGATGCAGCCGCCGCGCCAGATCGCCGCGACGTTGCCGAGGTCGATGTTCCAGCCGTAGTGCGCGGCGCCCGCACGAATGATGTCGAACCCCTGGGAGTACGCCACGATCTTCGACGCGTACAGGGCGCGGCGCACCTTCTCGATAAACGCAGCCGGGTCGTCGGCGAACGAGCTTTCGGCATCGGCGTCGGGGCCGGGCAGGATGCCGGCCGTCGCGCGCTGTTCGGGGTGGGAGGACAGCGAGCGGGCGAACACGGCCTCCGCGATGCCGGATGCCGGAACGCCGAGATCGATCGCGGTCTGGGCGGTCCAGCCGCCGGTGCCCTTCGCGCCGGCCTGGTCCAGCACGACATCCACGAGCGGCAGCCCCGTGTCGCTGTCGACCTGGCGCAGCACCTCCGCGGTGATCTCGATGAGGTAGGACTCGAGCTCGCCACGGTTCCACTCGGCGAACACGTCGGCGATCTGCGCGGGGGAGTATCCGGTCGCGTGACGGATGAGGTCGTAGGCCTCAGCGATGACCTGCATGTCGGCGTACTCGATGCCGTTGTGGACCATCTTCACGAAGTGGCCTGCGCCGTCGTGGCCGATGTGGGTCACGCACGGCTCGCCCTCGGCGACAGCGGCGATGGTCTTCAGGATGGGGCCGAGCGTGATCCAGGACTCGTCAGATCCACCGGGCATGAGCGACGGGCCGAGGAGGGCACCCTCCTCACCGCCGGAGACGCCCATCCCGACAAAGTTGATCCCCGTCTCGCGGACGGCCTTCTCGCGGCGGATGGTGTCGGTGAACAGGGCGTTGCCGCCGTCGACGATGATGTCACCGGGCTCGAAGACACGCAGGAGCTCGTCGATGACGGCATCTGTCCCGGCGCCAGCCTTGACCATGATGATCGCGGTGCGGGGAGCCGTGAGAGAAGCGGCGAACTCTTCGTACGAGAAGGTGGCGACGAAGCCGGCTTCGGGATGCTCCGCGACGAGGTGCTCGGTCTTCTCGGCACTGCGGTTGAAGATTGCAACGGTGTTTCCCTCGCGGCTGGCGAGGTTGCGGGCGAGATTGGAGCCCATGACCGCGAGCCCCACGACTCCGATGTTCGCTGTCGCGCTGCTCGTCGCTGCCTGATCCGTCACGTTCACTCCCTGGGCGTCGCTCTGCGGGTGGTTGCCGCAGTCAGCCTAGGGGAACGTCGCGGGTCACTCCTTGCGGTAGGCCGAACGCCCCATCGACCAGAACGCAGCAACGACACCCACGAGGGTGCCCAGCGTCAGGATGCCGATCACGGCGACGAGAATGTTCGAGGTGACCTGGGCGTCCATGAACCGTCCTTGCTCTCGGGAAGCGGGCCCGTCACGGCCCGTCACCATCGTACCGGGGCCGCTGGTAGACTTGCGGACTGTACTTCGGCGAGGGATGCTCGTCGGCGCGCTGAGCGCCGCGGCAAGCATCCGTTATCGACGAGGGTGTGCGGCCTCAGGGTTCCTCACGCGCTCGCGGTTGAGTCGAATCCCCCGACGTCCGGGCTGAGATCAGCACCCGGTCTCTGCCCAAGGAGAATGCACATGTCTGAAGACACCACCGTCCACGCCGAACTCCGCGAGAACTTCGGCAAGGGCTTCGCCCGCCGTCTGCGCGCCGCCGGCAAGATCCCCGCCGTGCTGTACGGCCACGGCACCGACCCGGTGCACGTCGCGCTGCCCGGCCACCAGATGCTGCTGCTCGTGCGCCACGCGAACGCACTGATCGAGCTCGACATCGCCGGCAAGTCCCAGCTGGCCCTCGTCAAGGACGTCCAGAAGGACCCGGTGAACCAGATCATCGAGCACATCGACCTGGTCGTCATCAACAAGGGCGAGAAGGTCCAGGTCGACGTTCCCGTCATCGTCGTCGGCGAGTCCTTCTCCGGCACCATCGTGAACCAGGACGCCCAGAGCGTTTCGCTCGACGTTGAAGCCATTAGCATCCCTCAGCACGTCGAGGTCGACGTCGAGGGCCTGGAAGAGGGCGCCCGCATCACGGCCGGTGAACTGACCCTTCCCCAGGGCGCAGTGCTGCTCACCGACCCCGAGGTTCTCGTCATTGCGATCTCGGTTCCCGCCGCCGCATCCGCTGATGAGACCGGCGCCGAGGACGAGGCAGCCGCTGACGCGAGCGGCGCTGCCGACGACGCTGCGACCGAGTCGGAGTAATTCCGCGGGACTGATCGGGCCGGGAGGGCGCTGTCGTGAGCGACGCATGGCTCATCGTGGGCCTGGGCAATCCCGGCCCACAGTACGAGCGAACCCGTCACAACATCGGGCAGCTCGTCGTCGATGAGCTGGCGTCCCGGCGCGGTGAGAACTTCCGTGCCCACAAGGCGAACGCTCGTGTCGCCGAGGCGTGGCTGCGCCCGGGCGGACCCAAGGTCGTGCTCGCCAAGCCGAACTCGTTCATGAACGTGTCGGGGGGCCTGTCGCTGGGCTCGCCCAGTTCTACGGGATTCCCCCCGAACGTGTCGTCGTCGTGCACGACGAGCTCGACATCCCGTTCGATGCCGTCAGGCTCAAAGTCGGCGGCGGGCACGGGGGCCACAACGGCGTACGCGACGTGGCAAAGGCCCTGGGCACCCCAGAGTTCCCGCGTGTGCGCGTGGGGATCGGTCGTCCGCCGGGCCGTCAGGACCCCGCAGATTGGGTCCTCCAGCCCTTCCCCGCCTCCGCCCGCGAAGACCTCGCCCTGGCTGTCTCGGATGCAGCGGATGCCGTCGAACGACTCGTCGATGAGGGCCTGCTCGCGGCCCAACAGGTGCATCACGCCCCTCGTCCGTGAACCCGGCCCCGCACGGGGCGCCTAGAATCGTCCGGTGGCTTTTCCCGGGATCTCGCGCGCCCTCGACCGCTCCGAGCATTTCCGGGACGCGGTCGCGGCCGCGCCGGTGGATGCCGATATCTCGGTGGTCGACGGGCTTGATGCGCCGCTGCTGAGCGCGCTCGTTCGTCGACGTCGCGACTCCGGCAAGCCGCCGGTGCTGCTGGTGATCGCCCCGACCGGTCGTCGCGTCGAGTCCCTCATGCCAGCCCTGAGTGCGCTGCTTCCCGAGGCCGCGGTGCTGCCCTTCCCGGCCTGGGAGACTCTGCCTCACGAACGTCTCAGCCCGAGTCCCGAGACCGTGGGGCGACGGCTGGAGACGCTCGCGCGCATCGCGTCCTCGTCCGGACCCGCGCCGGTGATCGTCGTCGCCTCTGTACGCGCCGCGCTGCAGCCGCTGGCCGCGGGGCTCGCGGACGTCGAACCGGTGCGGCTGCGCGCGGGCGAGCGCGGCCACGATCTCGGAGTGATCGTCGAGCGGCTCGTCGAGCTCGCTTACCACCGGGTTGACATGGTCTCGCGGCGCGGGGAGTTCGCGGTGCGCGGCGGCATCCTGGACGTGTTTCCGACCGTTGCCGACCACCCGTATCGCATCGAGTTCTTCGGCGATGAGGTCGACCAGATCCGCACCTTCTCGGTCGCCGATCAGCGCTCCCTGCCCGGTGCCGTCGATCACGTGGAGCTCCTTCCCGGCCGTGAGCTGCTGCTGACCGCCGACGTCCGCAGTCGTGCTCGGCAGTTGGCTGGCGAGTTCGCGGGCTTGCAGGGGATGCTCGAGAAGATGGCCGAGGGTATCCCGGCCGAGGGCATGGAGTCCCTGACCCCGGCACTCGTGCCGCACATGGCTTCCCTCATCGACTACTTGCCCGAGCAGTCAGCGGTGGCTCTCGTCGATCCCGAGCGCTGCCGGACGCGCGCGCGCACCCTCGCCGAGACCAATCATGAGTTCCTGGAAGCCGCGTGGAGTGCGGCGACGGCTGGGGCGAGCACACCGGTCGATTTGGCTGGCGGCGACTTCTTGACGATCGCCCAGCTGCGTGATGCTGTGCACGACCGCGCCGGCATCTGGTGGACGCTCAGTCCTTTTGACTCGGGAGCCTCGGATGCGGCAGCCGAGGGGCTGCTCGCCGACGACCTCGATGACGTGCTGGGCGAGGCCCCCGTGCGTATTCCTGCGCGATCGGTGCCGTCGTTTCACGGCAACGTCGACGGGGCGACAGCCTATGTCGGCGACCTCGTCGCCGCCGGCTGGAGCGTCGTGGTCACCGCATCCGGGACGGGCCTGGTCGAACGTGCCAGCGATGTGCTCGCCGAACGCGAGATCGCGGCGGCGCTGGTCGACGACGCGGATGCTGCACCCGAGCCGGGACGCGTCTGGCTCGCGGTCGCGCAGCTCGAGCGCGGATTCGAACTCGAAGACGCGCGCCTGGCGGTGCTCACGGAGTCAGAGTTCTATGGCCGCACCATCGGCGGCGACAGCCGTGTCGTCAAGAAGCTCGCGTCGCGGCGCCGCAACGTCGTCGACCCGCTGCAATTGACGCCCGGCGACCACGTCGTGCATGCCACCCACGGGATCGGGCGATTTGTCGAGCTCGCGAAGCGCGAGGTGTCGTCGGGTGGCCGCAACCCCGTCAAGAGCGTGCGGGAATACGTCGTGCTCGAGTACGCGCCAGCCAAGCGGGGATACCCCGGCGACAAGCTCATGGTGCCCACCGATCAGCTCGACCTCCTGTCGCGTTACGTCGGCGGTGAGGCTCCCACCCTCTCGAAGATGGGCGGCAGTGACTGGGCGCAGGCGAAGGGTCGCGCCCGCAAGGCGGTGCGCGATATCGCCGTCGAGCTCGTGAAGCTCTACTCGGCGCGGATGGCGGCGAAGGGGTACGCGTTCGGGCCGGACACGCCGTGGCAGCGCGAGCTCGAAGAGGCGTTCCCGTTTGCCGAGACGATGGACCAGCTGCAGACGATCGACGAGATCAAGGCCGATATGGAGCGGCCAATCCCGATGGACCGTCTGCTGTCGGGGGATGTCGGGTTCGGCAAGACCGAGGTCGCCGTGCGGGCCGCGTTCAAGGCGATCCAAGACGGCAAGCAGGTTGCGATGCTCGTGCCGACGACGCTGCTGGTCAAGCAGCACCTCGAGACGTTCACGGAGCGCTTTGCCGGGTTCCCGGTCAAGGTCAAGGCGCTCTCGCGCTTCCAGACCGACAAGGAGGCGCGGGAGACTCTTGCCGGTCTCACCGACGGCACCGTCGACATGGTGATCGGCACCCACCGGATCCTCACCGAGAAGGTCATCTTCAAGGACCTCGGCCTCATGATCATCGATGAGGAGCAGCGCTTCGGGGTTGAGCACAAGGATGCCCTGAAGAAGCTCAAGACCAATGTCGACATCCTGGCGATGAGCGCGACCCCGATTCCTCGGACGCTCGAGATGGCTGTGACCGGCATCCGGGAGATGTCGACTCTGCAGACACCGCCCGAAGACCGGCACCCGATCCTCACGTACGTCGGCGCTCGCAACGACAAGCAGATCGCTGCGGCGATCCGCCGGGAGTTGCTGCGGGAAGGTCAGGTCTTCTACGTCCACAATCGGGTCAGTTCGATCCAGCGGATCGCGAGCGAGCTCGCCGAACTTGTGCCGGAAGCGCGGGTCGTGGTTGCTCACGGTCAGATGGGCGAACACCAGCTCGAGCAGGTCGTCGACGACTTCTGGGAGCGCAAGGCCGATGTGCTCGTCTCGACGACGATCATCGAGACGGGCCTGGACATCGCCAACGCGAACACCATCATCATCGACCGTGCCGACAAGTACGGTCTGTCGCAGCTGCACCAGCTTCGCGGCCGTGTGGGGCGTGGTCGTGAGCGCGCGTATGCCTATTTCCTCTACGACGATGCGAAGCCGCTCTCGGAGACGGCAGCCGACCGGCTCGAGACGATCGCCGTCAACAACGATCTCGGCAGCGGGATGCAGGTGGCCCTGAAGGACCTCGAGCTCCGCGGTGCCGGAAACCTGCTGGGCGCCGAGCAAGCTGGCCACATCGCCGGGGTGGGGTTCGACCTCTACCTGCGGATGATCGGCGAGGCCGTCGCGACGTTCCGCGGCGAGGATGTCGAGGGGCCAGCCGAGTTGCGGCTCGAGCTCCCGGTCCAGGCCCGGATCCCCGAGGACTACATCGACAGCGAGCGGCTCCGGCTCGAGGCCTACCAGAAGCTTTCTGCCGCGGCATCCGCGACGGCGGGGGATGACGCGATCGACGCGGTCATCGAGGAACTCACCGACCGGTACGGCGAGCCGCCCACGGACGTTGCGGGGCTCCTGTCGATGGCTCGGCTGCGGCGGCGTGCCGCGCGCGCCGGCCTCACGGATGTCGTCGCGATGGGTCCGAACCTGCGGATCGCGCCGGCCCGACTCGAGGATTCGATGCGCGTCCGTCTGCAGCGGCTGTATCCCGCAGCGAAACTTCTCGCCGGCGGCGAGGCGGTCGTCGTGCCGTTGCCGCGGGCGGGCGGTGAGCAGCTAGCCGATGCCGACCTCATCGCCTGGGTCGACACGCTCCTCGGGCAGCTGTGGCCGGAGCCGGCACCCGTCGCCCCTGACTCGGCAGTCCCGGCAGCCCAGGACTAGCGCGGCAGGTCTCGTGCGGCCCAGGTCTAGGCGGGCGGGAGGATCTGGCCGATCGGCTCGCGCTTTTCTGCCTGGAACCGGTCTTCTGTGCGACCGCGCGCCCAGTATCCCGAGAGCGAGACTTGCCCGCGCTCGAGAGAGCGCTCGTCGAAGAACACGCGCCGCAGCTCTTTCATGGCTTCGCGCTCGCCGTGGGCAAAGACCTGGACGCGGCCGTCGCGCCAGTCGAGTGCTCGGACGGCGTCGGCGAGGGCGCCCACCTGGTGGTCCGGGTTGCGGACCCAGACGAGATCGACGCCGGCAGGGTGCTCGAGGTCGAGGATGTCGCTCTCGGTGTCGACTTCGATGACCGCCGTGCCCTGGGCGTGCGCGGGGAGCGCGTCGAGCGTCGCGGCAATGGCTGGGACGGCCGAAAGATCGCCGGCGAACAGGTGCCAGTCGGCCTCCGGGTCGGGAGAGTAACCGCCGCCGGGACCCATGAGGCTGATCGTCGCGCCGGGCTTCACCGTTGCGGCCCAGGGGCCGGCGAGACCCTCGTCGCCATGGATGACGAAGTCGACGTCGATCGCTTGCGCTGCCTGGTCGACGCGGCGCACCGTGTACGTGCGTGTCACCGGGTGCGACTCGGGTTTGGGAGTCGTGAACTTCAGCTTCACGTACTTATCGGTCTCGGGCCGGTTCTGGAACTGCGCGAAGCCGGGCCCGCCGAGGCGCACGCGCACCAGGTGCGGGTTCAGCCACGTCGTTTCGAGCACGGTGAACTCGATCGTCGGTCGGGGTGCGCGGGTCGTGGTTCGGGAGGAGAGTGCCATCTCCTCCACGGTAGCCGCGCTCGCGACGTTCGAGAACCGGGCGGTCGCCGGTACGCTGACACCGATCGAGGAGGAACGATGCGGTTCGAGCACCTCGGGCAGAGCCCCGCATCCATCCCGCGGCCGTCATTGCGCCAAGCGCCGTGATTTCAGGGGATGTCACCATCGGCGCGAACTCGCAGGTGTTGCACGGCGCGGTCATTACCGCGGAGGGCGGGCCTATCACGATCGGCGAGAGCGTCATCGTGATGGAGAACGCTCTGATCCGCGCGAGCGCGACAGACGCCGTCCATGTCGGCGACCACGTGCTGGTCGGGCCGATGGCCAGCATCTCGGGTGCGTCGGTGGCCGACGAGGTGTTTCTGGCGACCGGGACGCGCGTGTTCAATGGCGCGCGCATCGGCGAGCGCAGTGAGGTCCGCATCAACGCCGTCGTTCACCTGAGTACCGTTCTTCCCGCCGAAACCGTGGTACCGATCGGATGGGTCGCCGTCGGGAACCCGCCGCAGCTGTACTCGCCCGATCGGCACGACGAGATCTGGGAAGCGCAGAAAGACCTCGATTTTCCGGGCTACGTCTTCGGACTCGACCGGGAGACGCCCGACCTGATGGTTCAGCTCACCGAGCGCTACGGTCGCAGCCTCGCACGCCACGCCGACGACATTCGCCTCGACTGAGCGGTCAGTCCCAGTTCACGCCGCACTCGCGGCACAAGAACACGACGGCATCGGGCACGTCGAGCTCATCCTGCACGTCGGACCGGCGCTCGAACTCGATGGCAAACCACGCCACGTCCTCGACGCGGACATCGTCGGTGCCGCACAGCGGACAGGTTTCGGCGGCCACGTCCGGCATCACCGACGCGACCCGCACAGATGTCGTCTTCGTCGTGATCGCCATGCCGAGACGTTAACTCGCTCCACCGACACCTCCGGCAGCGACGCGCGGTCCGTGCCCGATCAGCCGGTGTTCTGCAGACCCGCCGCGACCCCGCTCACCGAGAGCAGCAAGAGTCGCTGCTGATCCGGATCGGCGGGGGAGTCGGATGCCGCGGCATCCCGGAGCGCACGCAACGCCCGCAACTGAAGCAGCGACAGGGCATCCACGTACGGGCTGCGCAGCTTCACGGCCCGCTGCAACACGGGCTTGTTGGCCAGCACCTCGTCGCCGCCGGTGAGTCGGATGACCCACGAGCGCGTCAGCGTCATCTCGTCGAGCACGAGACCAGCGAGATCGTCACGGTCGCCGAGCTCGAGGTAGCGCCGTGCGATGCGCGGGTCGGTCTTGGCAAGGCTCATCCCGACGTTGTCGATCATGGTCCTAAACAGCGGCCACTGCTCATACGCCTCTCGCAGCAGTTCCTCGTCGGCGACGGCATCCAGTGCGGTGCCCAGGCCGAACCAGCCGGCGAGGTTGATGCGGGCTTGCGCCCAGGCGAAGACCCACGGGATCGCTCGGAGATCAGCGAGGGACTCGACCGACAGGCCGCGCCGCGCGGGTCGGGAGCCCAGTGCGAGCAGCCCGATCTCTTCCATCGGTGTGACCTGGGCGAACCACGGCGCAAAGCCCGGCGCCTTCACGAGGTCGAAGAAGCGCTGGCGGGATGCGGCATCCATGGTCGCTGCCACGTCGGCGAACTTCCGGGCCGCGCCGCTGTTGCGTCGCTCGATTGAGGGAGCGGATGCCAGTAGGACCGCGGCTGCCACCTGATCGATGTGGCGCATCGCGATCTCGGGATCGCCGTAGCGCGCGAAGATCACCTCACCCTGCTCGGTGAGCTTGAATCGGCCATCGACGGAGTGTGGCGGCTGGGCCAGGATGGCGGAGTTCGCGGGTCCGCCGCCGCGTCCGAGCGCGCCGCCGCGTCCGTGGAAGAGCGTGAGCTCGATGCCCTCGGCCTTCGCCCACGCGGCGATGTCGGCCTGCGCCTCGTAGAGCGCGAGCGTCGCGGCGACCGGTCCGACATCCTTCGACGAGTCGGAGTAGCCGAGCATGACCTCCAGCCGGCGGCCCGTGCGGGTCAGGCGATCCGAGAACTCGGGGTGCTGCACGATCTCGGCGAGGATCCCGGGTGCCGCCTGCAGGTCGGCGAACGTCTCGAACAGCGGCACGACATCGAGCACCGGCATCCGTCCGCCGTCGCCGACGGCGTAGCGGGCAAGCCGATGCACGTTCGCAAGATCCTCGGCGGACTGCGTGAACGACACGATGTAGCGGCCGGCGGCATTCGGGCCGTACCGCTCCTGCAGGAAGGCGATCGTGCGGAAGACGTCGAGCACCTCGTCGGCCTGCTCCGACAGTTCGCCCGAGGAACCGGCTCCCGCATCGAGCTCAGCGAGGACTTTCGCGTGCACTGCCGAGTGCTGGCGCACCTCGAGCTCGGCGAGGTGGAAACCGTAGGTCTCGACCTGCCAGATCAGCTGCTGCAGGTGGCCGTATGCCTGGCGGGGAGCCCCGGCAGCCACGAGCGACTCCTGAACCGTGCGCAGGTCGGCGAGGAACTCGCTCGGCTCCCGGTAGGCAAGGTCGGCGTCACGGAGCCGCGTCGCATCGATCTTGCGGGCCAGCATCAGCAGGATGCGGCGGTGCGGCTCGTTGGGGGAGCGCTTGGCGATCTCGGTTGCCGCTTCTTCGTCCGCGGCCTTCAGACGCTTCCACAGCGCCAGCAGCGCGTCGGACGGAGGCGTGGTCTCGGCATCCAGAGTGAGAGTGCGTCCGATCCGCTGGGTCGTGCGCTCCAGCCCCAGCAGGATGTGCTCCGCCGCGATCCCCGCAGCCTTGCGGGTCACGGATGCCGTCACGAAGGGGTTGCCGTCGCGGTCGCCGCCGACCCACGATCCGACGCGCACGAACGGCTTCACCAGCGGTGCGCGGCCGCCGGCGTGCTCGCCCTGGAGCACGTGATCCAGCCGGCGGTACACGGCGGGAACGACCGTGTAGAGCGTTTCGTCGAAGATCGCCATCACCGAGCGCACCTCATCGACCGGAGAGGGCTTCTCGGGGCGCAGCGGCGCTGTGCGCCAGAGGGTGTCGATCTCTTCGACCATGCGCCGCTCCAGCCGCGCCGGATCGTTGCCGTCGCGCAGGTGGTCATCGTGCTCCTGCAACAGCCCGGCAAGGCGACGGATGCTGGAGGAGATCGCCCGGCGCCGCGCCTCGGTCGGATGCGCCGTGAAGACCGGGTGGAAACGCAGCGCCTGCAGGCGGGCGAGCGCGGCATCCTCACCGACCTCGTCAGCGAGCCGGGCGTACGCGGCTTCCATCGAGTCGGCTGCGCCCTCGCTGTCCGGGCGACCGTCGCGTTCGCGCACGATCCGCACGCGCTGGTGCTCTTCCACCAGATTCACGAGGTGGAAGTAGGCGGTGAACGCGCGCGCCACCTCATGGGCCCGATCGATCGAGAATGACTCCGCCACGGCGGTGGCGTGGGCGAAGGCCTCTGCCGTCTCGTCGGTGTAGGCCTGGATCGTTGCCAGGCGCAGCCGTTCGACATCCTCGAACAGGCCCGCGGATCCGCTTTCGCGCAGCACTTCGCCCAAGAGCGAGCCGAGCAGGCGCACGTCGGCGCGCATCTGCTCGGGGATCTCCTGACCCGCTTCGTATCGGCCCACGAGGTCGATGGCTTCAGTCCGGGTCAGTTCGTGCATGGATTCCACCGTATCGGCCAGGTGTTTCATCGAGGTGACGTATGACGGCGCGAGACGACACTCGAATCGCACCGCCGCTGAAGCGCACCGCGCCTCGCCGGTAGGATAGGCGGTGGAGAGCCGGGAAGTCTGGTCGGCGTCGGCTGCCGCATCCCCGAAAGGACTCCATGTCGTTGCTTCGTTCTGCGCGCTTTCCCGCCATCATGCTGCTGGTTGCAGCCGCCGCGGGGCTCATCATCGCGAACTCCCCGATCGGCCACAGTGTGCAGGAGATTCAGCACACCTACGTCGGCATCCCCGGCGTCTTCGAGCTCTCGGTGGGGCACTGGATCGCCGATGGGCTTCTCGCACTGTTCTTCTTCGTCGTCGCTGTCGAACTGCAGTTCGAGCTGACCAACGGACAGCTCAACTCCGCTCGGAAGGCTCTGCAGCCGGCGATCGCTGCGGCCGGCGGTGTGATCGTCCCGATCGCGGTATACCTCGCGTTCGCATGGGGGACCTCTTCCGCTGACGGATGGCCGATTCCCACCGCAACAGACATCGCCTTCGCCCTCGGCGTCCTCGCGGTGTTCGGCCGAGGACTGCCCTCGGGCGTGCGGATCTTCCTTCTCGCGCTGGCGATCCTCGACGACATCGTCGGCATCATCTTCATCGCCGTGCTCTTCACCGACGGGGTCAACATCGCCCTGCTCGCCGCCGCAGCCGTCATCGTCGTGGTGTTCGGCTACCTGAGTCGAAAGCTCGACACTCGGGCACGTGCCGTGGTGATCCCGATCCTTCTCGTGCTCGCGATCGCGACGTGGGTGCTGGTCTACCTCTCTGGTGTCCACGCGACGATCGCCGGCGTGGCACTGGGGCTCGCGATGGCCCAGCAGCCAGCGCTTCACACCCGGCACGCGATGGAGCCGTGGGTCAACGTCATCGTGCTGCCGCTGTTCGCGTTCTCGTCGGCGCTCGTCGTGATCCCGGCGGTGTCCATCGAAGAGCTCACCCCCGCCTTCTACGGTATCCTCATCGCGCTGCCAGTCGGAAAGATCCTCGGAATCTCGCTGTTCGGGTGGATCTCCCAGCGGGTCGCGCACGATCCGGCGATGCCCCGGCTCCCGCTTGCCGACCTCCTCGCCGCCGGTGCACTCGGCGGCATCGGATTCACGGTGTCGCTGCTGCTGTCGGAGCTCGCCTTTAAGGGCAATGACCTCCTCACCGACGAAGCAGTCCTCGGTGTGCTGTCGGGCTCGCTCATCTCGGTCGTCATCGCCGGCATCCTGGTGTCGATGCGTGCGCGTCACTACCGGCGGCGGGCGAGCGCGCTCACCCAGCCCGGGGAGGCGGAAGCGTCGTGAGTGACCGCGACGCATCGGAGGCCGCCGACCCGTTGCGTCGTGCCGCCGACACGATGCGAGCCGTGCGCGACACGTGCGTGTGGACTCAGCAGATCGACCACCGCGACCTCGTCCCGTACCTGGTCGAAGAGAGCGCCGAGCTGATCGACGCCGTCGAGTCGGGCACGCGAGCAGACCTGCGGGAAGAACTCGGTGATGTGCTCTGGCAGGTGCTGTTCCACGCCGAGATCGCCTCTCGCGACACCGACGATCCCTTCGACATCGACGACGTCGCCCGCACTCTCACCGACAAGATGGTGCGGCGGCATCCGCACGTCTTCGCCGGTGAGACGGCCGAGACGCCCGAACAGGTGCTCGTGCTGTGGAATGCCGCGAAAGCGACGGAGAAGCAGGCGCGCACCAGCGTCTTGGACGGCGTGAGCGAGCGGATGCCGAGCCTCGCGCTCGCCCAGAAACTGGTGGGGAAGGCAGCCTCCCTGCGCTCGCCCGTGCTTCCGGCTCGCGGCGGCGCGGACTCGGCGTCTGCCCCTACCTCTGAGGCCGAGCTCGGTGACGCACTCCTAGCCCTCGTCGCGATCGCCCGCGAGCGGGGGTGGGATGCCGAGCGCGCGCTGCGCGAGCGGCTGCGCGTCCTGTCAGCAGACATCCGGACTGCCGAAGCTGCACCTGCCGACCTGGAAGAATAGCCCGGTGCCACCCGTCACCCCGCCGCGCGGCATGCGCGATTTCCTCCCCGCCGACAAGGCCCGTCGCGAGCGTGTGCTCGCTGTCATCCGCGAGCGTTACCGCGCGCACGGGTTCGACGAGATCGAGACGCCGGTCGTCGAGGACTACGAGCGGCTCCACGCCGGAATCGGCGGTGACAACGAGAAGCTCGCCTACAACGTGCTGCGCCGAGGGCTCGATGCCGACGGCATCCGCGCTGCAGCCGACGATCCGGCGGCGCTGTCAGACCTCGGCTTGCGCTACGACCTGACGGTTCCGCTCGCGCGCTTCTACGCGAGCCACCGTGCTGAGCTCCCGGGCGTCTTCCGTGCCGTGCAGATCGCACCCGTCTGGCGGGCGGAGCGTCCGCAGAAGGGGCGATACCGGCAGTTCGTCCAGTGCGACATCGACATCATCGGCGACGCCTCGGGGCGGGCCGAGGCCGAGCTCATCACCGCAACCCTCGACGCCCTCGACGCGCTCGGGTTGGAGGGCGGAATCGTGCGTGTGAACGATCGTCGCCTGTTGGACGCGATGCTCGAGCACTTCGGATTCCCCGAGAATGAACGCCCCGGCGTGCTGATCACGATCGACAAACTCGACAAGATCGGGGCCGAGGGCGTGGCTGCGGAGTTGCGGGAACGCTCGTCGACGCCGGTCGCGGTTGACGCGTTCGCCGCGTTTCTCGCGCGGGAGAAGGGAACCGTCAGCGGATTCGGTGAGGGGCAGATCCGGGCGGCGCTGCCCGATGGGCTGGCGGGGGAGGCGATCACATCGCTGGCTGCGATCGGCGCGGCCGTGGAGGCGGCCCGCGGCGGCGAAGCGCCGCTCGTCTTCGACCCGTTCCTCGTGCGCGGCATGGGCTACTACACCGGAACGATCTTCGAGATCGCGCATCCGCTCGTCTCGTACTCGCTGGGCGGTGGCGGACGCTACGACGGCATGATCGGCCGGTTCCTCGGCCAGGACGTCCCCGCCGTCGGGTTCTCGCTCGGCTTCGAGCGACTCGTCGACCTCGTCCCCGACGCGGCGGATGAGGACAGTTCCGCGGTCGTCCTCGTGCACGACCGTGACATGCCGGTGGCGGAGCTGGTCGGGCTCAAGGTGGCGTTGGTCGCGCGCGGTGACCGGGTACGGCTCGAACAGCGTCCGAAGAATCTCAAGACCCTCTTGGACCGGGCGAGCACCGACGGGTACACGCACTTCGCTGTGGTGCGCCCGGGCGCCTCGCTCGATGAGCTGGAGTTCAAGCCGCTGGGCTAGTTCACGACGCGGGCTCGTTCGTTCACCGGCGGTTCAATTCGGGCCAGTCAAATGGCGACATGAGCCGGATCTCGACCGGAGCCCTCGTGGTCGCCACGATGCTCGGCGCCATCGCCACGGCCTCCCTCGCTGCGCGTCTCGTGCTCGATCGCCAGGCGGCGCAGGCGCGGCGTGTGATCGGCAAACCGCTCGGCGAGGATGCGCTCGAGGCCGATCGGATCTGGCGCCGGAAGTTCGAGGGCGACCCGATCGACCTTCTCGTGCTGGGCGATTCGATCGCCGCCGGGTTGGGAGCCCAGCGGCGCAAAGAAACGCTGGGTGCGCGCCTCGCGATCGGGCTCGCCAAGAAGGCCAAGCGTCCCGTGCGGCTGCGCACCGCTGCCGTCGTCGGGTCAGAGTCTGCGGCGCTGCACGCTCAGGTGGCCGAATTGGCGGGCGACTATCGACCGGATGTCGCGGTGATCGTGGTGGGTGGAAACGACATCACTCATCGGGTGCCGGTCTCCACCTCCGTTCGACACCTCGTCGAGGCGGTTCACCAGTTGCGGGCGCGCGGTGCGCAGGTCGTGGTCGGCAGCTGTCCCGACCTCGGCGCGCTGCGCCCCGTTCCGCAGCCGCTGCGGACGCTCGGGTCACGGATGTCGCGACAACTCGCGGATGCCCAGGAGCAGGCAGCGGTCGACGCTGGCGCGTACGCGGTGTCGCTGCGCCACGCCGTGGGCCCGTTCTTCATCTCACAACCCGACGAGATGTTCAGTCTCGACCGGTTCCATCCCAGTCCGCTCGGCTACCGACGCACGGCCGAGGCGCTCCTTCCCGCCGTTGCAGGAGCGCTCGGGTACGGCCGCATGAGCGCGGCAACACGCCAGCCGCGGGTCGAGGTGCCGGTGTGAACGGAGAAGACACGCGCGAGAAACGACACCCGTCTTTCATAGTTGTTCTATGTGAACTAGAATAATGGGGTGCTGATTCGCATCGATCCGTCCCGCGAGACTCCCCTGTGGGAGCAGATCGCTGCATCGATGCGCTCCTCGATCGCGGCAGGGCGGCTCGGCGCCGGTGACCGCCTGCCCTCCGCTCGAGAGGTGGCGGCATCGCTCGACCTCAATCTGCACACCGTCCTTCGCGCCTACCAGCAGCTCCGCGACGAAGGCCTGGTGGATCTGCGCCGAGGGAGGGGAGCGGTGGTGACGGATGCCGCGAGCGCGCTGCGCGAACTCCACGACGATGTGCGTGCGCTGGCCGCTCGTGCGCGGCGTCGGGGGATCACCCCGGGAGCGCTGGCCTCTCTGCTTGCTGACGCCGAGACGCACGGCGGCGCCGACGACCTGTCCGACTCATCCGAGGAGACCTCATGACCGATTCATCGTCCGAACTCCGGCGCGCTCGCCGCGCTTTCGTGGTGTGGGGGATCGTTGCGCCCCTGGTCATGACGGCGGTTGCCGTCGGCATCCAGCTCATCGCGCTGCCGTCGCTGCCCGACCCCGTCGCGATGCACTGGGACGGCGCGGGAACGCCCGACGGGTTCGCCCCGGCCCGGGTTGTCCCGGTTCTCACGGCAACGCTCGGTGCAGTTCTCACCGTGTTGCTGGGGGTGTTCGCGTTCCTCGGGTCGCGACACGGGGAATGGGGGCCCACGCTCCGATTCCTCGGCGCCATGACACCCGCGACGGTCGGCGGCATCGGGACGCTGGTGACCTGGTCGCTTCTGATGCAACGCGGGCTGGAATCGGGTACCGATGCGCCGAATATCCTGCCCGCTGTGCTGGGTGCCGCGGGAGCGGGGCTGGTGATCGGCCTCATCGCCTGGTTCTCCCAGCCCGCTCTGACCGTCAGTGGCGGAACCCCTCCGCGCGGTACGGCGACGACGCTCGCACCCCTCGGCCCGAACGAGCGCATCATGTGGGTTCGGAGCGTCACCATGTCGGCGCCGGGGATGATCGTGCTGGTAGCACTCGTGCTCGTGTTGTTCGTCGCAGCCGCGGTCGGCTTCGTCGGCTCGGGGCAGGTATCCATCATCCTGCTGGTCGTGGGGGTGATTCTCGGCGGCCTGATCGCCGCGACCACGATGTTTCGGGTGCGAATCGATGACGAGGGCCTTCGCGTTACCAGCTACCTGGGCATCCCACGGTTCCGGATACCCCTGGCTGCGGTCAGTGAGGCGCGCGCCGTCTTCGTGAGTCCGATGGCCGACTTCGGCGGCTGGGGGGTTCGCATCGCGATCGATGGGCGCCGGGGAGTCGTGCTGCGGCGGGGCGAAGCGCTGGAAGTGACGCAGCACGGCGGACGCGTGTTCGTCGTCATGGTCGACGATGCCCAAACGGCATCAGACGTCCTGAACGGTCTGCGCGTGCGCGCGGGGGAGGTTGCACAGTGAACATCATCCGGGAAGACGGACACCCGTCGGCAGGCCCTACGGAACGCGTCAGATGGGCTCCCGTCGTCACCTTCGTTTTGCTTGCCTGTGGCTTGGCGTGGCTTACTGTGCTTCCGGCGTGGATCTCGGGGGAGGGACTGCGTCATCCGCTCATCGGTGTGATGTTGATCGGCATGATGTTCACGCCGACGTTGTCGATGGTGGTGACGATGCTGGTGTGGCGCGCGCCGGCGACAGAGCGGCTGCGCTTCCTGGGCATGTGGCCGCTGCGGCCCGCCCGCCGCGTCATCCTGATGCTGCTGATCGGGCTCGTCGCACCGATCATCGTGGTGACCGTGACCGTCGCCATCTCCGGCGCACTCGGCCTCGTGCAGCTCGACGTCGTCGGGCTCTCGGGATATCAGGCAGCGCTGGCCGCATCCGTGCCTGCGGGGACGGCGCTGCCGCCCGTCGGCATCCTGCTCGCCGCGCAACTGGTGTCGATCCCGATCGGGGCAATCGCCAACAGCGTGTCAGCGGCGGGGGAGGAACTCGGCTGGCGCGGCTGGCTGCTGCCCTCACTGCGGCCTCTCGGAACCTGGCCGGCGCTCCTGATCACGGGGGCCGTCTGGGGACTGTGGCACAGCCCGGTCATCTTGCTGGGCTACAACTTCAACCGGCCCGACCTCGTCGGGGTCGCGCTCATGGTCGGCGGATGCGTCGCCTGGGGCATCCTGTTCGGGTGGCTGCGGCTGCGCAGCGGATCGGTCTGGCCGGCGGTCTTGGCTCACGGCTCGCTGAACGCCGTCGGCGGGTTGGTCTTCCTGCTGATCGCCGCCGGCGCTGTTCCCGACATGGGCATCGTCGGGCCCCTCGGTATCGTCTCGTGGGTGGTGTTGGCCGTGGTCGCCGTCATCCTCGCCGTCACGGGGCAGTTCCGGCGTCAGCCTCCCCTGGCGCCCGCGAGACCCACGGTCCCCGCCCCGACGCCCTGATCGGGGCAGGGCGCACGAACGACTGCCATTGACCGGCTGGCGCGGGCACGATTTGCTGGAGGAATGGCGGACCCCACCCCCGAGGTATGGACGCGTGTCGACCACTACCTCACCGACACGCTGGTCGGCCACGACGCTGCGCTGGAGGCGGCGCTGACCGACCAGAGCGCGGCGGCTCTCCCCGCGATCGAGGTCGCACCCGTCAATGGCAAGTTCCTCCACCTGCTGGCGCGTATCGCCGGTGCGCGCCGGGTCCTTGAGATCGGCACGCTCGGCGGGTACTCGACGATCTGGCTCGCGCGGGCGCTGCCCGAGGACGGTGTCGTGGTCACGATCGAAGCCGAGCCCGCGCACGCCGAGCTCTCCCGCGCGAACCTCGCCCGGGCCGGAGTGGCCGGGCGCGTCGAGGTCCGTGTGGGCCGAGCGGCGGAGGTGCTCCCGACCCTTGCCGGTCAGGATCCTTTCGACCTCGTCTTCATCGACGCCGATAAAGAGTCGAACACCCTCTATCTCGATTGGGCGGCGCGGCTCGGCCGGCCCGGGACCGTTGTCGTGGTCGACAACGTCGGCAGATCGGGCCAGGTTGCAGACCTCGACGACAGCAGTAGCCAGGTCGTCGGAGTCCGCGCGGGGCTCGAGATGCTCCGCGATGATCCGCGATTCGACGCGACAGCTCTGCAGACGCTTGACCGCAAGGGATGGGATGGGATCGCGCTCGCCGTGGTGCGCTGAGTTTTTCTCCGCCGCCGGGGGCCTGTGGCGCAGCATCCGTCGTCACTAGACTCGATGTCGGACCGACGACGCTCCGACACACACCCTCCCAAACAAGGAGTCCTTTCGTGGCATTGATTGAGGCTGTAGGCGCGCGCGAGATTCTCGATTCGCGCGGCAACCCGACCGTCGAGGTGGAAGTCCTCCTCGACGACGGCACCGTTCAGCGGGCGGCCGTCCCGTCCGGTGCATCCACCGGCGCGTTCGAGGCGTATGAACTGCGCGATGGCGACAAGAGCCGCTACAGCGGCAAGGGCGTGCTCAAGGCCGTCGCTGCCGTCATCGACGAACTCGGTCCCGCCCTGGAGGGCGTGGATGCGAGCGAGCAGCGCATCGTCGACGAGATTCTCATCGAGACCGACGGCACCGACAACAAGTCGCGCTGCGGTGCGAACGCGATCCTCGGCGTGAGCCTCGCCGTCGCCAAGGCCGCGGCCGACAGTGCCGACCTGCCGCTGTTCCGCTACCTCGGCGGACCCAACGCGCACGTCCTGCCTGTGCCGCTGTTCAACGTCATCAACGGCGGCGAGCACGCCGATAACGGCATCGACTTCCAGGAGTTCTTCCTGGCCCCCATCGGTGCCGAAACCTACGCGGAGTCGCTGCGCTGGGGCACCGAGACCTACCACGTCCTCAAGGGCGAGCTGAAGGCTGCGGGCTTCGCGACCGGCCTCGGCGACGAGGGTGGCTTCGCCCCCGACCTGCCGAGCAACCGCGAGGGCCTGGACTTCCTCATGAAGGCGATCGAGAAGGCCGGCTTCACGCCGGGCACCGACATCGCCGTGGGTCTGGATGTCGCGGCCACCGAGTTCTTCTCGGACGGCGTGTACACGGTCGAGGGCAAGCCGTGGACCGCCGCGGAGCTCACCGACTACTTCGCCGACCTCGTCGCGAACTACCCGATCGTCACGATCGAGGACGCCCTGGCAGAAGACGACTGGGACGCCTGGAAGGCGCTCACCGACGCGATCGGCACGAAGGTGCAGCTGGTCGGTGACGACCTGTTCGTGACCAACCCGAGCCGTCTGCAGCGCGGCATCGACCTCGGCGTCGCCAATGCGCTGCTGGTGAAGGTCAACCAGATCGGCACGCTCTCCGAAACGCTGGATGCCGTTTCGCTGGCGACCTCCAACGGCTACCGGTCGATGCTCTCGCACCGCTCGGGCGAGACCGAGGACACCACGATCGCGGACCTCGCAGTCGCCGTGAACTGCGGTCAGATCAAGACCGGTGCGCCTGCTCGCAGCGAGCGCGTCGCAAAATACAATCAGCTTCTGCGCATCGAAGAAGAGCTCGGCGACGCGGCGGTCTTCGCCGGTCGCGGTGCCTTCCCGCGATTCAAAGGCTGATGCGCCCGAACTGACCTGACGAGAGGGGAGCCGCGATGACGAATCCGGCTCCCCGTTCTCGTTCCCCGCGGTCTCGGTCAGCGCGCCGCGTCGACGTACGCGGGTGGCTCGGTGGCATCCGGCTGTCGGGCTTCATGGTGATCATGCTGGGGCTCGTGGTTCTTGCCGCCTTCGTGCTGGTTCCCACCGTGGGCACGTACCTCGAACAGCGGCAGCGGATCGCCGCGCTCGAACAGGCAGTCCAGGTCACAGAAGACGAGATCGCGGCGCTCGAGACCGAGAAAGACCGCTGGCAGGATCCGGCCTACATCACGACGCAGGCTCGTGAACGGCTCTACTACGTGCGCCCCGGCGAGGTGGTCTACCTGGTCGACGACGACCTGCCCGAGTCGGCGATACCCGCCGAGCAGGCGCCGGTGAGCGACGAGGTCGTGCAAACCACGACCGACTGGATGTCGCAGCTGGTCCGGTCGATTACGGCAGCGGGTCTGGCGAAGACCGCTGCCCTCCCGGTCATCGGCGTTCCCGACCCCACGCCCGAGCCGACGGAGCCGCCGGCGACGCCGTGATCACCGTTGGGTGGAAACAACCCGCGGATCCGCCTCGCTGACAGACACGCAGCCGGACTTCAGCACCGGGTCGGTAGCCTGGAGGTGTGTCCAGGCCTCCGTACGCTCCCGTCACCGAGGCCGAACTCGCCGTTCTGCGCACGCAGCTGGGTCGTCCGGCCCGCGGTGTGCTCGGGATCGCCGCGCGGTGCACGTGCGGAAATCCGACCGTCGTCGCCACAGCCCCGCGACTTCCCGACGGCACGCCGTTCCCGACCTTTTACTACCTGACTCACCCGGGCGCCACGGCGGCGATGTCGGCGCTCGAGGCTGACCACACCATGCACGAGCTTGCCGATCAGCTCGAGGCTGACGAGGACCTCGCAGCCGCCTACCGTCACGCCCACGAGAGCTACCTCGCTGATCGCGGACAGTATGGAGATCCCGAGGAGATCGCGGGAATCTCGGCGGGAGGGATGCCGACACGGGTGAAGTGCTTGCACGCGGTGCTGGCGCATTCCCTGGCGGCAGGACCGGGGATGAACCCCATCGGCGACCGAGCGCTCGCGCTCTCGGAATGGTCGCCGGATCGATGCGTATGCGCGGACCCCGGCGCCGCGTCTCGTCCCGTCGACGCGGTCTCCGAGGAGCTCGCGTGAGCGCCGCGGTGGCAACGCATCGCCGCCGCCCCCTCGTTCGTATGGCGGCGATCGCGGTCGCGGTCACCGGGATGCTCGCCCTCCCGGGGTTCACCGTCCCGCCTTCGCCGTCGCCTTCGGTCTCCGATCCGCTGCGCGCGATGGAGTACTGGCTCGACGATTACGGCATCCGGGACGCGTGGCAAACCTCCACGGGTGCCGGCGTAAAGATCGCCATCATCGACACCGGGATCGGCAAAGGACCCGCCGAGTTCTCGGGAGTCGTCGGCGGCACGGATGTCTCCGGTCTCGGCTCGCCGGACGGGCGTACGCCCGTCGGTGCGCGCGACCCCGATCACGGGAGCTGGGTGGCATCCCTTGCCGCCTCGCGGGGGACGAGTCCCGATACCGGCATGCTCGGTGTGGCGCCGGATGCCGAGCTCCTGTCGATCTCCGTGGGGTTCGGGGTATCGGCATCCGTGCCTTTCACCGAGCAGATCGCTCAGGCGATCTATTGGGCAGTCGACAACGGTGCCGACATCATCAACCTCTCGTTCACGACGAACACCCCGGACTGGGATCGCAGCTGGGACGACGCATTCATGTACGCCTTCGACCACGATGTGGTTGTGGTCGCGGCCGCGGGAAACCGGGCGAGCGGCACGGGTGTTGTCGGCGCACCGGCGACGATTCCCGGCGTGCTCGTGGTCGGCGGAGTGGATCCGCGAGGGCGCGCAAGCCTGGATGCCTCGACCCAGGGCATCACGATCGCTGTCGCCGCGCCCAGCGAGAACCTCCTGGGGGTTTCCGCCGACGGCACCGTCGTCCAGTGGGACGGCACCAGTGGCGCGGCGCCTATCGTTGCGGGCGTTGCCGCGCTCGTGCGGTCCGCCTATCCCGACATGGATGCCGACGATGTCATCAACCACATCATCCGCACCGCGACACCTCCGGCCGGGGTTACTGACCTTCCCGACCCGCTCTATGGGTACGGCCTGGTGGATGCCGAGGCCGCGGTGACGGCATCCGTGCCCGCCGTCAACGAAAACCCCCTCGGCAATCTGGCGGAATGGATCACCATCTACCGTCGAGCCAATCTCATCCCCGATCCGCAGCCGACCGTCCCGCCGGCCGCGGTGGAACCGCTGCCGCCGGTTGAGCAGCAGGCTGCGGGTTCGCCGCTCTTGCCGAGCACGGACTCCCTGCTTTACGGGACGGTCCCGCTGACGGCGGCGACGGTCGCGGCTATACTGGTGGCGCTCGGCGTCACCGCTGCTGTCCGACGCATCCGATTGGCGTCCCGCGCGCCCCGCCGCTGACCATCTCAGGAGTTCTCCCCATCGTGAGCAACACCACGCCCAGGATCCTTATTGTCGGCGGAGGGTATGCCGGCTTCTACACGGCCTGGAAGCTCGAGAAGCATCTTCGCCGCGGCGAAGCAGAGGTGACGATCGTCGACCCGCTTCCGTACATGACCTACCAGCCGTTCCTTCCCGAGGTGGCTGCCGGTTCCATCGAAGCGCGCCATTCGGTGGTGTCGCTGCGTCGCCACCTCAAGCGCACGCGTGTGGTCACCGCGAAGATCACCGGCATCGACCACGCCAACAAGGTCGCGACGATCACGCCGTCGATCGGCGAGCCGTGGCAGGAGGAGTACGACCAGATCGTCGTCACCGCCGGCGCCGTCTCCCGGACCTTCCCGATCCCCGGGATCGCGGACAACGCGATCGGCCTGAAGACGATCGAGGAAGCCGTCGCGATCCGCGACAAGCTCTTCTCGAACTTCGACAAGGCTGCGACCCTTCCCCCCGGACCGGAGCGGGAGCGCCTGCTCACCGTCGTCGTCGTGGGCGGCGGGTTCGCAGGCATCGAAGTTTTCGCGGAGCTGCGCTCCATCGCATCCGCCCTGCTGAAGAAGTACCCCGAGCTGAGCTTCGAGGAGACCCACTTCCACCTCGTTGAGGCGATGGGCCGAATCATGCCCGAGGTGTCGCTGGAGACCAGCAAGTGGGTGATGAAGTCGCTCGGTGAGCGCGGCGCAGCCGTCCACCTCGACACCCAGGTCACGGGAGCGGTCGGCGGCAACGTCGAGATCTCCACGGGTGAGGTCATCCCGAGCGATCTCATCGTCTGGACCGCCGGCGTCATGGCCAACCCCACTGTCGTGCGCGGCAGCGACCTGCCGGTCGAGGAGCGGGGCCGCATCCGTACGCGTGCCGATCTGCGCGTGGGCACGGATGAGGAGATCGTTGAGGGCGCGTGGGCGGCGGGTGACGTCGCGGCTGTACCTGACCTCACCGGCGCCGGCGTCGGCGGATACTGCGTTCCCAACGCGCAGCACGCCGTCCGTCAGGCCAAGCTCATGGCCAAGAACATCACCGCTGTCCTGCGCGGCGAGCTTCCGGTCGAGTACGTGCACAAGAACCTTGGTGCCGTCGCGGGTCTCGGTCTCTACAACGGTGTCTTCCAGTCGGGCAAGCTCGCGCTCAAGGGCTTCATCGCCTGGCTCGCGCACCGCGGCTACCACGGCCTGGCGATGCCGTCGTGGGAGCGCAAGTGGCGCGTCATCTGGGGTTGGTGGAACAACCTGTGGCTCGGTCGCGACATCGTGAACCTCTCGACTGTGCAGCATCCGCGCTACGTGTTCGAGGAGTTTGCGGCGCGCCCCAAGCCCCCGGCAGCATCGGCGGAACCGGTCAAGACGCCCGCGGGCACCAAGTCCTGACGCAGCCCATCGCCGGCGCCCTTGCGGGGTAGCGTGGGATCGCCGATATCGGCGCCCCCGTAGCCCAATGGCAGAGGCAGGCGACTTAAAATCGCTCAAGTGTGGGTTCGAGTCCCACCGGGGGTACACGGCACCGTGCCGCGCGCAGCGCGGCGGGGTGCCGTGTTGCTTTGGTGGGCGAGAGTCACACTCGGGCCCACGCCGCCGGAGGCTCCGCGCGGTGCGGAGCGGCGCGTGGAGTGGCGGTGGGGCGGGGTTCGAGTCCCACCGGGGGTACTGCTATTCCCCGTAATTTCAAGGGCTATCGGCCCCTCTGGCTTCTGCTGGCGGGGGCCACTCGCTATTTACTCGCTGTTTATCCGGAGATTCGGGGCATCCGGAACCACTCGCCATCGTGTGCAATACTGTGCCCATGGAGCGGGCGACCTGGCGCGAGGTGCTTCGAGAAACCGAGCCTGCAGCCGGCCTTCCGGAATTGTTCGACGAACTCGAACGTTCTGGATGGACTGGGTTCAATCGGTCGTTGCAACACCGGGTTGTTGAAGCGAGCGTAGCTGCTCCTCGAACACCTCGGCCGGGGTCTTCCAGTCGAGGCTCTTGCGGGGACGGTTGTTCAACGCGAGAGCGACTGCTTCGAGGTCTTCCGCTGACCATCGTGAGAGGTCCGTGCCCTTCGGGAAGTACTGACGCAGCAACCCGTTCGTGTTCTCGTTCGTTGGCCGCTGCCAGGGCGAGTGGGGGTCGGCGAAGAACACCTTCGTGCCCGTCTCAAGCGCGAACTGGGCGTGCGCGGAGAGTTCCTTGCCACGGTCCCAGGTGAGTGTCTTGCGGAGCTGTTCGGGAAGCTTCGTCATCGACGCGATGAGCGCGGCGTTCATCGCGACAGCGCCGTAGCCGCCCAGCGCGGGACCGTTCTTGACCGGCGGTGTCTCGCCGTAGCCTTCCAGCCGCGGCAGATGCACCAGCAGGGTCGAGCGGCTCTTGCGCTCAACGAGTGTGCCGATCGCGGACCGGCCCGTGCCGATGATCAAGTCGCCCTCCCAGTGCCCAGGAACCGCGCGGTCCGCGGCCTCCGCGGGCCGTTCGGAGAACACGACATCCGCGGTGACATGCCCTTGCGGTCGGTTCTGTGCTCGAGCCCGTGGCCGCCGGAGTGCGCGGCCGGTTCGCAGGCAGGTGACGAGCTCGCGCCCCAGCGCGCCACGACCCTGGACGAACAGCGACTGGTAGATCGCTTCGTGACTGATGCGCATGGACTCATCATCCGGGAAGTCGACCTTCAGCCGGTGCGAGATCTGCTCCGGGCTCCACGCGGTCGCCCACCGTCGGTCCTGCCGGTGCGGTTTGTTCAGCCCCTTCCATACCGGCGGTTCCGGCCCAACGACGATGCTGCCGTCCGGCCTGCGGACCTTGCCGGCGAGCCGCTCCTGGACATACTCGCGCAACCTATCGTTCGTCGCGAGCCTCGCCGTCTTCGGGCGCTTCGCCGCTTGCTGCGCCTTCCATTGCGCCACCAAGGCCCGGTACTCCGGCTTCCCGCCACGGGTGGCCGCGTTCCGGCGCAGCTCGCGGGAGATGGTCCCCGGGTCACGGCCGATCCTGCGTGCGATCTCACGCACCCCGATCTGCTTGGCGCGCAGCAGCGCGATCTCCTCGCGCTCCTCGAAGGACAGGTAACGACCGGTGGGCTCGGCCAGTGAGATCGGTGGCATGCCGCCAGCGTGGCGAAACCAGCGGCTCCCCACCGGCACAGACACGCCCACTTTCAGTGCCGCCTCGGCCGTGTTGATGCCCGTCGCGATCAGACGCCAGAACTGCCGTTGCACCGCCCGAGACGGCTCAGGCCGCCCAGGCGAGCGCATCGGCGGCCGTAACGCGCGATCCGCGCGCCACTGGCGTCGAGCCCCTTCAGGAACCTCGCTCGTCTTCGCAGACCAGTACTTCGTCGCCATCGCGCAACACCTCCATGATCAAGGTGTTGCGACGACCAGTTGAATCCGCGTGGTATGCGCGCACGCGTGTCGGCTCCCACGGCATCCGATTCTGGCCAGACGAGGGCCGCGCACGCCAGTTCATTGTGGACACCCGATACCCGCTAAATGCGCATAAGCTTGATAGTTACCGTGAGCACACGGGACTTCCGTTGAAGATAGAGATCGAAGGAGGGAAACGATGATCCAGGGCATCGGTATCGAAGTCACGTTCGAGCCGCCAGTACCGTTCACCGACGAGTGGTTGGATGCCGTCTACATCTCCCTCGAGAAGAACATGGCGATCGTTAGCATCGACATGTTCGTCGACGAGGCGACCGGGAAGATTCGGTTCACGCTAGGCATCGACAACGCATTCGAGTCCGAGGAATTCTCCGAGGATGTTGCGAGGGACGCGATGGAAAAGGCTTTTGCCGACGCGGCGGGGCCGAACGTCGTCAACGAGAAGAACGAGCTGACTGCGAGCAAGGTCGCCGTCTTCGCCTGAGCAACCACGCGAAAGCCCCCTCCGCCCAGACCCCACGATTCGTGGTCGCCGGGAGGAGGGGGCTTTCGTGTGTCGCCTAACCGCTGCGCTCACCGAAGGCTTCGAGCGCCCCGGTCGCGTCGGGCCCGATCGCGAGGGGCCGCACGTAGTGCTTCCGGGTGACAGTGCTTCCCGACGTGCGGCGAGCTGTTCGCCGGCTACCTCGATCCCGTACTCGTCGCGAGGGCGTGTGGCAACAGCCTTTCGCAGCAACCTCGGCGTGATCGCGGCGTAAGCGGTGCAGGCCAGCGCTTCGCGCCAATTGCGGCGCAGGTTGTGTGGCCACCGCAGCGTTCCCACCGATGAGGGGAACACGAGCTCGCCGTACGAGTCGACTCGTCGCCGGGTGAGGATGTCGGCGGCGTACTCCGGAAGCTTCAGGGTGCGCGTCCAAGGGTCGGTTTTGGGGTGCTCCTGGATGAAGACCTTGCCGTAGGCGTCGAGCGCGACGGTACCGACAATGCTGACGGTGCCATGAGGCGGGCAGCGCATCGAGGTCGACGAGCTGCCACCGGAGCGCGAGGATCTCCGACGTCCGGGCGCCAGTGCCCGTGTAGAGGTTGCCTACGCGGTCAAGATCGTCTATCGCCCAACGGGTGTGGTCGACGTGGCAGCGGAAGCGACGCTCTGGATAACGTGGGGGCTGTTCGCCATCGATTACGTGGTGCGTCTGGTGATCGCCGAGAACCGGTGGAAATGGTTCTATCGGCATCTGATCGACCTTGCGATAGTGGTGCTTCCGATGCTCCGCCCGCTGCGACTGATGAGGTTCCTCACGATCCTTGCCCTGTTGAATCGGGGCGCCGGTACTCGGCTTCGCGGAAAGGTGGTCGTGTACACCGTCGGCGGAACAGTGCTGCTGGTCCTTCTCGCAGGACTCGTGGTGCTCGATGCCGAGCGGGGGAGTGGCGGAGATATCCAGAACGTCGGAGACGCAGTGTGGTGGGCGTTCGTCACGATCACGACCGTTGGGTATGGCGACTACTTCCCGGTGACGCTCACGGGTCGGGTCGTCGCTGTCGGGCTCATGATCGGTGGCATCGCCCTGATCGGTGTCGTCACAGCGACGCTGGCTTCGTGGATTGTTGAGCGGGTGTCCGACGACACTCAGCGAAAGACCCACGCGACGGAGGCCCAGGTCGAAGAGCTTCGCGACGAGATCCGCGAGCTGAAGGCGATGATCCAGGAGCTGCGGCCCGCGCTGTAGGCCTTGTGATGTCGTCCACACGGCATGGCTTGAAACTCACGTTCCACGCCAATCACCGACGAGGTGCAGGGGCGGTCTCAATGTCGTACCCCCTCGTAGTGTCGGGGTATGGAAGCAGTCGGCATGGGTGGGTCGGGCGGGTGGCCTGAGGCTCTGGATGCTGGCGAGTTTGTCTATGAGCATGACGTGGTCGATGCCGATGGTGAGGCCGGGTGGGTTCCGCCCCAGCCGGATGCTGTTGCCCTTGTTGTTGAGGTTGCTGATCTGGAGGCGGTGTTCGCCGCGCAACGGTTCGCCCGGGTGGATGCTTTGCGGCTTGAGGCTTTGGATGATGTCACCCGGTACGGGGGTGGGTCCCGGGAGTTGGTAATGCGCTCCCTGCGCCTGGAGCTCGCCTCTGCTCTGCGGATCACGGAGAACGCCGCGGGGATGATGCTCTCCCGAGCCGAATCACTCGTTCACCAGTACCCGACCGTGTTGGAGTCGCTGTCTCATGCGGGGGTGACGGTGCGGCATGCGGAGATCCTGGTCGATGACCTGGATGTTCTGGACCCGGTGGTTGCGCAGGGTCTGGTGGGGCGGGCTTTGGGGTTGGCGGAGTCTTTGCCGGTGGGGTCGTTTCGGCGGGCGCTACGGCGGTTGATTGACCGGGAAACCGCCCCGACGTTGACCGAACGTCACCAGGTGGCGGTGCGGGCCCGGCGGATCCTGGTGGAACCTGCCGGGGATTCCATGTCGTGGGTGCACGCGTTGGTTCCGTCGGTAGAGGCGCACGCGATCTATACCCGGGTGACACAGCAGGCTGTTGTGATCCGTGACCACGACCGCGGCACCACCCGCGGCGGAGAACCTGGTGGCGGGTCGGCACGGACTCTGGATGAGATTCGTGGGGCTTGTCAAGTCTTCTGTGTAAGCGGGTTGGTGTTGGTGGTTAGAGGTAGGGGGTGATGCGGTCGGGGTAGGCGAGTGCGAGTTGTTCGAGGGCTTGTTTCCAGTTCGTGGTCACGTTGCCCTCGATGAGTCGGCCGGAAGCTTTTCGCTGGCTGGAGGGGCGCCCGCGTTCCTTCTCGCGTTCTCGGGCGCGCTTGTCTTCGATGTCGCAGATCGCCAGCCAGAGCAGCTTGACCGCGGCGGCGTCGTTGGGAAAGTGACCCCGCGATTTCGTCACTTTCCGCAGCTGGTAGTTCAGCGACTCGATCGCGTTGGTGGTGTAGATCACGCGGCGCAGCTCGGGCGGGAACGCCAGGAACGGGGTGAACCGGTCCCAGGCGTCCTGGAACGTCTTCACCGCCGAGGGGTAGCGGCGGCCGAGCTCGGAGTCGCTGAACGCCTCGAGCGCTTCGAGCGCGGCGTCCTCGTTCACCGCGGTGTAAATCGGTTTCAGCGCGGCGGCGACGGCTTTGCGGTCTTTGTAGTTCACGAACCGCATCGCCGCGCGGATCAGGTGGACCACGCAGGTCTGCACGGTCGCTTGCGGCCACGTCGCCGCGACCGCCTCGGGAAATCCGGTGAGCCCGTCGGTGCAGACGATCAGCACGTCGCGGATGCCACGGTTGGCAAGCTCGGCGCAGACCGATGCCCAGAACTTCGCGCCTTCGGTGGCCTGCACCCAGATACCCAGGACGTGCTTGATCCCGTCCATGTCGACCCCGACGGCGATATGCGCGGCCTTGTTGCGCACGTGACCGCCGTCACGGATCTTCACGATGATCGCGTCGAGATAGATCACCGGATACAACGCTTCCAATGGGCGGGTCTGCCACGCGAGGACCTCGTCGGCGACCTGGTCGGTGATCTTCGAGATCGTCTCATGGCTGAGCTCGGTGCCGATCGTGTTCGCGAGATGATGCTGGATATCGCGGATGGTCATCCCGCCGGCATAGAGCGAGATGATCATCCCGTCCAGCCCATCCAGCCGGCGCTGCCCCTTCGGGACGAGCATCGGGGTGAACGACCCGTTCCGATCCCGCGGGACCGATAGGTCGATCTCACCGATCTCGGTCGACACCGTCTTCGGCGTCGTGCCGTTGCGGGAGTTCGGATACAGCGACGCTTCCGCATCACCACGCTCGTACCCGACGTGCTCGGTCAGCTCCGCGTCCAGGCCCCGCTCCAGCGCGGCCTTCAGCATGCCACCGAGCAGCCCCTGATCGCCCGTCAGCGGGGTGCCGGCATCGATCTTCGCGAAGATCTCATCCATCGCACCCGACGACTTCAACTGATCAGCGAGCTCCTTCTGCCGACGCCTGCGCTCCTCGCGCTCCGGACTGATAGCCATGGTCTCCATGATGTTCTCCTTCGAGGTGAACCCCACTCACACAGACCATCTGACACCCCCGATTCGTGCTGACGTGTTCTGCGACCTCCTGATTGACGGGACGGTGGCCCAGCACCCGAAAGCTGCGCGGGGGATCCGCGCAACCGTGGTTGTCACCGTCCCCGCCCTCGCGCTCCTCGGCGTCGAGGGGGTGACCGATCCGGCGGAGGTGGAAGGGGTTGGTCCGATCCCCATCGAGACCGCCCGGGAACTAGCCGGTAACGCGTCGGGGTGGATGCGGGTACTGACCCACCCCGAAACCGGTGCCGTGGTCAGCGTCGGGCGCACCCGGTACCGACCACCACCGGAACTGACCAAGCTCGTGACGTGGCGGGCTGACCGGTGTATGGGTCCGGGGTGCGGGAAACCCGCCTCCCAGTGCCAGATCGACCATACGGTCGCGTGGAGTGACGGTGGTGAAACATCCGTGACGAACACGGCACCGCTGTGCCAAGGGCACCACACGGTGAAACATCACGGCGGGTGGGTGATCACCCACCTCGGCGACGGGTCTCTGGAATGGGTGTCCCCGCACGGGCGCCGCTACATCGTCCACCCAGAGCGACGGATGCCCACCTTCTACCCCAACGCCGCCTGAACGCGGGATGCCGCCTCACCTCCGTCACCACCGTCACGACCGCCACCACCGTCGCCACCGCAACGGCTGTGAAAGAGTCGATGGCATGTTGGCTGACGATGACCGCGAACTGATGCGAGCTGTATCTGAGTACCTCCGACACGTGAACGAGGTGAGTAGTCGTGAGGCGCTCTCGGTGCGAACACCGCTCGGTGACGTGGTCAGCGAGCACCTGGGCGTTGATGCATCTCAGGTCTCGGTGCTGGTCGAACGGATCGCAGATCACCGCATGGTCGATGCGGATCTCGCATTGAACGCGATGGGCGCGGCCGGTGGGCGCCTGATCGGCGTCACCGGCGCCGATCAACGACACCACCAGGGGCTCGCTGAGTGGGTGACGAACCCGCACGCACGCTACGCGCCCGGTCCCGTGGACTACATCGAACGGGCAACCGGTCCGGACACGAGTACCCGGGTGGTGTCGCTCGGCGTACGGCTGTTGACCTTCGAGGGCACACCGATCGTCGTCGCGCAACGAGCAGCCGCACCCGAGTTCGGGCGGCAGACCGGGCAGCTGGAGGTGCTGTGCGCGGACGAGAGCGTTGTTCCCTCGTTCTTCGACGCACTGCGTCGTCTGATGGTTGAACACAGCGTGCTCCGCGGACAGGTCTTGTCGTTCCAGCCGACCGAGTTCGGCCGCGATGCCGGTGCCACGTTCGTCGCCCGCCCCACTGTCGCGGCCGACGAGGTCGTGCTCGCCGAGGGTGTCCTTGACGAGATCGCGCAGCACGTCATCGGTATCGGCCGCAGCAGCACGGCACTTCGTGACGCGGGGCAGCACCTGAAGCGCGGCGTGTTGTTGTACGGTCCGCCCGGAACGGGCAAGACGCTGACCGTCCGCCACCTGCTCACCGCAACGCCGGATGTCACAGCTGTCGTGCTCACAGGATCAAGCATCCAGTTCGTGACCGCGGCTGCCGAGATCGCGCGGACCTTCCAGCCCGCGATCGTCGTTCTCGAAGATATCGACCTCGTCGCGATGCAGCGGCATGGCTCCCCACAACCGTTGCTCTTTGAGGTGCTCGATGCCCTCGATGGGCTCGGTGGGGACGCCGACGTCGCCTTCGTCATGACGACAAACCGTGTCGACGTGCTCGAACGTGCCCTCGCCGAACGCCCGGGGCGTGTGGATCTTGCGGTCGAGATTCCCCTCCCTGCCGCGCAGGAGCGTGGCAGCCTCTTCCGACGGTATGCCCGAGACCTGTCGTTCAGCGACGAGACGCTGACGGCGGCAGCTGACCGAGCCGAGGGAACCACCGGCTCCTTCGCGAAGGAACTGATGAGGCGCACGGTGCTCCGCGCGATCGGCGAGGGGCGCGAGCCGGGCGACGCCGACCTCGTCGCCGAACTCGAGCGTCTATTGGGCTCACGCCAGAAACTCACCCGTGCAATGCTCGGCTCCGGTGACGGCGACCTCGCCGACCAGCCGCCGCACGAGGATCAGTCAGCGAGCTTCGGCTGGTTCAGTTCCTGACGCCCAGCGTCGCGCTGAGGGATGATGCTCAGAACAACAGCGACCGCGAGCGCGAGGGCGCTGACGCCATACAGCACGGAGCTCCAGCCCGAATGGTCGGCGCCAGAGGTGAGGTAGGTGTCGGCCAACGCCATCCCGGGGCCGAATGACGCGATGAAGGAGGCAGGAGCCCCGAACGCGAGCAGCACGGCGTACCCGATCCCGGTCGCGCGAGCACCGACCCGTGGCTGACGGGCCAGCAGAAACATGAGGAGGACGGCCAGCGCCGGCCCGAGACTCAGAAAGGCCAGCACGAAGGGAGTGCCGAGCGACTCGCCGGCCTGAGCGAGATCGGCGTGGATCTGCTCGAGGGACGTGCCGGGCGCTACCGCAAGCGGATTCAGCACCAGGATCTGAACGGCAGCCAGCGTCGCGTACAGAAACACGAGGACCGTTCCGAGCACGGCGACGAGGCTGACGCGAACCGATGAGCTGCGGGATGCCGTCATGGGAGCACCCTAACTCGCCGACCCGACGTGCGCCTTCGCACGAGCACACGCACGTCAGCCCCGAAGGTGCACCACCGGCCCGAGTAGAGTGCCGTCATGGTGTCGTTTGGGCAGGCTCTGACGGATGCGAAACAGCCGGCTCACGACGCCGCCACCTACTGGCAACGGGAGACGGATGCCGTGGCATCCGTCTCCGGCCCCGTCGCGACGCTCCATCTCGGGGCCCTTCGGCACAACGCTCTGGACATGGCGGTGCGCGCCGCAGGCGTCCCCATCCGTGTCGCGAGCAAGTCGGTTCGCGTGCGCGAGGCGATCGACGCGACCCTCGCCCTGCCGGGCTACGCCGGGATCCTCGCCTTCACGCTGCCTGAGGCGCTCTGGCTCGCCCAGACGCGTGATGACGTTGTTCTCGGATATCCGACCGTTGACCGGGGAGCGATCGCGACGCTGGCCGAGAGCGACGAGGCCTGCGCGCGGGTCACGCTCATGGTCGACGATCTCGCCCAACTCGACATCGTCGATGCGGTCGTGCCGCCGCGATCGCGACCCACCATCCGTGTCGCGATCGACGCTGACGCGTCGTGGCGAGCCCCCGCGCTCGGCCACATCGGTGTGCGTCGCTCGCCGGTGCACGAACCGGGCGAGGTGGCAAGCCTCGCGCGCGCGATCACCCGTCGCGAGGGCTTCCAGCTCGTCGGACTCATGATGTACGAGGCGCAGATCGCGGGCCAGGGGGATGCCACGGGTTCCGGCGACGGGCTCATCCGATGGATGCAGCACCGGTCTTCCGCGGAGCTTCTGGAGCGGCGCCAGGCGATCGTCGCAGCCCTGCGTCCGATCGCCCCGCTGGAGTTCGTCAATGGCGGCGGCACCGGATCACTGGAGTTCACGGCATCCGATCAAGCTGTCACCGAGGTGACCGCGGGAAGCGGCCTGTTTGCCGGCCACCTGTTCGACGGATACCGCGTCTTCGCACCCCAACCGGCCGCTGCCTTCTCGCTCGAGGTGGTGCGCAAGCCCACGCCCGACATTGCGACAGTGCTCGGCGGCGGATGGATCGCGTCGGGCCCGCCCGTCGCTTCCCGCCAACCGCGACCGGTCTGGCCGACGGGTCTGCGCACGCTGCCCCGCGAGGGAGCGGGAGAGGTGCAGACCCCCCTGCAGGGCGAGGCGGCGCGACACCTGCGTGTCGGGGACCGGGTCTGGTTCCGGCACGCCAAGAGCGGCGAACTTGCCGAGCGGGTCGACCACTACCTGCTCGTGGACGATGACACCGTCGTCGGTGAGGCGCCGACGTATCGCGGCGAAGGGAAGGCGTTCCTGTGACACGACCCGGCGGCACATGGCAGAACTGGGGACGCTCGGCGCGCGTACGACCGCAGAGCGTCGAGTTCCCGGCATCCGCGGACGCCGTGCAGCGCTCGGTGCAGGCCGCGCTCTCCCGTGGTCGTCGCATCAAGGCGGTGGGTGCCGGGCACAGCTTCACGGGGATCGCCGTCGCCTCCGACGTCCTGCTCGATCTCACCGACCTCTCAGGTCTGGTCTCCGTCGATCACGAACGCCGCCGGGTCACGCTCCGCGCCGGCACCCGACTGCATCAGATCCCGGGGCTCCTTGCCCCCTACGGGCTGGCGATGCAGAACCTCGGCGATATTGACCGGCAGACGATCGCCGGGGCGATCTCGACCGGAACCCACGGCACGGGCGCCGCCTTCGGCGGGATCTCCACCCAGATCGTCGGCGCCACCCTGGTTACCGGAACCGGCGACATCCTGAGGGTGAGTGACACCGAGAACGCGGATCTTCTGCCCGCTGTCGCGCTCGGACTGGGTGCTCTGGGCATCCTGGTCGATGTCACCGTGCAGTGCGTCCCGGCGTTCGTGCTCGAGGCGACAGAGCGGCCAGAGCCGCTCCTTGATGTCCTCGACAGCCTCGATGAGCGCGTCTCGAGTGTCGATCACTTCGAGTACTACTGGTTTCCCCACACAGATGTCGCACTGACGAAGTCCAACACGCGCCTGCCCGAATCCGCGGTGCGCAAACCCCTCCCGGCAGTGGGGAAGTGGGTCGACGAATCCCTCCTCGCCAACGGGGTCTACCGCGCGGTGTGCGGCGTCGGTGCCCGCGTTCCTGCCGTCGTGCCCCCGTTCTCCCGGCTCGCGGTGAAGCTCACCGGCAACCGTGACTACACCGACCGGTCCACTCGTGTGTTCACGCAGAGCCGCACCGTGCGGTTTCGTGAAATGGAGTACGCCCTGCCGGCCGCCGCGGTGCGCTCGGCGTTCGACGAACTGCGTGCCCTCATCCGTGCTCGCGGATGGCGGATCTCATTTCCGGTGGAGGTGCGCTTCGCTGCCGGCGACGACCGCTGGCTGTCGACCGCGCATGACCGAGACTCGGGCTACATCGCCGTGCACCGGTACTGGCGTGAGGACCCCACCGAGTACTTCACCGCCGTCGAGCAGATCATGCTCGCGCACGACGGTCGGCCGCACTGGGGCAAGATGCACACCCTGGATGCCGACGGTTTGCGCGAGCGGTACCCCCGGTTCGACGATTTCGTGTCGTTGCGCGACCGCCTCGACCCGCGTCGCGCGTTCCAGAACACGTATCTGGAGCGGGTACTCGGCAGCTGATCCGGTCGGCTGCGGATCCACCGCACTCACAGTCAGTCGGCAGGCGCGTCCCCTAGGATGGCAGCCATGTGGGAGTGGCTGATCCCGGTTCTGATCATCGTGGCGCTGGTCGTCATCGTTGGCATCTACCTGTGGGCGACATACAACTCGCTCGTGCAGTTGAATGTGCGCGTCGACGAGGCCTGGAGCGACATCACCGTCCAGCTCAAGCGCCGCGCCGACCTGATCCCGGGCCTGATCGAAACGGTGAAGGGTTACGCGGCTCACGAACGGGCGGTGTTCGAAAACGTCACGCAAGCGCGCGCCGAGACGCTCTCCGCGTCCGGGCCCGCGGAGGCGGGTGTTGCCGAAGGGCACGTGCAGCAGGCTCTGAAGTCCCTGTTCGCCGTCGCCGAGGCCTATCCCCAGCTGCAGGCCAGTACGAACTTCCTGCAACTGCAGCAGGCACTGGTTGACACCGAAGACAAGATTCAGGCATCCCGCCGGTTCTACAACGGCGGCGTTCGCGAGCTGAACACCAAGATCAAGGTCTTCCCGAACAACCTGTTCGCCAAGAACCTCGGTTTCAGCGAGCGCGAGTTCTTCGAGGTCGTTGACGGGGCAGCGATCTCCGAGCCGCCGCGCATCCAGTTCTAACCGGTTCCGGCGAGAGGCCGCATGTACAGCGCCATCGCGCGGAACAAGCGCAACACCTGGTTCATCCTGATCCTGTTCGTCCTCGGGCTGGGGGCCATTGGTCTGCTCGCCGGTTGGCTCATGGGCAACAACTGGTGGGTGACGGCCTTCATCCTGATCTTTGCCGTCGGCTACGCCGTGGTGCAGTACTTCGCCGCCGACCGTGAAGCCCTCGCCCTCGCGGGAGCCATCGAGGTCTCCCGCGAAGACGCGCCGCGCTACTATCGGCTGGTCGAAAACCTGTGCATCACGACCGGCACCCCGATGCCGCGCTTGTATGTCGTCGAGGATGCCGCGCCCAACGCTTTCGCCACGGGCCGCAAGCCCGAAGAGGCCGCCATCACGGTGACGACAGGGCTGTTCGAGATCATGACCGACCGCGAACTCGAGGGGGTGCTGGCGCACGAACTCGGTCACATCCGCAACTACGACATCCGGGTCTCCCTCATCGTGTTCGGCCTCGTCGTGGCGGTGGGGCTGCTCGCCGACATCCTGATGCGTATGGCGTTCTTCGGTGGTCTGCGCCGGTCGGGCAACAACAGCCAAGCGCAGCTGTTCTTCCTCATCTTCGGCATCGTCGCCGCCATCGTGGCGCCGCTGCTGGCCGGTGCCGTGCAGGCAGCCATCTCGCGTCAGCGCGAGTACCTCGCCGACGCGACCGGCGCGCTGACCACCCGTGACCCCGATGGCTTGGCGTCGGCGCTCGCGAAGCTCGAGTCCCACGCGCAACCGCTCACCCGGGCGAACACCTCGATGGCGCACCTGTGGTTTGCCAACCCGCTCAGCGCCAAGGGCGTGTCGCGCCTGTTCGCGACCCATCCGCCCATTCCCGCCCGCATCGAACGCCTGCACACGATCGGCGGCCAGTTCTGAGGCTCAGATCGGCAGACGGTCCGATTCAGTCAACCGACAGAACGAGCTGGTTTCCGGTGAAGCTCATCCCCCCGCGCAGCGACCAGTCGTCCGTGCGATAGGTGAACGTCCCCGCCGAGCCGTCCCGTGTCGTTCCGGAGGCCGTCGCAACGAGCACACCGCCCGTCGCGGCAAAGCTCGACAGGTTCACGGCGAAAGCGAGCGTCGGCGCCGTCTCGACGCGGAAGCTGAGCGTTGTCAGGAGGGCGAGATCGGCAGCCCAGGGGACGCGGATGCCGCAGTTCTCGGGGATCGCGTCGGTCGGCGCCGTGCACGCATCGAGGTGGGCCTGCACCTGTGCTGCCGCGGTCTCGAGCGCGGCATCCGACAGCTGCGGCTCCAGCGCCGCGGTCGTCGCGGCACCGGGACTGACCGCGGCGGTGGTCGCTCCCGTCAGGATGCCGACGGGAGCGGGGAGAACGTCGTAGAGCGCCGGGAGCAGCAGTACCGGCTCGTCCACCCCGATGAGCGCGGTGCCGATGACGGCGGCATCGCCCACCGTCGAAGAGATCGTGAGAGACCCCAGTCCGCTGGCGGTCACCTTCCACCCGGCATCCGTGCGAACGAGGGCGATCTCGCCGGACCCGGATGACGCGTCGAGCGTGAACGTGACAGACGCCGTGGCCGTGTCACCATCCTCACTGATGGCGGTGACGACGGCGTCGGAGATGGTGGCGGAGGCGCCGGCGAATGCGGCTTCGGTGGACGCCGCATCGACTCCGTCAGCAGTGACGAGGCTCAGGGCGGCAGCCGCATCGCCGCGGCTCACGTCATCGAGGTACTCTTCGACGACGGCTTGCGGTCCGGAGGGGCGTAGCACCAGCCAGAGCACGACGCCGGCGACCACGAGAAGCACCGCGCCGGCCGCAATGACGGCGATGAGCGGGCCACGTTTCACACCTCCACGCTAGTGCCCGCGCTCCCGGCCTGTGCCATGCCCCGGTTCTAGACTGAACGGATGAGTACTCCCGACGACAAGCCCACGGGGTCGTTCTTCGACGCGATTCGGGACAGACGTCGGATCGTGTCCGTGCAGGCGACGCGCGGCATCCCTCCGGGGTTCCACCTGGCAGCCGCCTACGCCTGGCGGTTCCTGGTGATCGCGGCGGCGATCGGCGTCGGGATTTGGCTTGTCATCCAGCTCAAACTGCTGGTCATCCCGCTTCTGATCTCGATCCTGATCACCGCGCTGGTGTGGCCGGCCTTCACCGGAATGCTGCGCCTGCGGTTCCCGCGATGGCTCGCGATCGCCATCACCGTGCTCGGTACGGCGGCGATCGTCACCGGGTTGCTGTGGCTTGCCATCTGGCAGATCACGCGCGAGTGGCCATCGGTGCAGTCGCGCACGATTGAGGCAGTGCAGCAGTTCCGCCAGTACCTGATCGACGGGCCGCTTCACCTCACCGCCGGCCAGATCGACGACCTGCTCGCGCAGGCCTGGACCTTCATCCAGCAGCAGGCTGAACTGCTGTGGACGGGTGCCCTGGCGATCGGCACCACGGTCGGACATGTGGCAACGGGAGCGCTGCTCACGATCTTCATCCTGCTCACCCTCCTCGCCGACGGCGCGGGGATCTGGCGCTGGACGACCCGGCTGTTCCCGCGCGCTGCGCGTCCCGCGGTCGACGGCGCCGGACGTGCCGGCTGGGTCACGGTGGCCAACTATGCGCGCACGCAGTTGCTCGTCGCGACGATCGACGCGGTCGGTATCGGCCTCGGGGCGTTCCTGCTCGGCGTGCCGCTTGCCATCCCCATTGCTGTGCTGGTCTTCCTCGGTTCCTTCATCCCGATCGTCGGTGCCGTCGTCACCGGAGCGCTCGCTGTCTTCCTCGCTCTCGTCTACAACGGTCCGTGGATCGCACTCTGGATGCTGGTGGTCGTGCTCGGTGTCCAGCAGCTGGAAGGCCACGTCCTGCAGCCGCTTCTCATGGGATCTGCCGTCAAGGTGCATCCCCTCGCGGTGGTGCTCGTCGTCGCGGGTGGTGCGCTCATCGCCGGCATCCCCGGGGCGCTGTTCGCCGTGCCTCTGGCCGCGTTCGTCAACGTCGTGGCGGTCTACCTGGGTGATCGGGCGTGGGAGCCCGGCGCGAAACCTGACGCGCCCGACCTGATTTGGTCGACCGTTCCCCGCCCGAGGAGAATCGGCAAGTGAGTATCCCCACCCTCGCCGACATCGAGGATGCGGCAGCAACTCTTTCGGGTGTCATCCGACACACCCCGATGGACGAGTCCCTGCATCTGACAGACCTGCTCGGCGTACCCGTCGCCCTCAAACTCGAGAACCTCCAGCGCACTGGTTCGTTCAAGATCCGGGGCGCCGTGAACCGGCTTTCTCGCCTCACGGAGGCCGAACGGGCACGCGGTGTGGTCGCGGCATCCGCCGGTAACCACGCGCAGGGGGTCGCCCTGGCCGCTCATCAGCTCGGGATTCCCGCGACGATCTTCATGCCGCTGGGCGTACCGGTTCCGAAGCTGCTGGCCACCCGCGGCTATGGAGCCGATGTCATCCTCGAAGGTGCCACGGTCGAAACGCCGCTTCGCCTGGCCGCCGAATTCGCCGAGCGCACCGGCGCCGTGCTGATCCACCCCTTCGACCACCCGGACATCATCGCGGGGCAAGGCACCCTCGGCCTCGAGCTGATGGACGACATGCCCGACCTCGACACAGTCATCATCGGGATCGGCGGCGGGGGACTGATGTCGGGTGTTGCCGCCGCGGTAAAGGCCCGCGCGGCTGCCGTGGGGCGTTCGGTGCGCATCATCGGCGTTCAGGCCGAGAACTCTGCTGCCTACCCGGCCTCACTCGCGGCAGGTCGCCCCCTGGAGGTCGCCACCCGAGCCACGATCGCCGACGGCATCGCCGTCGCACGACCGGGAGACCTGCCCTTCGAGATCATCAGCCAGCTGGTGGACGAGGTCGTCACCGTCTCTGAGGACGACATCGCGCGGGCCCTTCTCGTGCTGCTGGAGCGCGCGAAGCAGGTTGTGGAGCCGGCGGGCGCCGTCGGGGTCGCGGCCATTCTGGCCGGCAAGATCACCGCGCAGGGCCCGACGGCGTGCGTGCTGTCCGGCGGCAACATCGATCCGCTGCTGCTGCAGCGCGTCGTCGCGCACGGACTGTCGGCATCCGGTCGCTACATGACGATGCGTGTCCCGCTGCCAGATCGCCCCGGGCAGCTGGCGCGGGTCTCAGAGCTGCTGGCTCTCGCGGGTGCCAACGTCATCGAGGTCCTGCACACCCGTCACGGGCAGGGGCTTCAGATCAGCGAGGTGATCCTGCAGCTGAGCGTCGAAACACGCGGCGAAGAGCACAAGGCTCACGTCATCGCGACGCTGGAAAACGCCGGGTTCGTCGTCCACGTCGCCGCGGACTGACGTCGAGCCTTACTGCCCGTCGTAGGTCTCGACCTTGACGATCTCCACCGCGATCTCCCGGCCGTTGGGCGCGGTGTAGGACGTCGTGTCGCCCTCCTTCAGGCCCAGAATCGCGGCACCGAGCGGCGAGGCTTCGCTGTACACGTCGAGCTCTGACCCGGCACCGATCTCGCGGTTTCCGAGGAGGAAGACCTCTTCGCCGCCGGCGACCACCGCTGTGACGACAGTTCCCGGCTCTACGACTCCCGTGCTCTCGGGCGCGACACCCACCGTGGCGTTCTTCAGCAGGGCCTGGAGAGTGCGGATGCGAGCTTCCTGCTTGCCCTGCTCGTCCTTGGCTGCGTGGTAGCCGCCGTTCTCCTTGAGGTCTCCCTCTTCGCGCGCTGCCTCGATGCGCTTGGCGATCTCTTCGCGGCCGACGGTGGACAGGTGCTCGAGCTCGGCGTGGAGGCGGTCGAAGGCCTCCTGGGTGAGGAAGGTCACCGGGGCATCGCTGGACACGAGCGTCTCCTTTCGTCGGCGCCGATATGGCAAGACGCCCCGGCAGCGCCAGGGCGTCGTTGAATCAGTCTCGCTAGATTACGTCACCCAGCAGGCGTTGATCAAACCCGTCGTCGCGCCCGCGGTCGTCGGGATCGTCTCGACGAACGCACGCGTGTGCTCGCTCGAGGGAGGGATGACCAGCACCCGCCAACCGACGATGCCGTGCTGTTCGTCCTGCGCCTCGAGAATGCACGCGACCTCCCGATTGGTCGGTGCCGTCACCTGGAAGCTGAGGCTCACCGTACGGTCGTCGACCACGGTGAAGCCGGTGGTGTCGGCATCCACACTCTCGAGTGAGTTCGCGACGGTCATCCAGCCGAACCACCCGATGATCGCCACGACCACCACGAGCCCGAGGATGATGACCCAGCGAGGCGCGCGCCCACCTCGTCGCCCGTAGCGATCGTCGAGCTTCGCGCGGATCGCGGCGTCGGATGCGGGGGGTGCGGTCGTCATCGGGGGTGTCTCGTGAGTCGTTAGGCTGGAACTCCAGGCTAGACGCTGGCCAGTCGAAACGAGACATGATGCGCATTCTGTTGGGGACCGCGACCCCGGTTCCGAGCCCCTCGACGGTGGACCCCGACCTCGTCACCCCGGGCCCGTGGGGCTTTCTGATCATTGCGCTGCTGGCTGTCGTGGTCATTCTGCTCATCTCCGACATGATGCGCCGCATCCGCCGCGGTCGCGTGCGCGCGGACATCCGCGAGGAACTGGATGCCGAGGCGCGGGCAGAGTCTGAGGAGGAGTCAGGAGCTGACTCGGAGAGTGCCGACGGCGATGCGGCGCCGGATGCCGAGGAGCCCGGACGGTCCTAACCTCGGCTCTCGCTAGCCGTGATAGGCGGGGCTCAGACCGATGAGCAGGCACGCCGTCCAGTGGCACAGGAACGCGAGCACCGTGCACACGTGGAAGATCTCGTGGAACCCGAAGTGGCCCGGCCAGGGGTTGGGACGTTTGAGCGCGTAGACCACGGCGCCGAGCGTGTAGAGGATGCCGCCGACAGCGACGAGCACCATCATCGCGGCGTTCGCCTCGAACAGCGGCACGATGTACATGACCGCTGCCCATCCGAGCACAAGATAGAGGGCCACGTAGAGCCAGCGCGGAGCGTCGATCCAGAACACCCGGAACAGGATGCCCAGGATCGCGCCACCCCACACGAGGGAGAGCAGGATCGTTGCTTGGGATGTCGGTAGCGCCAGCACCGCGATCGGGGTGTACGTACCGGCGATCAGCAGCAGGATGTTCGCGTGGTCGATGCGCTTGAGGATCGCGCGCGTCTTCGGCTTCCACCGGAAGCGGTGGTACAAGGCTGAGTTGCCGAACAGGAGAAGAGACGTCGCCATGAACACGGCAGCCGACCACTTGGCCGCCGTTCCCTGCGAGAGGGCGATCAGAACGATGCCAGCGGCGATCGCGATGGGGAACGTCGCCGCGTGAATCCAGCCGCGCCAGGTCGGCTTGAGCTCGTCGGCAGCGACGGACTCGGCTTCTTCGATCAGCGGCAGCCGGGGCATCTCGGCTCCGTCGACCGCCTCGTCCCACTCGGGAGTCGGGCGATCGGTCGGAGGGTTCACGCCAGACGGGGTCACCCTCTGAGCCTACGAGTCCGAGTATTCCCGCGGGGGTACGCGTCGGCGCCTCGTCCGCGTCCTCGCTGGGGTCGGGCGCAGGAGTAACGTGGCCGTGTGGCATCGGGAGTCGGAGCAGCAGCGCGCGGCAAAGGCCCGCTGTATCGGCTCTACACCGCCAGGCTCCGCCGCGAGCTGACGCCCGAGAACATGCCGCACCACATCGCGATGATGATCGACGGCAATCGTCGGTGGGCGCGTCAACTCGGCTACGAGACGGCGGCGCACGGTCATCGTGCGGGCGCAGCCAAGATGCGCGAATTCCTGGAATGGTGCGACGACCTCGGTGTCACGGTGGTCTCCCTCTACCTGCTCTCGACCGACAACGTCCGTAAGCGCGACGCGGCAGAGCTCAACGACCTGCTGCAGATCATCGCCGAACTCGCCGAAGAGGTCTCGCGCGTTCGGAACTGGCGGGTCAAGCACGTGGGCCGGGCCGATCTGCTTCCGCCCGAACTGACCAGGGTGCTGCGTGCAGCAGAGGAGCGCACGGCAGGGAACGAGGGGCTTCACGTGAACCTCGCGGTCGGATACGGCGGGCGCTCGGAGATCGTCGACGCTGTCCGCAGCATCATCGCCGCCCACGACCGAGACGGTGGATCGCTCGAAGAGCTCGCGGCAAGTCTCACGCCCGAACAGATCGGTGAACACCTCTACACCGGGGGACAGGCCGACCCTGACCTGGTCATCCGGACCTCCGGTGAGCAGCGGCTGAGCGACTTTCTGCTTTGGCAGAGCGCGCACAGCGAGTTCTACTTCATGGAGGCACTGGGCCCGGACCTTCGCGAGGTGGACTTCCTTCGGGCGCTGCGCAACTACGCGAGTCGTGAGCGTCGCTTCGGGGGCTGAGCGCTGCCGCGACCGCCCGCGGTGATGCCCTGGCGTGCCACAATGTGACCGTGACGGGTGACATCACGGCCTACATCGAGTCCTTCGACTCCGAGCCCGGCTATCTGGACTGGGCGGCGTTCGGTCCGCTCTCGCCCGTCGTCCGCAGCGAGGTCCACGCCGATGCCGAGCTTCTCGGGACGGGGCGCCGTTCGAGCGTCGACCTGGTCAACGAACACGTCGACCAGTCTCGCACTCACGCAGCATCCGTGCTCGGTGTCCCTGCCGAGCAGATCGTGATCCAGCCCTCGACGAGCCACGGTCTGCAGCAGGCGATCTATGGACTCAGCGGCACCCTCCTGCTCTCCCGCGCCGAGTATCCCGCTCTGACGATCGCCGCCGCGCGTGCCGAGGCTGCGCTGGGCACTCTCCGTGCGGCATGGCTCGAACCCGAGCACGGCTTCATGACGCCGGATGCCGTGCGCGACGCCCTCACCGATGAGGTCACCGCCGTCGCGGTGAGCCTCGTGGACTTCCGCACCGGATACCGCGCCGACCTGGGAGCCCTCCGCGACGTGATCGGGGATCGCCTGCTCATCGTCGACGCGATCCAAGGCCTCGGTGTCGTGGATGCCGACTACGGCGTCGCTGACGTCGTCTGCGCGAACGGATACAAGTGGCTTCGTGCTGGACGTGGCACCGGGGTCGCAAGCTACAGTCAGCGCGCCGTCGATCGGCTGGCCCCGTGCTCTCCGGCTACGCCGGAGTTGCCGACGGGCTGCCCGTGGATGCGGTGCCCGAGCCATCGCCGGATGCTCGGGCGTTCATCGTCTCGAAGGCCGATTCGCTCGCTGCGGCGCGCCTGGGAAGTGCCCTCCACGAGATCCACGATGTCGGTGTGGCCACGATCGCCGCGGCCGTCGAGGCGCGGGCGACCCGCGTGATCGAGATCGCCGACGAGAACGCCATCCCCGTGATCACGCCGCGAGAGCCCGAGCGTCGTGCGGGGATCGTGACCCTGGCTCCCCAGCCGCAGGATGCCGGTCCCCTCGCGGCGGCGCTGGCCAACGCGGGAGTGACCATCACCCCTCGGGGCGGCACGATCCGTGTCTCGGCCCACGCAGGTACCGGCGACGAATCGCTGTCGCTGTTCGCCTCCGCACTCTCGGCCTACGCGGCATCCCGCACCTGGTAGGGCCCGAGAAATTTACCTCGATGTAACGGTGTCGACAGCGTGTCGCCGCCCGCGGCATCGGCTCGCCGTCGTACGTTCAACTCGTCGGGCAAGGCGCCCGACCGGGTCGGCCGTCAGGATCGCGACTCGTGACCCCTGGTCGACTCGCTGGGTACCGGGAATTACCACCCGGGGCGGGAGTGGGTTGTGACCACACGGGCAGCACAGGCACAGGACCGGGTTCACCAGGACAACCGGATCGAGGATGCCGAGCAGGATCAGACGCTTCGCACCTACGTGCTCGACACATCGGTGCTGCTGAGCGATCCGCGCGCGTTCTTCCGATTCGCCGAGCACAACGTCGTGGTGCCGGTCGTGGTGATCACCGAACTCGAGGGCAAGCGTCACGACCCCGAGATCGGGTACTTCGCCCGGCAGGCGCTGCGTCACCTCGACGAGCTGCGAGTCGAGCACGGTCGCCTCGACTTCCCGGTGCCCGTCGGTGCCGGAGGGACGCTCCGCGTCGAACTGAACAACACCAACCCGGATGCGCTGCCCTCGGGGATGCGTCTGGGCGACAACGACAGCCGCATCCTGGCGGTGGCCATGAACCTCGCTTCCGACGGCCAGGAGGTCACGGTCGTCTCCAAGGACCTGCCGATGCGGGTCAAAGCGGCGTCGCTCGGGATCTCCGCCGAGGAGTACCTGGCCGAACAGGCAATCGACTCCGGGTGGACGGGCATCGCCACGATCGACATCTCCGGTGACGAGCTCAGCGATCTCTACGAGAGCGAGGTCGCTACCAGCGACCAGGTGACCGGTCTGCCCGTGAACACCGGTCTCATCATCCACTCCGAGCGCGGTTCGGGACTCGGGCGTGTCACCGGCGACGGGAGCTTCCGGCTTGTTCGCGGCGACCGTGAAGTTTTCGGTCTGCACGGGCGCTCAGCCGAGCAGCGCGTCGCGATCGACCTTCTTCTCGACCCAGAGGTCGGCATCGTGTCGCTCGGCGGACGGGCCGGCACCGGAAAGTCGGCTCTTGCTCTGTGCGCGGCGCTGGAGGCGGTGCTCGAGCGGCAGCAGCAGCGCAAGATCATCGTGTTCCGTCCGCTGTTCGCAGTCGGCGGTCAAGAGCTCGGCTACCTGCCGGGTGACCAGGCCGAGAAGATGAACCCCTGGGGTCAGGCAGTTTTCGACACGCTCGGGTCGGTCGTGTCCGGGAACGTGCTGGAAGAAGTCGTCGAACGAGGCCTGCTGGAGGTGCTTCCGCTGACGCACATTCGGGGGCGCTCACTGCACGACGCGTTCGTGATCGTCGACGAAGCCCAGTCTCTGGAGCGCAATGTCCTGCTCACGGTGCTCAGCCGGATCGGACAGAACTCGCGCGTTGTCCTCACCCACGATGTCGGCCAGCGGGACAACCTTCGGGTGGGACGTCACGACGGTGTCGCCTCGGTCATCGAGACCCTCAAGGGCCAGGACCTCTTCGGGCATGTCACGCTCGTGCGGTCCGAGCGCTCGGCGATCGCTGCGCTTGTCACCGACCTCCTGGAGTCGGGCGAGCTGTCCTGATCGGGCCGAGGCGGCCTCTCTCCGAGCTGATCCTCACGGAACCATGAGAAGAGTCTCATCGAGCGGGGGGTCTGCGGTGACCCGGTGTCTGCGACCATGGGTGCACCGGGTTCCGCGAGCCCCCCAGATCGCGAGACCCCCTGGTCGGTGAAACCCCCAATAACCGGCCCATGCCCCCGGCGACACCCCAGACGCCGGGGGCATTCTCTTGCCCGCCCACCGAGCGTCAGCCGCGTCACTCCCAGCGATAGCCGGCGCCCCGCACGGTGGCGATGTGGTGCGCTCCGAGCTTTCCCCGCAGGTAGCGCACGTACACGTCGACGACGTTGGATCCGGGATCGAAGTCCATCTCCCAGACGCGGCTGAGCAGCTGCTCGCGAGAAAGGACCGTTCCCGGGCTTCGCAGGAACTGCTCGGCGAGCGCAAACTCCCGAGCTGACAGTTCGACTTCGCGCCCCGCGACGAGGGCCCGCCGCGACAACAGGTCCAGGGAGACCTCCCCGTGGACGATCGTCGTTCCCGCGTCCGCGGGGACCTCGCGCAGTCGCGAGCGAACACGTGCGAGGAGTTCCTCGAACGTGAACGGCTTGCGGATGTAGTCGCTGGCGCCCGACTCCAGACCCTCGACGGTATCCCGTGTGCTGGTGCGGGCGGTGAGCATGATGATCGGCACGTTGCGGCCCTCGCGGCGGATCTGGCGCAGCACCTCGAGCCCGTCGAGAGTCGGCAGACCGATGTCGAGCAGGGCGAGGTCGATCGCCCCGCCTCGGAGGAGCTCGAGAGCCGGCGGACCGTCGTCGACGACCACGGTCTCGTAGCCCGCCACGCGCAGCCCCCGCTCCACGAACGCCGATATCTGCGGCTCGTCTTCTGCGATGAGGATCCTCGTCACCGCTTTCCCCCTGATGGATCACGTCATCGGCGCGCACCGGCGCCGGGTAGGACGCACCGCTGGTGTGCGGTACGTGGATGGTGAAAGTCGCCCCGCCCCCGGGGGTATCGGTCACCTCGCATCGGCCACCGTGGCCTTTCGCGATGGCATCAACAATCGCCAGTCCCAACCCTGAGCCTCCCACACTACGGCGCCGTCCCGCGCGGTCGAAGCGGCGGAAGATGCGATGGCGCATCGCGGGCGGAACACCGGGTCCGTGATCGCGTACCCAGAGGCGAACTTCGACCGCATCTGACGCGCTGCCGACCTCGATCGGACTCGCATCGGGGGAGTACTTCGACGCGTTGTCGGCCAGTTGCAGCCACGCCTGCAGGAGACGGTCGCCGTCGCCCATCATCCGTCCCGTCGCCCGCTCGGTGACGCGCCAGCTGTGTCCCGGGATGACGGCCACCATGTCTGCCATCCGCGCCGTGAGCGCAGCGAGCTCGATCTCATCGCGCTCGTAGGTGTCGGTTTCCGCCGCGGCCAGCAGATCGATGTCTTCGACCAGCCGAGAGAGCCGGTCGAGTTCCGCGATGCCGATCGCGCGGGTGGCATCGACCTCGGCCCGATCCGAGGCGTCCATGATCTCGAGATGCCCGCGCACGATGGTGATCGGCGTCTTGAGTTCGTGGCGCACGTCATCCAGCAGCTGCCGCTGCGAGTCGACCGATCCCTCGAGACGATCGAGCATCGAGTTCACGCTCTGCGACAGGTCGGCGATGCCCTCGCCCCCGTCCCCCGGAAGGCGACGGCTGAGATCGGCGAGGGTCATGCTGTCGGCGGCTGCCCGCACCTGCGCGATCGAGCGAAGCGCCGCACCGGTGACGAACCATCCGACGAGCACCACGAGGGCGACGGCGACGAGCGATGCCACGCCGAAGACGATCATCGGAAGCACCAGGCCATCCAGCGGCGCACCGTCGCGCCACAGCGCGACAGCCTGCGTCGTGAACGTCACGCCTCCGACGAGCGCGAGCGCGAACGCACACGCCAGCGCCGCCCCCGTGACGATGCGACGCCGAGCGGAATGCGGCCGCTGGGACCGTGTCATGGGGTGATTATCGCCCGCAGCGCGAACCCGGCGCATCCATGGCGGACTACCCCGGGTGGGTCATCGACAGCAGATCGAGCTTCTCGTCGAGCTGCTCGAGGGTCAGCTCGCCGCGGTCGACATAGCCGAGTGAGATGACGGCTTCACGAATCGTGACTCCCTCGGCCACCGCGTGCTTGGCGATCTTAGCTGCCGCTTCGTAGCCGATGAGCTTGTTCAAGGGGGTCACGATCGACGGCGACATTCCCGCGAAGGCCGTGGCCCGCTCGACGTTGGCTTCCAGGCCGACGATCGTCTTGTCGGCCAGGACACGCATGGTGTTGGCCAGGAGCCGGATCGACTCCAAGAGCGCTGTACCCATGACGGGGATCGCGACGTTCAGCTCGAACGCGCCCGAGGCTCCGGCCCAGGCGATCGTCGCGTCGTTGCCGATGATGCGCGCGCACACCATGAGGGTTGCTTCGGGCACGACCGGGTTCACCTTGCCGGGCATGATCGACGAGCCGGGCTGAAGGTCGGGGATGCGCAGCTCGGCAAGGCCCGTGTTCGGTCCCGATCCCATCCAGCGCAGGTCGTTGTTGATCTTCGTGAGCGAGACCGCGATCGTGCGCAGTGCACCGGATGCCTCGACGAGAGCGTCGCGGTTTGCCTGCGCCTCGAAGTGGTCCTTGGCCTCGGTGATCGGCAGCTCCGTCTCCGAGACCAGGATCTCCAGGACCTTCTGCGGGAAGCCGAGGGGGGTATTGATGCCCGTGCCGACGGCCGTTCCGCCCAGGGGCACCTCGGAGACATGGGGGATGACGGCCTGGACGCGTTCGATGCCGAGTCGGATCTGGCGAGCGTAGCCGCCGAACTCCTGGCCGAGGGTGACAGGGGTGGCATCCATGAGGTGCGTCCTGCCCGACTTCACAACGCTCTGCCAGAGCTCGGCCTTCTCTTCCAGGGCGACCGCGAGGTGGTCGAGCGCCGGGATGAGGTCATCGATCAGTTCCTGCGTCACGGCGACGTGCACCGAGGTCGGGAACACGTCGTTGGAGGACTGGGACGCGTTGACGTGATCGTTCGGATGCACGGTCTGACCGAGGCTGCGCGTCGCGAGGGTTGCCAGCACCTCGTTCATGTTCATGTTCGACGAGGTCCCGCTGCCGGTCTGGTACACGTCGATCGGGAACTGGTCGGCGTGAGCGCCGTCGATGATCTCGTCGGCGGCAGCGGCGATGGCTCCAGCGATCTGCGGGTCGAGGGTGCCCAGGTCCCGGTTGGCCAGTGCGGCGGCCTTCTTGATACGCGCCAGCGCCACGATCTGGGCGGGGTCGAGCGCATCACCCGAGATGGGGAAGTTCTCGACGGCCCGCTGGGTTTGTGCGGCATACAGCGCGTTCTTGGGAACCCGCACCTCGCCCATCGTGTCGTGTTCGATGCGGTACTCGATGTCAGTCACGTCCTCGTTCCTTCGCTTCGGTTGGGCTCGGGCAGCTGCCCGTCGTCATCAGGAGTCCTCGGCGGTGCCCACGATGACATCGGGGATGGCCGTGCCCTCGGACAGGCGGTAGTTCGCTCCGACGATCGCGAGCGTTCCGGCGGCGACGGCGTCGCTGATCAGTTCGGAAGAGTGGAGGAGCTCGGCGACGGTGTCGCGCAAGTGCTCGCGGCCGACTTCCTCAGCGTCGACGGGGCCGCCGTCGGAGGCTCGGATGACGCGCCTGACCGCCGGGACGATGGGGGCGATCTGGCGCCAAATGTGTGGGGGGAGTGCGGGAGCATCCAGGGTCGTCGATTCGATCGCGGCGGCGACGGCACCGCATTCGTCGTGCCCGAGGATGACGATCAGGGGGACCTCGAGCACCGCGACGGCGTACTCGAGGCTGCCGACGACGGAGTCGGAGATGACCTGACCGGCGTTTCGGACGACGAACAGATCACCGAGCCCCTGGTCGAAGATGATCTCGGCGGCAAGTCGGGAGTCCGCGCAGCCGAAGAGCGCGGCGCGCGGGCGCTGGCCCCCCGCCAGTTCGTGGCGACGCTCCACGTCCTGTCGCGGATGCGAGGGGTCGCCGGAGACGAACCGGGCGTTTCCCTCGCGCATGTCGCCCCACACCTCGGCGGGCGTCGTGGTCGGCATCATGAACTCTCCTCGTCGGCAGCGATGATCTGATCGGCCAGGCTCGCCGCGATCACGCGCAGGGCGTCCGGTGTCGTCGCACCGTAGACGAGAATCGTGTCCGGGCCGGCGGTCGTGCTGAGAGCCGCCGAGATGTTGCCGGCACGAGCAGGGTCGGGGATGTCGTATTCGGTCCATTCGACACCGTCGATGACGGTGGTTCCTGCGGTATCCGCCCCCGAGAGCTCGCGCGTGGGCCATGTTGGGTCGGCACCGAAGCCCTGGGCAACGCGAACGAATCCGGCATCACCCTCGGGGACGTACAGGACCGTCCAGGTGCGCGGGTCGTCGCCGGCGACGGTGGCCGCGTTGACCAGCCACGTATCGGGGACGACGGGGACGATCGCGGTTGATCCGTCGAGGGTGAGCGAGACCTCCTCGGCAACGGCGGCGACGTCGATCGGCTCCCTCTCCGCTGGTTCGCCGCGGGGGACGGCGAAGATGACAATCGCGACGATGCCGAGAGTGATCACCAGGGCAGCGATCAGATTGCGGAAGGTCTGACTCGAGCGATAGATCCGGGACGACTCAGCCTTGCGCGCCGCCGTTTCCTCAGGAGTTTCTGGTCGACCAAGCTCGGCGACGATCCGTTCCCGCTGCGCCATTACGATCCATCCCCGCCCGTGGCGGGCGTCGATGAAGCGCGTGCCGCATCCAGCCGCTCTTTCGCGCCGACGAGCCACTGCTCGCATCGCGCCGCGAGCGCCTCGCCGCGCTCCCACAGCCGCAGCGACTCCTCGAGGGTCGGTGCTCCCTGTTCCAGCTCCGCGACGACGCGAACGAGCTCGTCGCGAGCCTGCTCGAACGACAGGCCGTCGACGTCACCCGGGGCAGGCGGGTTCGCGGCGGTCATGTTTCCATCCTAGAGCGGCCGATCGGGGGTGCTGGTCTCGTCAACCTCGCCTGCGGAACGGGCCCCGAAGGAGCCTCGCCCCACGGTGACGGTGACCTCTGTGCCGGCGGGCGCCTGCTCGGCATCCCGGACGATCACACCGCCGCCGACATGCGCGATCGCATACCCCCGGGCCAGTGTCGAGGCCGGGGACAGCGCGCGAACCGCAGCCCGCAACTCGGCGGTGCGTCGGGTCTGCGCCGCCACGGCGCGTTCCGCGTGATCCCGTCCTCGCGCGACCAGCAGCTCGATGTGCTGCGCGCGCTGAGCCACGGCGTGCTCGGGATTGCGCAAGACCGGCCGGGAGCGCAGCTGCTCGACCTGGGAGATGTCGTGCGCGAGCCGTTGTGTCACGCGCGTGCGGGCACGGCTGAGCAACTGGGACACGAGCGCCCGCTGCTCGGCGACGTCGGGAACGACGCGCTTGGCAGCATCCGTGGGTGTGGATGCGCGCAGATCAGCCACGTCATCGAGGATCGGGTGATCGTTCTCGTGCCCGATCGCGCTGACGACAGGTGTGGATGCCGCGGCGACAGCGCGGACGAGCCGCTCGTCGCTGAACCCCAGCAGTGTCTGCGGGTCGCCGCCACCGCGAGCGATGATGATGACGTCCACCTCGGGGTCGGCATCCAGGGCTGTAAGAGCGGCGATCGTCTCGGGAACGCAGCGATCGCCCTGCACCGCCGCGTACTGCGTGCGGAATCGCACGCGCGGCCAACGGAGCTCGGCGTTGCGGTGCACGTCCTTCTCGGCATCCGACTTCTCACCCGTGATCAGGCCGATGAGGTGGGGGAGGAAGGGGAGCGGTTTCTTACGCGCGGAATCGAACAGCCCTTCCCCGCGCAGTTGTGTCCGGAGGCGTTCGAGGCGTTCGAGCTGGTCGCCCAGCCCCACGTGCCGCATCGCCGAGACCGCGAAACTGAAATCCCCCGTGCGCGTGAAGTAGTCGGCTTTGACGCACGCGACGACCCGATCGCCGACGGCCAGGTCAGCGGGGAGGCGTTGCCGCGTGCTCGACCAGATCCGGATCGAGATCGTCGCGTCCGTCGCGAGGTCCTTGATCCGCCCGAAGACATTGCCGCCGCGAAGGTTCCACGACGTGATCTCTCCCTCGACCCACACCGACCCCCACGTCTCGACGAAGCCGCGGATCGTGTCGCCGAGGCGAGCGACCGAGGTCGGGGACTGGGCGCTGGAGTCCCGAGGATGCACGGAATCCGGGGGCGGTGCCTGTCCGGGAACGCGCTCGGGCTGGAATGTCGTCATGATCCCTTTCGGCTTGCCCGGCCCGCGCTCAGGCCGCGCCCGTAGAATCGGACCGATGAGCACTCCCGCGGTACACATGCCCATGCCCCGCGTTCCGCGGCGCCGTGAGCGTCTCCAGGATATCCCGGTCGACCGACCCAAGCGGGTGCTGCTTGCCGCGCCCCGGGGATACTGCGCCGGCGTCGATCGTGCCGTGATCGCGGTCGAGAAGGCGCTGGAGCGATTCGGTGCGCCCGTCTACGTGCGTAAGCAGATCGTTCACAACATCCATGTCGTCACCGAGCTCGAGCAGAAGGGCGCGATTTTCGTCGATGAGGTCGACGAAGTGCCCGAGGGCGCGCACGTCGTCTTCAGCGCGCACGGCGTCTCGCCGGCTGTCGTGCAGTCCGCTGCCGACCGTCAGCTGCAGGCGATCGATGCGACCTGCCCTCTGGTCACGAAGGTGCACCGCGAGGCCGTGCGCTTCGCGCGCGACGAGTTCGAGATCCTCCTGATCGGTCACCTCGGCCACGAAGAGGTCGAGGGCACAGCGGGAGAAGCGCCCGAGCACATCACGATCGTGAACTCACCCGAGGAGGCCGACACCGTCGAGGTGCGGGACCCGTCCCGCGTGGTGTGGCTCTCGCAGACGACGCTCTCGGTCGACGAGACGATGGACACGGTCAGGCGGCTGCGTGAGCGGTTCCCGGAGCTGCAGGATCCGCCCTCGGATGACATTTGCTACGCGACCCAGAACCGTCAGGTAGCGATCAAGAAGGTCGCCCAGGGCACGGACCTGGTCATCGTGGTCGGGTCGGCCAATTCGTCCAACAGTGTGCGCCTCGTTGAGGTGGCGCTCGAATACGGCGCCAAGGCCGCGTACCGGGTCGATTACGCGGACGAAATCCGACAGGAGTGGCTCGAAGGCGTCGCCAGCGTCGGCGTGACAAGCGGCGCGTCAGTTCCCGAGGTGCTCGTTCAGCAGGTGCTCGAAGACCTTGCGGCAGCGGGCTACCGCGACGTCGAAGAAGTGCGCACCGCCGAAGAGGATCTGATGTTCTCGCTCCCCAAGGAGTTGCGACAGGGTGCCAGTGAGCACCGGGGCGGGCGCGTGCGCGCATGAGCGACGACGAGCGACCGGAGCCGAAGTACGGCGTCTACGCGACGCCGGAAGAGCAGCGCGCGCGTATTCAGAAGCCTGACGCGACGTGGTCGCTCGAGACCGGTGAGTCGGTGACGGATGACGCGGAGAAGACATCCGCGAACAACACCGCCCGCGCAGCCGGAGCGCCGGCCGATCCTGCACGGTCGCGGGCCGTTGATCGCATCGTCACCTTCGCGCTGCTCGCCTACGCCCTGGTCAACGTCGCGGTCGCGGCGATCGCGCTGCTCGATTTCCCCCAGTACGCCGCCACGGTGTTCGAAGTGATGGGGATCCCCGGCGAATTCACCAACCTCGAGGGCGGGCAGGCCTGGGGAGCCGCCGCGGCCGTTGCGCTCGTCATCGGCTACCTCATCGCCGCCTGGTTCTCGGTGCGCAGAACGATGGCGGGGAAGCTCGCGTGGTGGGTGCCGCTGGTCGGCGCGGTCGTGACCCATCTGGTCGTCGGCGCGCTCGCCATCGTGCCGCTGATGTCAGATCCCGCCTTCACCGCGTATCTGACCTCGATCTCCTGAGGCCAGACACGCGGTTCGTGGCGGGTGAGTGCGCCCGTACCGCGGGGGCTCAGGCGCCGAGCGACTTCCCGGCAGAACCGAGCTGCTGCGTGGCCTCGACCACGCGTGCGGCCATCGCGGACTCCGCGACCTTGCCCCACGCGCGCGGGTCGTACGCCTTCTTGTTGCCGACCTCGCCGTCCACCTTCAGCACGCCGTCGTAGTTGCTGAACATGAAGCCGGCGACCGAGCGCGTGAACGCGTACTGGGTGTCGGTGTCGATGTTCATCTTGATGACGCCGTTCGCGACCGCGAGGGCGATCTCCTCTTCGGTCGAGCCGCTGCCGCCGTGGAAGACGAGATCGAGGGGCTTGGCCGACGTGCCGAACTTTGCAGCGATCCCCTCCTGGATCTCGCCGAGCAGCTCGGGCTTGAGCTTGACGTTGCCGGGCTTGTACACGCCGTGCACGTTTCCGAACGTGAGCGCAGCGATCCAGCGACCCTGGTCACCGAGGCCCAGAGCCTCGACCACCTGCGTGACATCGCCGGTCGTCGTGTAGAGGGCATCGTTGGTGCCTTCGTGCTTGACGCCGTCCTCTTCGCCGCCGACGACGCCGATCTCGACCTCGAGGATCGCGTTGATGTTCTTCAGCCGGGGCAGCAGCTCCTTGGCGATCTCGATGTTCTCACCGAGCGGAACAGCCGATCCGTCCCACATGTGGGACTGGAAGATCGGCTCGCCGCCGGCCTTCACCTGCTCTTCCGAGGCAGCCAGAAGCGGGAGGACGAAGTCCTCGAGGGCCGGCTTGGGGCAGTGGTCGGTGTGGAGGGCAACCGTGATGGGGTAGTTCTTGGCGACTTCGGTGGCGAACTTCGCCATGGCCAGCGCTCCGGTCGCACGCGCCTTGACCGTGTGTCCGGCGAAATAGTCGGCACCTCCCGTGGTCACCTGCAGGATGCCGTCGGAACCGGCCTCTGCCAAGCCCTGGAGCACCGCGTTGATCGACTGCGAGCTGGACACGTTGATGGCCGGGTACGCGAACCCGCCCGCCTTGGCGCGGTCGAGCATCTCGGCGTACTGGTCGGGGGTTGCGACGGGCATGAGTGCGCTCCTTGTCGGGGGATTCACCTCGGTGGGGGTTCACGGTCACTCTAGCGAAGCGTCCGATTGCACAGCGAAAGAGCCGGCCGTGAGATTGTTCGAGAACGCCGGGAGATGCAACGCGAACATGAGGGTTCTGCCATGACGGCCCGTACTCACGGCGCGGCGCATAAGGTGGCGCACATGGGAACTGTCTACTACGGCGGATCGGCAACCCCGATCTACATCGATGATCTCGCGCTTGCGCACCTCAAAGTGGTGATCGCCACGAAGCTGCGTCGCGGCGAGAGCTTCACGGTGTCGTGGCAGCATCCAGACGACCAGGAACCCGGTCGCACCACGCTGTGGCTGCATCCGTCGATTCCGCTCCGGTTCGTCTTCGACGAGCCCGAGTCGCCCCAGCTGAGCCGTGAATGGATTGAGGACCTCGCCAACTCGGCGAACTCCTCCGGAGGGATACTGCTGGTCGCGCAGCACTTCGACGCGACGACGGCGCCGGTGACCCGGCCCTGACCGTCGCGGGCAGGTGAGGCGCTGCCGATATTCGTGGCTCGATACTCGTGGCTCGATAGAAGGGGCGCGCGATTGCAGCTCTGGCAAGAACGTCGATTCTTGTCGGAACCCGAGCGCGAAAGTCTGCAGTGGCCCGTCGCGCCGTCGCTAGGGTGAGAGCATGGTGAGCCTGACCGCAGATATGAGCCCGTTGCATCCCGATCGGAACCTCGCTCTCGAGCTGGTGCGGGCGACAGAAGCCGCCGCAATCCGCTCGGTGCCCTTCATTGGCCGCGGTGCCAAGGAGGCTGCCGATGGGGCAGCCGTGGATGCGATGCGTGCGTTCCTGACCACCGTGAGCTTCGATGGCACCATCGTCATCGGCGAGGGCGAGAAGGATGACGCGCCCATGCTCTTCAACGGAGAGAGCGTCGGCAACGGGCGGGGCCCGAAATGCGATGTCGCGGTCGACCCGATCGATGGAACCTCGTTGACAGCAGCGGGACGCAACAACGCGCTTTCCGTCCTTGCGGTCTCGGATCACGGCACGATGCTCGACGCGTCCTCGGTGTTCTACATGGACAAGCTCGTGACAGGACCCGCTGGGGTCGGCGTCGTGGACATTCGCCTTCCGATCGGTGAGAACATCCGCCTCCTGGCCAAGGCGCTGGGAAAGCCCGTCGACGAGATTGTGGTCTCGGTCCTCAACCGCCCCCGACACGACCAACTCATCGAGGACATTCGTGAGGCTGGCGCGGGAACGCGTCTTATGAGCGACGGTGACGTCGCGGGCGGGATCAACGCAGCCCGTCACAATGCGCGCACCGACATGTGCGTGGGCATCGGCGGTAGCCCCGAGGGGATCGTGACAGCGTGCGCGATCAAGGCTCTCGGCGGCCACATTCAGGGCCGGCTCTGGCCGCGTGATGACGACGAGACGCAGCGCGCCACAGATGCGGGGCTGAAGGTCGACGGACACATCTATGAGGCCGACGAGATGGTGCGGGGAAGCAACACGATCTTCGTCGCGACGGGCGTGACCAACGGTGAGCTCGTCGCGGGAGTGCGCCGTGAGGGCGGCTACGTGTACACGGAGAGTGTCGTGTTGCGCGGTGCATCGGGCACGCTCCGGCGGATCACGTCCGAGCACCTCGTCTCGAAGTGGCTCTGACGGGCTGACCGGTTCACGCGCCGAGCGGGCGCAGTGCGGCCGCGTCGCGGTGGGGCTCTGGCAGAATCGACAGAGACCGTACCGGAAGCGAGGAGTGACGCAATGTCGACACCGCCGAGCGAAGAGCGAAACCCGCGAACGGGCCCGCACACCGGGGCGCAAGCCGTGATCGCCGACGCCAGTGATCCCGCGCGGCGACCGGATGTGTTCTTCCGGGTCCGCCGCCCCGAGGGTCATCAGCCGTCGGTGTGGTGGTCGATCGGGGCGTTCGTCCTCGTGTCGGGGACCGTCATCGCGCTGCTGAGCCTCATTCCCGGCGGCGCGTAGGCGACTGTATCCGCTCGCGGACGGCGCCGAGATCGGCGGCGAGAGCGGGGGAGGACTCGGTGCCTCCGTTCGATGTCGGGTCGTCATCCTGGAGGAATTCGATCGCGGTCAGATGGCGCGGTGCTGACTCGATCGGGGCAGGGCCAGTTGCGGCATCCAGCTTCGTTTCATCGATTCCCGGGAACTTCCGCGCTGTGACGAGCACCCGAGACTCGAGTGTTCCGGCGAAGCGGTTGAAGGACTCCACCGTCCTCTCGATCGAGCGGCGGAGATCGTTCGCGTGCGTCGCGAGACCACCCAGCCGTGAGAACAGCTCATTGCCGAGGTCGAACAGGCGCCGCGCATCGGCGGTCACGTCTTGCTGCGTCCAGGTGTAGGCGACGGTCTTGAGAACTGCCCACAGGTTCACCGGCGACGCCAGCGCAACGCGGCGCCCGAAGGCGTAGTCCAGCAGCGTTGGATCGGTATCCAGAGCAGCCGAGAGAAGCGACTCGCTGGGAACGAAGCAGATGACGAACTCGGGACTGGATGTGAGTCCCGCCCAGTAGGTCTTCTTCGCCAACGCGTCAACATGCGCGCGCATCGCCTTCACATGTTTGTCCAGCAGGGTGCGACGGTTCGCCGCGTCCGCGCCGGTCGCGGTGTCGGGGACCGCCGCGGCTTCCAGGTAGGCATCAAGCGGCACCTTCGCGTCAACGGCGATGGCCTTGTCTCCGGGGAGCCGGATGATCATGTCGGGGCGCGCGGTTCCGGCATCCGTTTCGATCGTCGACTGGATGTCGAAATCGACGTGGCGGGTCAACCCGGCAGCTTCGACGACACGGCGCAGCTGTGTTTCGCCCCACACGCCTCGTGTGCTTCCCGAGCGCAGGGCACTCGCGAGGCTCTCGGTCGTCGCCCGCAGTGCCTCATCGGACTGTTGCGCTCGCCGGAGCTGCTCGGCGATCGTGCCGTATTGGTTGTGCCGTTCGCGTTCGAGTTCGGCGACCGTCAGCTGCATCGACTGCAGCGTCTCACGCACCGGCTCGAGGGCGCGGAGCACCGACTGCTCGCGTCGCTCTCGTTCCTCGCGAACTGCCTGATCGGAGCGGGTCTGCGCGACGAGGTCGCGGTACCACTCTTTCTGCTGCGCCAGTTGTGCGAGCGCCGCGTCGTGAGCGGCGCTCGTCGCGGCGAGCTGCTCCCGCGCCGTGGCAAGCTGAGCCGCCGATCGGGCCCGTGCCCCCGCCGCGCCGAACGCCCACCCCGCGATCAGGCCCGCCAGCAGGCTTCCGAGGATGATTCCCGACACCAGTAATGCGTCCATGTCGTCAGGATGCCGCGGACCACCGACATCGCCGATTCCCCGCGCCGCAGCACCCGCAGCAGGTGTGGTCCCTAGACGAAGATCGTCTCGGCGGCAGCGGCGAATCCCTCGAGGCGCCCGAGTCGTACCCCGAGTGTCTCGGTGAGCGACGTGATGTCGGAGGCGCTTGCGCGCCGGGCTGCGTCGATCGCGATGTGAGCGCAAGCCACGGCATCCGCGACCGCCTCGTGGTGCACGAAGCCCGCATACCCCGCTGCCGCAGCTGCCGCGGGAAGCCGGTGGGACGGGATGTCGTAGGTGCGCCGCGACATCTGCACCGTGCACGCGTAGCTGAGGTCGGGGCATGCCGTTCCGGTTGCCTCACAGGCGCGGCGGATGACGCTCATGTCGAAGCCCGCATTGTGAGCAATCGCGACGTCGTTGCCGAGGAATCCGAGCAGATCGGGCAGCTGCTGCGACCACGTCGGTGCGTCCACGACGTCCTGTTCGCGGATGCCGTGGATGCGGGTGTTGATCTCGAAGAACCGGTCATGGGGGAACGGGGGCTGAATCAGCCACCCCGCCGTCTCGACGATGATCCCGTCGCGAACGCGGGCAAGTCCCACGGCGCACGCTGACGCATTGCTGGAGTTCGCCGTTTCGAAGTCGATTGCGGTGAAATCCAGTGGCACGGCTTCAGCATTGCTTGCGGGTACGACATCGCTCACGAGGCGCGCCGGGGCGCGGCCGCGCCGCCCCCGTAGACTGGACCCCCGTGGCTCTTACCATCGGTATCGTCGGACTCCCGAACGTCGGCAAGTCGACTCTTTTCAACGCTCTCACGAAGAATCAGGTGCTCGCGGCGAACTACCCGTTCGCGACGATCGAGCCCAATGTGGGCGTGGTCAACCTGCCCGACCCGCGGTTGAACGCCCTCGCGGGGATCTTCGGATCCGAGCGGATTCTCCCGGCCAGCGTCTCGTTCGTCGATATTGCCGGCATCGTCCGGGGTGCCTCCGAGGGGGAGGGGCTGGGCAACCAGTTCCTCGCCAATATCCGCGAGGCCGACGCGATCGCCCAGGTCGTGCGTGGCTTTGCCGACGCGGATGTCGTGCACGTCGATGGCGCCGTCGATCCGAAGAACGACATGGAGACCATCAACGCCGAACTCCAGCTCGCCGACCTGCAGACGCTCGAGAAGGCGATCACGCGGTACGAGAAAGAGGTCAAGGGCAAGAAGATCGACCCTGTCGTGCTCGAGGCGGCGCTCGCTGCGAAGGACGCGCTCGAGCGCGGGACGCTGCTGTCGGCATCCGGCATCGACCTCACCCCTATTCGCGAACTCGGGCTGCTGACGGCCAAGCCCTTCATCTTCGTGTTCAACGTCGATGAGTCGGTGTTGACGGATGCCGAGGCCACGGCGAAGCTCGCGGCCCTCGTCGCTCCCGCGCAGGCTGTCTTCCTCGACGCCAAGATCGAGTCCGAGCTCATCGACCTCGACCCCGAGGATGCCGCGGAGCTGCTCGCCTCGACGGGGCAGGAGGAGTCAGGCCTCGACCAGCTTGCCCGCATCGGCTTCGACACGCTGGGCCTCCAGACCTACCTGACCGCCGGTCCGAAAGAGGCTCGTGCGTGGACGATCGGGAAGGGATGGAAGGCGCCGCAGGCCGCCGGGGTCATCCATACCGACTTCGAGAAGGGCTTCATCAAGGCGGAGGTCATCTCGTTTGATGACCTCGTCGCCGCGGGTTCGGTGCTCGAGGCTCGCTCGCGAGGCAAGGCCCGGCTCGAAGGCAAGGACTACGTCATGCAGGACGGCGACGTCGTGGAGTTCCGCTTCAACAACTGACCCACGAGAGGACTGAGGCTGATGGCTGAACTCGAGACGTTCGAACCCGACGGTCGGGCGATCCCGTACGCCGACGACCGCCGCAACGGGCCATCCCTCATGCTGCTTCCCGGGCAGGGGTTGAACATCGGCTACCTGGGACCCCTTGCCGAAGCTCTCGCCGAGGAGGATTTCCACGTCGTGCGCATGGGCAGTCGTCGTCCGCAGGCCGGAGTCGAGCCGACGATGCATCATCTGGCTCAAGACATCGTCGACCTGATGGATCACCTCGGTCTGACCTCTCCCTGGGTCGGCGGACACGGCTTCGGCGGCACGGTGGCACGGATCGCGGCGCTCGATCACCCCGGGCGGTTCGGCGGACTCCTGCTTCTCAGTGTGGAGGGGCCCGAGGATGTCGCGGCATTCGCTGCCTCCGAGGTGCCGGAGACCGCCCGCAAGGTCGACCTTGTCGCGATGCAGAGCGCCGCCCGCTCCGCCACACCAGAGGGAGGTGCGCTCGAGATCCCCTCAGGTCTTCCCATCCTGATCATCCAGGGCGCCGATGACGAGGTGTCGCCACCGGCTAACGGGCAGGCGCTCGCGGCGACTGCTCCCGAGCGAATCAGCGTCGTCACGATCGAGGGTGCGCGGGACCTGTTTCCCCTCACACACGTCGGGGAGACCGCGTGGCCCATCGAGGACTACCTCGACTGGGACTGACATCTGGAGCTGAGCGCCACCGGGCGTGGTGAACTAGGGGAATGAGCCCGAAGCCACGCCCCGTTGCCCTCATCACCGGCGCCTCATCCGGAATCGGACACGCCACAGCACTCGCCCTCGCCGCCCGCGGCTGGATCGTCTACGGAGCCGCACGTCGGGTCGACCGGATGCAGGAGCTCGAGGCATCCGGATGTCACGTGCTCGAGATGGATGTCACCGACGACGCGTCTCTACGTGCCGGCGTGGATCGCATCCTCGCGGAGCAGCACCGGCTGGACGTGCTCGTCAACAATGCCGGCTACGGGTCGTACGGAGCGCTCGAAGACGTGCCCATCGACGAAGCCCGTCGCCAGTTCGAGGTCAACGTCTTCGGCCTGGCGCGGCTGACGCAACTCGTGCTTCCGACGATGCGCGCGCTCGGACGTGGACGCATCATCAACGTGTCCTCGATCGGCGGTCGGATCTACGAGCCGATCGGCAGCTGGTATCACGCGACGAAGTTCGCCGTCGAAGGGCTCTCGGACTCGTTGCGCATTGAGCTTGCCCCGCACGGGATCGACGTGGTCATCATCCAGCCCGGGCCGATCCGCACCGAATGGAACACGATCTCGCGGCGCAGCGCCGAGGAATACTCGGGCGACGGCGCCTACGGGCGGCAGGCGCGAGCCCTTGTGCGCAACTACGAGCGGGTCGACGCATCGGCAGCGTCGGGCACACCCGAGGATGTCGCCGCGACGATCGTGCGCGCAGCCACGACGAGGCGCCCGCGGACGCGCTACGCGACGCCGGGGTCGGCCAAGGTCGTCGTCGCGGCCCGACGCCTACTTCCAGACCGCGTCATGGACACGATCCTGCGTCGGCTCGCCGAGTAGGGCTCCGGGCTCATGATCCAGGACACCCCGACCATCGGAACCGGGATGTCAAGAGGGTCGTGGACCGTGATGATGAGGCTTAGGTTCACGACATGAAGTACGTGCACTATGCCGGTAGGTCGCTCTTCATGCATGACGACACGGCCGATGCCTTGATCGACTACGCCCGGATTCTCAGCGAGCATCGGACGGCGGATGCCGTCACTGTTCCCGCCATGAGCGCCGATGGGCACTCTGTCACCGCGACGTTGCTCCTGAACGAGGCCACCGCGCTCGTTGTCGAGTCGGTCCCCGGAGAGGTCACCATGGAGCCCGACCGCGCCTCGATCGAAGAGATTCAGCGCCGCAGGCTGCGCGTCGAGGGTGTGCGGGGCGGGGCGCCGGACGACCCGTGGCCGCTGGAGCTCTGACAATGCACTTGGCCGTGCCTCCTCAGCGACGACCCATTAGCCTGAGTACATGAAGGCTCTGCGAACTGCTGGGATGTGGGTGGGATCCATTGCCGCGCTCGTCGCAATCCTGGGAATCCTCCTCACCGAACTTGTGTCGCTGCTCGCCGCGGCGTTGGGTGCGATTGTGAAGGTCGTGCCCAACCTCAGTGGTTCCGCAGCGCGTCGATGAGTTCGTTCTTGCGCATCGACGAGTAACCGGACAATCCCACGTCCTTCGCGCGCTTCTTCAGCTCGGCGACGGTCCAATCCTCGTAGCTGCCCGACTCGCCCCCCTTGCGTCCGACGTTGTCCCTACCGCGCTTTGCTGCAGCGTTCGAGATGCGAGCCGCCTTCTCCTTTGATGCCCCGTCGTCGCGCAGCTCCTCGTACAGCTCCGGGTCTTTCAGGCTCGAATTCCGGCGTCCAGGCATCGGATGTCTCCTCTCTGGGCGGTCGTGATGACCTCACGGGATCAACGCTAGAAGCGGCAAAGCATGCACGGGAGGGACTTGACCGTCACGCCCACTGGGACTAGCAGAGTGAGATACGCAGGCGGGCGCCGTGGGTTGATTGTGATCGGCGTAGGTGGCGTCGGCGCGAACGGGGGCGATGTGGTCGCATACTGATCGTTGGGTCTGCAATCATTACGGAGATCCGCACCACGGCGCTTCGCAATGGTCCGGGGCGCGCCCATACAGGGGAGAAAGAGTGGAATGGGAAAGTTCATCTACGACGGCACGGTAAAGGTCGACTTCGATGATCGGACGTTGGTGCATCTGCAGGTTGTCATCGGGACGAAGCTGAGGCGGAACGAGGCGTTTCACTTCACGTGGAAGGACGACGCGAGCATCGGAGACGGTCGAACCACCGTGTGGGTTCACCCGCGTTGCTCACTCGTCTACAAGTTCTACGGTGGGCGCCGTCCGCAGCTGAACATGGCGTGGGTGGAAGCACTCGCGTTCACAGCGAACTCTCCATCGGGCTTGTACGTGGTGCCTGAACCGAAGGAAGGCGACCCTGTGCCCGGAGGTAATCATGAAGCGCATTGACATCGTCTACGGCGGCGAGCTCTACAGCGTCGGCGGCCGAGAGTTCGAGGATGTGCGTCAGGAGGTCCTCGATGGCATGCTGAGTGCTCCCCAGTGGCTTCGGGTCAACGACGGCGAGGGGATGCGTCGCGAAGCCTTCTTGCTCCTGAGCCCGGGCGTCCCGATCGCGCTTGTGCCTGTGCCCGAAGATGAGCACGAGCTCCCCGGAGCAGATGAGCTGGGCACGCTCGACGATCGCTGATCGCAGCGGAGCACCGTCTCACGATTGCTCTCAGGCTGTCTGGCCCTCGTGCCGGCCCTCGCCGATCTCCTCCACGAGCTTGTCGTTGAAGGCGGGGAGATCATCGGGAGTGCGGCTCGAGACAAGCCCCTGGTCGACGACGACCTCCTCGTCAACCCAGTTCGCTCCCGCGTTTCGCAGGTCGGTTTGAAGACTCGGGTAGCTGGTCAGCGTGCGACCGTCGACGACGTTCGCCTCGATGAGCGTCCACGCGCCGTGGCAGATCACGCCGACGGGCTTGTGCTGCTCGAAGAAGTCCCGCGCGAACCCGCAGGATGCGGCATCCATCCGCAGGTGGTCGGCGTTGACGACGCCGCCCGGCAGGACGAGAGCATCGAACTCGGCGGCGTTGGCGACGGAGCTATCGACATCCACGCTCTGGTGGTGGCCGTTCTTGCCTGTGACGCTGTCTCCGGCGGGCGAGACGAGGCGCGCCTGCGCCCCGTGCGAGGTCACTGCTTCCCAGGGTGAGGTCAGTTCGCTGTCTTCGAAGCCGTCAGTAACGAGAAACGCGACAGTCTTTCCGGTCAGGTGCGACATGAAGATCCTCCCTGGTGCGTGAAGTTCGTACGCCACACGGTAGGCAACCCCGGCCGGTATCGACAGGGGGTTGCACGGGACCGATCCGCTCGCTACCGATCAGTGCGCCGGAACGACACCCTCGGGCTGGTCGGCGGGCTTCCGAATGATGAACGCACCGACGAGGATCGGGAGCGCCACGATCGCCGAGACCATGAATGCCCCGCGCGCGCCGGCTGCGGCAGCCTCGTTGGCCGGCAGCCCCGCTTCGACGGCGGAGGCGGCGATCGCCGACATCGTCGTGACCATGACGGCCACGCCCGCCGCTCCGGCAACCTGCTGTACCGTACCGAGGACCGCGGAACCGTAGGAGTAGAAACGCGGTTGGAGCGACGCGAGCGACGCCGTGAACAGCGGGGTGAACGAGAGCGCGAGTCCGAGCGACAGCACGATCTGCGTCACGAGGATCACCCAGATCGAGGTGTCGGCGCCGTAGCTGGCGTACGCCCACAGCGCCGTAACGGCCAGGATCGCGCCAGGAACCAGAAGCACCCGTGTGCCGGATGCATCGTAGATGCGGCCCACGATCGGGCCGGCGAAGCCCATCGCGAGTGACCCCGGCAGCAGCAGGAGCCCGCTCTCGAGCGCTGTGGCCCCGACAGCCTGGCTGAGGTACAGGGGGAGCACGGTGATCGCGCCGAAGAACGCCATCGACAGAATCCCCATCTGGGCGATCGACAGGGAGAAGTTGGCCGAACGGAACACGCGAAGGTCCATCAGGGCGTCGTCCTTGCGTTGCAGCACCAGCTGGCGCCAGACGAACAGCGCGAGCGCGACGATCCCGATCGCAATGGCAGTCACGAGGGTCATCGTGGAGCCGGCGCCGGCGGCGGCATCCGCCTCGCCGCCGCCGTGACTTGCCGCGCCGCCGATCTGGCTGAGCCCGTACACGAGGCCACCGAACCCGAACGCCGAGAGGATGACCGAGAGCACGTCGATCGGTGCGCGGGTGGGTTCACCAAGGTTGCGGATCCAGATCGCCCCGGCCACGAGCGCCGCGATCGCGATCGGGAGCACGATTCCGAAGATCCAGTGCCAGCCGAGGGAGTCGAGGATGAGTCCCGACAGCGAGGGGCCGATCGCCGGAGCGAGCGCGATGACGATGCTGACCCGGCCCATCATCCGACCGCGCGCGTGCGGCGGAACGATGGTCATGAGGGTTGTCATCAGCAGAGGCATCATGATCGCGGTGCCCGATGCCTGGATGACGCGCGCGACGAGAAGGATCTCGAAGCCGGGTGCGATGAACGCCACGGCGGTACCCGTCGAGAAGAGCGTCATCGCCGCCAGGAAGACCTGGCGGGTCGTGAAGCGCTGCAACAGGAACCCGCTGATCGGGATGACGACGGCCATCGTCAACATGAACGCGGTCGTCAACCACTGTGCAGCGACCGCGGTGATGCCGAGATCGACGATGAGACGCGGGATCGCCACACCCATGGTCGTCTCGTTCAGGATCGCGACGAACGCTGCCGAGAGCAGGAGCCAGATGATCCGGTTCTCTGCGGGGCTCAGCTGCATTCCTCGACTCGCAGCGGGCCTCGCATCCGAAACGACCGTCGGGATCGAGCCTGTCTGCGGGTTCGCGTTGATCGCTGCCACGGGCGGTTCCTCACTATCGGGGCGCGAGCCACCACCGGCGAAATCCATGGGGATGTGCTGGGAGGCCAGGCGCAATCGAGCCACGCGGGGTGGCGACCATTACGATAACCGCGGCAGCCGACGTTCGATTCCCGACCGACGTCGGGATTTTGTCGGGCCGGGTCGCTCGGGGGATGCGATCAGTCGTCGAGGGTCTCTTCGTCCACCGACTTGTCCCACTGCTCGGACCCGATCGCGTTGGTCGGATGCGGCGTGGGCTCTTCTTCGAGAAGATCGGCCGGTGTCGGGGAGATGAGCTGCTCCTCGGGGATCGACTTCAGGTCGTCGATCTCCTTGCGAAGGGCGTCGAGATTCTCGCGTTCCGTGCCAGCGCCATCGTTCGCAGTCATGCTCACACCTTACCGGTGTCACCGGCCGGCGTTATGCTCCAGGCGTGAGCTTCGACGGCCTGAATCCCGACGCCCTGGCCTTCTTCGACGAGCTGGCGGTCCACAACACCAAGGACTGGTGGCAGACCAACAAGGCCCGGTACGACACCAACGTCGCGGGCCCGTTCGAAGCGCTCGCCGAGCAGCTCGAGCCCGAGTTCGGACCCGTCAAGATCTTCCGTCCGTATCGCGACGTCCGCTTCAGCGCCGACAAGTCGCCCTACAAGCTCCAGATCGGTCTCGTGACCCGCGCATCCGCTGCTCACTACCTGCAGCTGTCGGCATCCGGCCTGCTGATCGGGGGCGGGATGTATCAACCTTCGCCGGCGCGGCTGGCGGCGTTTCGGTCCCTCGTCGATGATCCGCGCACGGCCCCCGACCTGGAGGCCACGCTCGCCGAGGTCCGCGCCGCGGGTTTCGAACCGATGCGCGAGAACGCGTTGCGCACCGCGCCGCGGGGATTTGCGACAGACCACCCCCGCATCGAGCTCTTGCGGCTTCGTCATCTCGCGGTCGGGCGGGAGGAGCAGCCGGATGAGTGGATGTGGACACCGGTCGCTCTCGATGAGATCCGCGCCGCGTGGCACGTCGTATCGGTGTGGTGCGATTGGTTGCACACCACCATCGCCACCGACCCTGACGCCCGGTAGCGCGCGTCAGGCGTCAGAGCGCTCGAGCGCCAGCGCGTCCACGCGTGCCTCGAAGGCTGCCAGCAGCGCCCCGTACTCCGGATCGGGATTGCCCGTGGCGAGTGCGTGAAGCCGCGGCAGATCCATCGCCCGGATGAGCTCGACGCGGGCACGACGTGCATCGGCATGCCCCGTGAGCACCTCGAGGCCCGCGGCCATCGCGTCCAGGCAGTCCCGGAGCACCGCGACCTCGGACTCGCGCTGCGTGATCGAGGTCCCGTCGGGGCGCATCCGCCAGCGCACGACGACATCGGGGATCGTGTCGAAGGCCGATGCCGCAACCAGCATCTGCTGCGCGACGACCTGGTCCTCGTAGAGATGCCCTTCGGGGAAGCGGAGCTCATCCCACAACCGTGCCCGGCTCACCTTTGCCCACGCGACGATGCTTCCCGTCGCCGCCGGATGCTCGTCTAGCCGGACCCTGTGGCGCTCGGGTGCGGTCGCCGCGGCAACCCAGGGCTGCACAACGCCTTCCTGGTACGTGCCATCGGGTTGCGGACGCAGCCGTGTGTACGCGCCGATCACGACATCGCTCCCGGTGCGCTCGAGAGTGCCGACCAGACGCTCCAGTGCCCACGGGGTGAACTCGTCGTCGGCGTCGAGGAATCCGACGAAGGGTGTCGTCACCAGATCGAGTCCGGCGTTGCGGGCAGCGCCCAGGCCCCGCGTGCGCGGCTGACGCAGCACACGGAATCGCTCATCACGTGCCGCAGCCTCTTCGAACAGATCCCCGGTGCTGTCGGTGGAACCGTCGTCGACGAGAAGGGCCACCCAGTCCTCACGCGTCTGGTTCCGCAGCGAGGCCAGCGCGTCGGGGACGTACGGGGCGACATCCAAGCCCGGCACGATGACGGTGATCGCCGGCTGGGTCATACCCCGGATACTACGGCGGTGACCGCAGCCTCGACCGCCTCGACGATCGGCTCCACCGATCCCTCGGCGCTGTGACCGAGGGTGATCCGCACCGCCGTCCGAGCCTCGTCGGCGTCCACGCCGAGAGCGAGGAGAACGTGCGAGGCTTCGTCGCTCCCGGCCGCGCACGCTGAGCCACTCGAGGTGATGATCCCGCGCCGCTCGAGCTCGAGAAGCACGGTCTCGCCCCCCACACCCGCGAAGGTGAAGCTCGCCGTCCCGGGCAGGCGATGAGTCGGATCTCCCGTGAGGCGCGCCGTCGGGACGCGATCGAGGACACCCGCGATGAGCTCGTCACGCATCGCAGACACGCGCGCCGCGGCATCCACGCGGTCGGCCTCGGCGAGTTCGACGGCGCGCGCGAGCCCGACGGCGCCGGCGACGTTCTCGGTGCCGCTGCGTCGCTCCCGCTCCTGACCGCCGCCGTGGATGACGGGTTCGAGGGGGATCCGAGACCGGATGCCGAGGGCACCGATGCCCTTGGGCGCGCCGATCTTGTGACCGGCAATCGACAGCGCGTCGGCGCCGGTGTCGCTCAGGGGAAGCCATCCGGCAGCCTGCACGGCATCCAGATGCAGCGGGACTCGGCCGGCGAGTGCCGCGGCGATGCCCGCGACATCCTGAATCGTGCCGATCTCGTTGTTGGCATAGCCGATGCTGGCGCTCGCGGTGTCGGCGCGGACAGCGGCGGCCACGGCATCCGGATCGACCCGTCCGACACGGTCGACGGGGAGGATGCTCGCCTCGAATCCGTGGATCCGGACGAGGTAGTCAACCGATGCCAACACCGATTCGTGCTCGATAGCGGTTGTCACGATGTGGCGTGCGCCGCGCCGCTGCTGGGCGGCGATCGAGACGCCCTTGATCGCGAGATTGTTGGCTTCGGTAGCCCCCGAGGTGAAGATCACATCGGAGGGGCGCATGCCGAGCACCGCCGCGACGCGTGCTCGTGCGTCAGCGAGAGCCCGCGCCGCGTGCTCGCCGACGGAGTGATGACTGGACGGATTGCCGAAGTGGGACGTGAGGTAGGGCGTCATGGCCTCGAGCACCTCCCGGCGCACCGGCGTTGTCGCCGCATTGTCGAGGTACCGAAAGCTCACGTCCGTGGCGCCTCGAGATCGATTCGGATGTCGAGGCCCAGGTCGATCGCGCGGGCGGAATGGGTCAACGCGCCGACCGAGACAACGTCGACGCCGGTTGCGGCGATCGCGCCGACAGTCTCCAGGGACACGCCCCCGGATGCCTCGACGACCGCCTTGCCCGCGATGAGGTCGACCCCCGCCCGCAGCTCGTCGAGCGAGAAGTTGTCGAGCATGATGATGTCGACGCCAGCGGCGAGCACCGCGGGGATCTGATCGACCCTGTCGACTTCCACCTCGACGCGCATCGTGTGGGGGAGGCTCGCGACACCGGTGCGCAGTGCGTCGGTGATGGAGGCGCCGGATGCGGTCAGCACGGCGAGATGGTTGTCCTTGACCATGACGGCATCCGAGAGGGAATGCCGGTGGTTGTGGCCGCCGCCGCTTCTCACCGCGTGGCGCTCGAGCGCCCGCAGACCGGGGGTGGTCTTGCGGGTGTCGGCGATGCGCGCGCCAGTGTCGGCAACAGCGGCGACGTAGCGAGAGGTCAGGGTGGCGATGCCCGACATTCGCTGGGCGAAGTTGAGTCCGACCCGCTCGGCGGTGAGCACGCCGCGGGCGGGTCCGTCGACGCTCGCGATGACATCGCCCGCCGCGAAGGTGTCGCCGTCGGCGAGGTGAACCGTCACGGCAATCGCGGGGTCGGTCAGCCAGAACGCGGTGGCGAATACGTCGCCGCCGCTGAAGACGCCGGGCTCCCGGGCGACGAGGTCTGCCTGGGCCCGCGCGGATGCCGGCACGAACGCTTCCGCGGTCACGTCACCCCACGGCGCGTCCTCGGCCAGGGCCGCGGCGACGACACGGTCGATCTCGGTTCGGGTCAGCATCAGCGCACCGCCGCGAGCTCGGCGTCGCGCCGGAAGTGAGCGCCGGCCGAGATCGTTCGCGCCCGGGCAGCAGCGACGACGTGCTCTGCCACCAGCAGCAGATTCTCGTCCTCGTACGCACGTTCGCTGTGCGGTGTGCGCTCGTGCGCCCGCCAGGCGGCGATGACCCCCGCGGCACGGGCCAGGCCCGCCTCATCCCGCACCAGCGAGGCGTTCTCCCACATGAGGTTCTGCAGGGCGGCGCGCGTGAAGGCTGGGTGCGGCGCTCCTGCGTCTCCGGCGGTGTCGACGTCGCGATCGAACCCGCCGTCGTGGTGCGGGAGCACGGGCCACACGCCGGATGCGGAATCCATTGCCAGCGCGTCCCCGGCGCGCGCTCCGAACACGGCGCCCTCCAGAAGCGAGTTCGAGGCGAGCCGATTGGCCCCGTGCACCCCGGTGCGGGCCGTCTCACCCACGGCGTACAGACCGGCGAGCGAGGAGCGCCCATCGAGGTCGGTCACGATGCCGCCCATGAGGTAGTGGGCGGCCGGAGTGACCGGCACCGGAGTCCGAGCCCAGTCGAGGCCCCGGTCAGCCATTGCCGCGTCGATCGTCGGAAACCTTTCATGCAGCCACGCGGCGCGGGCATCGGCATCCGTCGCCGGGATGGCCGTGGCATCCAGCAGCACGGGACGGCCGTCCTGCTGCCGCATGACGCGCGCGATCGCGCGGGCGACAACATCCCGCGGCGCGAGTTCGCCGTCGGGGTGGTCATCGAACACGAACCGATGGCCCTCCTCGTCGATGAGGGTGGCGCCTTCGCCGCGCACCGCTTCGGAGACCAGGAACGCGTCGCCCGCGGCGAGCACGGTCGGGTGAAACTGCACGAACTCGAGGTCGGCGACGGCGGCTCCGGCCCGAATCGCCGCGGCGATGCCGTCGCCGGTGGCAACGGCGGGATTGGTCGAGTGCGCGAACAGCTCGCCGATTCCGCCGGTGGCCAGCACGACAGCATCCGCTTGCAGCGTCTCGAGCGTGCCGGCGTGACCGTCGCGCTCGTCCCGCAGGATGCGGATGCCGCTCACGCGCGCGTTCTCGACGAGCAGGTCGACAAGGAACGCGTGCTCGATGACCGTCGCCGCCGTCGCGCGCACGGCCGCGACGAGCGCGCGCTCGATCTCGGTTCCCGTGGCGTCGCCACCCGAGTGCAGGATGCGGGGATAGGAGTGCGCTGCCTCGAGCCCCTTTCGGAACTCCCCGTGTTCGTCCCGATCGAACGCGACCCCGAGCGCGACCAGTTCGCGGATCCGCGCTGGGCCTTCGGTGGCCAGGACACGCACGGCTGCCTCGTCGCTGAGCCCGGCTCCGGCGACGAGGGTGTCGCGGATGTGGTCTTCGACGCGGTCATCGGCGAACATGACTCCCGCGATCCCGCCCTGCGCGTAGCGGGTGTTGGCGTGCTCCAGCACATCTTTGGTCACGACAGTCACGCTGCAGCCGCGGTCGGCGGCGTGGAGGGCCACGGTCAGGCCCGCGATGCCGCTGCCGACGACGATCACCCGCGGCGCGGATGTCATGACGCCTGCTCCCAGGCGGCGGCGGGCGCTGCCGGCGGCTTGGCTGCCAGCATCCGTTCCAGGGCCACGCGGGCCGGGTCGGCGACATCGGCGGGCACCGTGATGCGGTTGACGACCTCGCCGGCCACGAGCGACTCGAGCACCCAGGCGAGGTACCCGGGGTGGATGCGGTACATCGTCGAGCAGGGGCACACGACCGGGTCGAGGCAGAAGATCTCGTGCTGCGGATGCTCCGCCGCGAGCCGCTGCACGAGGTTGACCTCGGTGCCGATCGCGAAGGTCGTGGGCTCGGTCGCCGCCTCGATGGCCTTGCGGATGTAGTCCGTCGAGCCCGCTTCGTCGGCCGCATCCACGACCTCCATGGGGCACTCGGGGTGCACGATGACGCGGACACCCGGGTGCTCGGCGCGGGCCTTGTCGATCTGACTCACCGAGAACCGGCGGTGGACCGAGCAGAAGCCGTGCCACAGGATGACCCGGGCATCCTCGAGGGTCGCGTCATCGTTGCCGCCCAGGGGCTTGCGCGGGTTCCACATCGGCATCTGCTCGAGCGGCACGCCCATCGCCTTTGCTGTGTTGCGGCCCAGGTGCTGATCGGGGAAGAACAGCACCCGCCGGCCGCGCTCGAAGGCCCACTCGAGCACCGTGCGGGCGTTCGAGGACGTGCACACGATCCCGTGGTGGCGCCCGACGAACCCCTTGATGGCGGCGGAGGAGTTCATATAGGTGACGGGGATGACCGGCAGCAGCCCCTCGGCGTCGGGGGTGTCGAGGTCGCCGTAGACGTCAGCGAGTTCTTCCCACGCCTGCTCGACCTCGTCGATCGAGGCCATGTCGGCCATCGAGCACCCCGCGGCAAGGTTCGGCAGGATCACCGCCTGATCGGGTCCCGAGAGCAGATCAGCGGTTTCGGCCATGAAGTGCACCCCGCAGAAGACGATGGCCTCGGCATCCGTGCGTGCCTTCGCGGCGTTCGCGAGCTGGAACGAGTCGCCCACGTAATCGGCGTGCCGGACGACCTCTTCGCGCTGATAGAAGTGCCCCAGCACCACGACGCGCTCACCCAGGGTCGCTTTGGCGGCGGTGATCCGCGCGTCGAGCTCGGCTTCGTCGGCCTCCCGGTACTCCCGCGGCAGCTCGCCTTGGCGGGGCGCCCCGGTCGGGATGACATCGCCCTCCGAGGCGCCCGGACCGTATCCGGGAACCGTGTCGAAGCTCCAGGGCGCGGCAGCGAGGTCGGTATTGCAGGTCTCGCCCTGACCGGAGCCCGTGACGATGGCGGCGATCTCGTGGTCGACCGAGGGATCGATACGGCGCGGCGTGAGGGCAATGTTGACAGCAGTCATGAGGTGCTCGATTCGAGGGCGGGCAACGTCGTGCCATCGCGTCGAGGGGCGTTTAGCGGACCTCTGTCGGCGAGTTCGACATCCTGGTTATAGCGGTACAGGCGGGCGGGACGATGGCTACCGGTGCGGAACCGGTCGGTAGGGATGAGGTTTCCGGAGTTCTCGACCTGACGCCGGAAGTTCGCGGGGTCGAGGCGCCGATCGAGGACCGCTTCGTACACCTCGCGAAGCTCGGCCAACGTGAACAGCTCGGAGAGCAGGCCGTGGGCGATACGGCTGTAGCCGACCTTGTTGCGCAGCCGCCACAGGGCGTACGACACGATCTCGTTGTGGTCGAAGGCCAGGGCTCCCGGAGAGTTCGCGTCGAACCAAGCGACGTTCTCGGGCGCATCGCCGGCCGCCTCGTGCGCCGCCCGCTGGGCATCCACGTCGTCAGCGCGAAGCAGCGCCCAGTACACGATCGACACGACCCGGGTGGGGAGCGGTCGACATCTCCGAACGCGTAGAGCTGCTCCAGGTAGCTCGGCGTGAGTCCGGTTGTTTCGGCCAGGGTGCGCGAGGCAGCGGCATCCAGGCCCTCACCGGCGTCGAGCCAGCCGCCGGGAAGCGCCCAGAGGCATTCGTAGGGTTCGCGAGTCCGGCGCACGAGCGGCATCATCAGTCGCGCGGAGGACTCTCCGGGGGCGCGGCGGACCGTGAAAATCACGGTCGACACAGCGACGCGGATGGCATCCGTGGATGCTGCGCGGTGAGGATCGAGAGCGATACTGGTTTGTGTCATAGTGACTCTAACTGCTAATCCGATCTTAGGGTCAGGATGACCAGAACCGCAACTCGGGCGAGCTGGAAGAAAACCCCCAGGTTGATCGACAGACTGGATGCGTGGTCCTCGGCATCCTCACCGACGTTCTCGTCGTGATCCTGCTGCTCGGTGCGCTTGCCTGGGGACTCGGCAGCGGAGTGCTCGCGATCCTCGGATCGGCCCTCGGCCTTGCCGTCGGTGGCATCGCGGTCTGGTGGCTCCTGCCGATCGTTGCGCCCCTGTTGCCCGAGTCCGACTGGCGCGGCCCGGTGCTCATTGCGGGAGTCGTTGCCGTGCTCCTGGGTGGCGCCGTCGCCGGGGGTGCGATCGGCAGCGCCCTGCGCCGCGGCGCCGAGAAACTGCGCCTGCACGTGATCGACCGTCTGCTCGGGGGCGTCGTCGCCGTCGTCGCCACGGCGCTGTCGCTCTCGCTGGTCGCCCAGAGCGCGGCGGTCTCGGGGGTGCCGGTCGTCACTGCCGCGACCTCCTCGTCCCGCGTCCTCGCGGCGATCGACGCCCTGACCCCCGCGCCCGTGAGCGCCGCTCTCGCGCAGCTGCGGCAGGCGGTCTTCGTCGACGCCCTGCCCCGGATGGGCACGCTGCTGGATCTTCCGGCCACGGCGCCCACCGCCCCCGCGGTGGCGCTGGATGACCCCGCCCTGAGCACTGCTGCGCAATCGGTAGCCCGTGTCTCCGGAACTGCGTTCGCGTGCTCCCGTGGCATGACCGGGTCGGGATTCGTCATCGCCGATGACCGCGTGGTGACGAACGCGCATGTCGTCGCCGGCATGGAGCAGATCGTGGTCGAGCTGCCGGGACGGATGGCGCAGGCAGGCCGCGTCGTCTGGTTCGACCCCGACCAGGATCTCGCCGTCGTCGCGGTCGAGACCGAGGACGCCGCGGCGCTGCCTATCGTGGCAACGCTCCGGGCCGGCGACACGGCGGCCGTCGCCGGCTACCCCTATGGGGGCCCGTTCACGCTGGGGCAGGCGTCAGTGCGCTCGGTCGGAACCGCGCAGGTGCCCGACATCTACGACAACGCGAGGGTGAGCCGCGAGATCTACGCGCTGGATGCCCGCGTCGCTCCCGGCAACTCCGGAGGGCCCGTGCTCACCGCGGGCGGCGCGGCGGCGGGCGTCGTGTTCGCCCGTGCCGATGACGGGTCGGATGTCGGCTACGCCGTCACCTCGGGGGTGCTCGCACCTCTCGCGCAGCAGGCGCCCGCGCTCGCCGAGCCGGTATCGACCGGTTCGTGCACCCCCTGACGCGCGTCGCCGTGCCGAAACCGCGTGCTGGGATATGCTGGCCGCGCAACTGAAGATCCGGCCACATGACGGGTGCGGGAGAGCCCCGGGTCACACCGGGCACCGAAGGAGCAAGCCTCCCCGCCAATCTCTCAGGTCCGCGTACCGCGCACGTCCGGCCACTCTGGAAAGCGTCATCACCCACGCATCGGGTGGCGTCCGCCGACGGTGAAAGCACAGCATCCGGTTCACCTGGATGCCGCGTGAAACTCTCAGGCCACAGACAGAGGGGGAGTTCACGGGCGTCGTACGGCGTCCCCCGTCCGACGACCGGGAGAACTCATGTCACACCCCGCTCCACCAGAATCGCAGCAGGCTCCACCCGAGCCGAAACGCTCGCCGCTCTACGATCGACATGTCGCCCTCGGTGCTGCGTTCACCGACTTCGGTGGCTGGCTGATGCCCGTGCGCTACGCATCCGACCTCGCCGAACACCACGCGGTGCGCGACGCCGCGGGCCTGTTCGACATCTCGCACATGGCCGAGTTCCTGGTGACGGGAGAGCCCAGCGGCGCGTTCTTGGACTACGCCCTCTCGGGCGATCACTCGGGTATGCGGGTCGGCAAGGCGAAGTACTCGCTCGTGTTGTCCGAGGACGGCGGCATCGTCGATGACGTCATCGTCTACCGCACCGCCGAGGATCGCTACCTCGTCATCGCCAACGCGGGAAACCGGGATGCCGTGGCCGAGGCCTTCCGCCTCCGTGCCGCACGCGCGCCGGTCGCGGCATCCTTCCTCGCGGCAGGCGAGCGCGGCCACGGGATCGCGTCCTTCCTGTTCGTCCCGGGCATCTCCGACACCGCACAGATCGAGGACGTGACCGATCAGTTGGCGCTGATCGCCGTCCAGGGGCCTGCCGCGCACGACATCGTGGCGGCGACATCCGATATCGACGACGTTTCCCCTGCGCTTGCCGACCTGGGTTACTACGCCTGGGCTGCCGGATCCTTCGCCGGCGAGCCGCTCTTCATCGCCCGCACGGGCTACACCGGGGAGGACGGCTTCGAACTGCTCGTCCCCCATCGTGCGGCCGGAGCCCTCTGGGATGCCCTGCTGGTGGCGGGAGAACCGTACGGACTCGTCCCGGCCGGTCTGGCAGCCCGCGACACCCTCCGGCTGGAAGCCGGGATGCCGCTGTACGGCCACGAGCTTTCGCTCGAGACGACGCCCGCCCAGGCGGGGCTCGCGCGCAGCGTTGCCGACGGCAAGCCCGACTTCGTCGGCAAGTCAGTGCCTCAGGCTGAGGATGCCGACCGCCGCGTGCTCGTCGGACTCGTCTCCGAAGGCCGTCGCGCCGGACGCGCCGGGTATCCCGTCGTCGATCAGGCAGCCGGCGGTGCGCCGGTCGTCGGGGAGGTGACCTCGGGTGCGCTCAGCCCGACTCTCGGCCATCCCATCGCCCTCGCCTACGTCGACCCCGCGCTCGCCGAGCCCGGCACCGCCCTGGCGATCGACGTTCGTGGCACCCTCATCCCCGCATCCGTGACGACCCTGCCCTTTTACCGGAGGACGAAATGACCGATCTGACGACCTTGAAGTACACCGCCGAGCACGAATGGCTGCGCCTGGAGGGCGATGAAGCCGTGATCGGGGTCACCGATTACGCCGCCGACAAGCTCGGCGATGTCGTCTTCCTCGAGCTTCCGGGCGTCGGAGACGGTGTCTCGGCCGGCCAGGTCTGCGGCGAGATCGAGTCGACGAAGTCCGTCGGTGAGCTGTTCGCACCCGTTGACGGCGAGGTGCTCGCCGTCAATCACGAGGCCGTCGACGATCCGTCCGTGGTCAATTCCGATCCGTTCGGTGCCGGCTGGCTCATGAAGCTCAAGGTCACGCCTGCCGACATCGACGCGCTCCTGGACCGTGACGCGTACGTCGCGCTCACCGGCGGCGCTGCATGATCGTCGGTTCCTTCGCCGAGCGCCACATCGGAACGGACGCCGCAGCCCAGCGGCAGATGCTCGACGCGCTCGGCTACGAGAGTGTCGATGGGCTCGTCGAGGCGGCGGTGCCGGCATCCATCCACGCCGCGCCGCGGGACGGGTCGCGGATTCCCCACGCCGCGACCGAGGCGGAGGCTCTCGCCGAGTTGCGCGCCCTGGCCTCGCGCAATCGGGTGACGCGGTCGATGATCGGCCTTGGCTACTACGACACCGTGACGCCCGCCGTCATCGCACGGAACGTCTTCGAGAATCCCGCCTGGTACACCGCGTACACACCCTACCAGCCCGAGATCTCGCAGGGCAGGCTCGAAGCGCTCATCACGTTCCAGACGATGGTGACCGACCTGACCGGGATGGCGACGGCCGGCGCCTCGATGCTGGATGAGTCCACCGCCGTGGTCGAGGGGATGCTGCTCGCTCGCCGGGCATCCCAGAGCTCATCGACCGTGTTCCTCGTCGATGCCGACGCTCTGCCGCAGACGATCGCGTTGCTGCGCCACCGCGCCGAGGCGCTCGGGATCGACATCCGTGTCGTGTCCTTCGTGGCGGATGCGGGGATCGAGCTGCCCGAGGCCTTCGGTGCCTTCCTCCAGTACCCCGGTGCGTCGGGGCGGGTGTGGGATCCGAGCGAGGCGATCGCCGCCGTCCACGAGCACGGGGGATTGGCGGTCGTTGCCGCCGACCTCCTCGCCCTGACGCTGCTGCGCTCGCCGGGCTCGCTCGGCGCCGATGTCGCGGTCGGCACGACGCAGCGTTTCGGCGTGCCGATGGGCTTCGGCGGCCCGCACGCCGGCTACCTCGCCGTGCGCGCAGGGCTCGAGCGGCAGCTTCCCGGACGTCTCGTGGGAGTCTCGGTGGATGCCGACGGCCGGCCCGCGTACCGGCTGTCGCTGCAGACGCGTGAGCAGCACATCCGACGCGAGAAGGCGACCTCGAACATCTGCACCGCGCAGGTCCTGCTGGCTGTCATGGCCGCGATGTACGCCGTCTATCACGGCCCCGAAGGGCTCAAGCGGATCGCGCAGGGCGTGCACGCGAAGACGGCGCTCGTTGCCGGTTCACTGCGGGCGCGCGGGGTCGAGGTGCTGACGGAGAGCTTCTTCGACACGATCCCGGTGCGGGTCGCGGATGCCGATGCCACGGTTGCGGCGGCGGCGGGCCTCGGCATCCTGCTGCGGCACGTGGATGAAACCACCGTCGGGATCTCGATCGACGAGGTCAGCGCTGCCGACCCGACGATCGAGGCCGACCTGCTCGCCGCGTTCGGCGCGACAGGAGAGGCGCCGACGGAGCTTCCGGAGGACTGGTCGTGGTCGTCGCTGGCCGATGTGCGCATGTACCCCGAGACGCTGCGACGCACGGATGCCTACCTCACCCACGAGGTCTTCCACGCGCACCGGTCCGAGACTGCCATGATGCGGTACCTGAAGACTCTCGCCGACCGTGACTACGCCCTCGACCGCGGCATGATCCCGCTGGGCTCGTGCACCATGAAGCTCAACGCCGCCACCGAGATGGCGGCAGTGTCATGGCCGGAGTTCGCGCGGGTGCATCCGTTCGCTCCGGCATCCGATGTCGGCGGGTATCTGTCACTCATCGACCAGCTCGAGACGTGGCTGGCTGAGGTCACCGGCTACGACACCGTCTCGGTCCAGCCCAACGCCGGGTCGCAGGGGGAGCTCGCGGGCCTGCTCGCTATCCGCGGATACCACCGCTCGCGCGGTGACGAGCAGCGGACGGTGTGCCTCATCCCGTCGTCGGCGCACGGGACGAACGCGGCATCCGCGGTGCTGGCTGGCATGCGGGTGGTCGTCGTCGCGTGCGACGAGGCCGGCAATGTCGACCTCGCGGACCTGCGGGCCAAGATCGCCGAACACGTTGACGCGCTCGCGGCGCTCATGATCACCTATCCCTCGACGCACGGCGTGTACGAGCACGATGTGCTGGCGATCACCGCCGCCGTACATGAGGCCGGGGGACAGGTGTACGTCGACGGCGCGAATCTCAACGCGCTCGTCGGCTACGCCCGGCTCGGAGATCTCGGCGGCGACGTCTCGCACCTGAACCTGCACAAGACCTTTGCGATTCCGCACGGGGGCGGCGGGCCGGGCGTCGGTCCGGTCGCGGCCAAGGCGCACCTCGCGCCGTTCCTGCCCTCGCATCCGATGGCGCAGCGGGATCGGCATCCGTCTCTCTCGGATGCCGAGGGCGCGGTGTTCGCCGGTGGTCCGATCTCGGCGGCGCCGTATGGGTCGGCATCCATCCTCCCGATCTCGTGGGCCTACGTGCGGATGATGGGGGCCGACGGCTTGCGCGAGGCGACAGGCTCCGCGGTCTTGGCCGCGAACTACATCGCCGCGCGGCTCCGCGAGCACTTCCCCGTGCTCTACGCGGGGAGAACGGTCTGGTGGCGCACGAGTGCATCCTCGACCTGCGGCCGCTGCGGGATGCGACCGGGATCACCGTCGACGATGTCGCCAAGCGCCTCATCGATTACGGCTTCCACGCCCCCACGATGTCGTTCCCGGTCGCGGGAACCCTCATGGTCGAGCCGACGGAGTCCGAGGACCTCGGAGAGATCGAGCGCTTCATCGAGGCCATGATCGCGATCAAGGCCGAGGCTAACGCCGTCGCCGCGGGGGAGTGGCCCGCGGGCGACAATCCGCTCGTGAACGCTCCGCACACGGCGGAGTCCATCGCGGTCGGCGAGTGGCAGCATCCGTACTCGCGCGAGCAGGCTGTGTATCCGGTTCGCTCGCTCATCCGGTCGAAGTACTGGCCCCCGGTCCGCCGGATCGACCAGGCCTACGGTGACCGCAACCTGGTCTGCGCCTGCCCCCCACCCGCCGCCTTCACCTAACCCCCCCGCCCCCGCCCACCCCCAAATCCGCGAGACGTAACCTGGCGCGCCATACGTCACCCCGTTTCACGCGCCAGGTTACGTCTCACGGGGTGGCCGGGACGGGCGGGGCCGGGGGAGAGGGTGGCGAGCATGGCGGGTTGGGGCGGGCGGATGCGGCGGACGCCGGCTGCCTCGAGCGCTCGGCGCAGGGGTCGGCCCGCATGGCGTCGTGCCAGTCCCAGCGCGCAAAGCCTCGAAGGTGTCGGCGCAGGCGGTCTTCGCGGCGTTTCTCGGCGATGAGGTCGGCGGGTGCGGCGTACTTGCCATACCCGTCGGACTCTCCGGCGACCCCGGAGCGCGGCCAGAAGAAGTCGCAGCGGTCGTCGTGACCCTCGAGGTGGAACGGATGCTGCAACTCGGGTTCCTCGAATCCCAGCCAGCTGATCACCGCGCGGCTCACTGACTCGCCCACGCTCTCCGAACGGGGGTCTGCGTGATCGAGCGCCCACACGCAGCGGCGCCGATGGCGGCGATCCACCTGGAGCGAAAGGGCATCCCGAACCTCGGCGATCGTGCAGAGACCGAGTTGGCGCTCACTGATCGTGGCGTCTACCGCCGCGAGACCCCACGCGGGGCGAAGAGCGCGCATCAGCGCGACCGCGGTATCAGCGGGAGCAGTCAACAGAAGCCCACCAGCCTCGACGACGCGGGGCGGCGCGATGCTCGCGTGCCTCACGACGTCCCCCACGCGGTGGGAGCGCGCCGCCCCGCCATCGAAGAGATGGATGTCGCGCGGCTCGCCGAAGATGGGCTGACCCCATAGGGCAGCGGCGGACTCGCGGCAGAACACGGCATCCGGTCGCAGCAGCGCGACGGCGTGAACACGCGCCAGGTAGCGATCCCACGGGGGCAGAGCGCGCCAGGCCGCCGCATCCGCCCATACGCCGTGCCGAACGCGTACGAGAGTGCGGTTATCACGCGGTCGAGTCGTCGGCGCGGCATCCGACGCGACGTGAAGGCGAACGGGACTCGGAGAGATCGCGATCCTCGGTTGCATCCTTCATGGTGAGCAGCTCTCCACCCACCCATACCCCGTCGCGGTCCCTGTCGGTGCACAACCCTCCCGCCCCTCCGCCCGTGGAGGACCCCCGCTCCCGGCCCACCTGATCCCCGTGAGACGTGCACTCGCGCGACGGACGTACCCCGTGCGTCGCGCGAGGTTGTGTCTCGCGGGGATCAGGGCGGGGCAGGGGGGCTAGAAGACCGTGGGGAAGAGGGATACCGCGAGGGGATAGCCGATGAACGCGACGATGTCGATGAGGGTGTGGGCGATCACGAGGGGCATCACGCGACCCCATCGGCGGTAGCACCAGCCGAAGACGACGCCCATCGCGAAGTTGCCGACGATCGCTCCGAAGCCCTGGTAGGCGTGGTACGCCGCGCGCAGGCCTGCCGTGGTGAGGATGATCGCCCACCAGTTCCAGCCGAACCGGCGGAGGCGGTCGAAGAGGTATCCGAGGAAGATGACCTCCTCGGTGAGCCCAGCCCGCAGCGCCGCAAGGATCAGCAGCGGGACCGTCCACCACGCGGCATCCAGCGGTGAGGCGCTCACCTGAAGGGTGATCCCGAGCGCGCGGCCGATGACGTACAGAGCAAGACCGGGGATGCCGATCACGGCGCCGAGCAGCAGTGCACGGCCGACATCGCCGCCGAAGCGGGAAAAGTCGAGGCCGATCCGCCGCAGGGCATTGGACCCCGGCTCCCACAGCAGATAGATCACGAGTGCGACCAGCGCCAAACCGAAGAAGATGCTGAGGAACTGGTAGAGCGCGTTCCACAGCGCCTCGGCGTCCCGGTTCGGGTTCAGCTGGGTCTGTTGCTGTGCGAGGGTCTGATTCTGCTCGGCGGCGCGAATGAGCGATCGAACGAACGACAGGAGGCTGTACAGCGCCGACTGGCCAACGGTGATGGCCAGGACGATCCACAGCTCCCACGTCAGCCGCGTACGTGTTTGCCCCTCAACGCGCGAAACGTTCAGCACTTCGCTCACAACAGGAGGCCGCTTCCGGGGGTGCACCTTGTCAGATTGCCACATGCAACTCCCGCCGAGTTAAGGGTATGTAACTTTTCGGCCTCAGGTTTTGAACAACTCACAGCCCGCGCTTAGGGTTTTTCCATCCGTGCCGGGGTCAATCATGCCCCCGGCACATAACCCCTTGCACAGGAGGAAATGTGAAGATCGCACGTCTTGCGGCGGGCGTAGGCGTCGTTGCAGTGGGAGCACTCGTGCTCGCCGGCTGCAGCAACCCCTACCAGTCGGATGTCGTGGAGAACTCCGAAGTCACCGTTGCGTACAACGAAGGCTTCTTCCACTTCAACGACGACAGCTCCGCTGGCAACAACACCGCCAACGGCAACATCAAGTACATGACCGACACCACGTTCGGTTACTACAACAACACCCCTGAGTGGGTGCGCAACACCGACTTCGGTTCCTACGAAGTCGTGAGCGAAGACCCGCTGACGGTCGAGTACACGATCACCGCAGACGCCGTATGGTCCGACGGTGTTCCGATCGACGAGGCCGACATGCTCCTGGAGTGGGCCGCCCTCTCCGGCAACGTCAGCGACGCGTTCTCGCCCGCTGCCACGACCGGCTACAACCTCGTCACCCAGACCCCCGAGACCGGCGACAAGACGATCACCCTCGTCTACGACGAGCCGTACGTGGACTGGGAGCTCGTCAACCCGCTCGGTGTGTCGGCACACGGCACCTACGCACTCGCCTTCCCCGACGAGTACGCCGACGTCCAGGCTGCCTGGGACACCTACTCGGCTTCGGGCGAGCAGGGCGACTGGGACAAGTACAGCGAGGCCGCCAAGAGCTTCGCCGAGACCGCCAAGCAGAAGGTCGTGGATGCCATCACCAACGGTGACGACGCAGTCCTCGACGCGCTCGGCACCGCATGGGGCGACGCCTACGCCTACACCTCGCTGCCGGACAGCCCCGCTGCTGCCCTGACCAGCGGCGCGTACACGATCGAGGAGACGGCTGAGGACCAGTACACGACTCTCGTCGCCAACCCCTCTACACGTGGGGTCCCTCGCCGAAGTTCGAGCGCATCACGGTGCGCGCGATCGGCGACGCCACCACGGCGCTGCAGGCCCTCGAGGCCGGCGAGCTCGACATCTGGACGGGTCAGCCCACCGCTGACATCCTCCAGGTTGCCGAGGGCATCGCAACCGCTGAGGTCCAGACCGGTGTCCAGGCCTCGCACGAGCACGTCGACCTGACCGTCAACAACGGCGGTCCGTTCGACCCGGCTACCTACGGTGGCGACGAGGCGACGGCACTTGCCGTCCGCCAGGCGTTCTTGAAGACGATCCCGCGCCAGGAGATCGTCGACAAGATCATCGTGCCGCTCAACCCCGATGCTGATGTTCGCAACGCGAACCTCGTGAGCGAGGCTGACACGGTCCGTTACCCGATCCTCACCGCCGACAACGGTTCGGCCGACTACGCCGACGTCGACATCGAGGGCGCCAAGCAGCTCCTCGCCGACGCCGGTGTGACCACGCCGGTCGAGGTCGGCTTCTGGTACCCCGAGGGCAACGTCCGTCGTGGCCAGGAGTTCGAGCTCATCGCAGCTTCGGCCGCGCAGGCTGGCTTCCAGCTCGTCGACCAGAGCGAGCCGAACTGGGAGTTCACCGACCCGTCGGTCAACCCGATCAACCCGCACGACGCCGTGATCTTCGCCTGGTCGCAGACCAGCCTCGCCGTCGGTGGATCGGACCAGATCTACGCGTGCTACGACTTCGCAGCACCGGACACCAAGGGTGGAAACTACAACGGCTACTGCAACGAGGACGTCACGGCTGCACTGCAGACGCTCAACGTCACCTCGGACTACGACACGCAGACCGACCTCCTCAACGAGGCCGAGATGGGTATCTGGTCGGATGCCGTCACGATCCCGATCTTCCAGTTCCCCGGTCTGCTCGTCTCGAGCGACCGCGTGACCGGAGTGAAGGCCATGCCGCTGAGCCCGGACTACTTCTGGAACTTCTGGGAGTGGGCACCGGTCGACGCTGAGGGTTGATCCCTCCTTCGGGGAGCGGCTGAGCCGCTTCCCCGAAGTCGACACCAATAGCGTGGGCGCCGAGGTGACCCCTCGGCGCCCACAGCTGTGTCGCGGCGACCGGCCGCGACATCGCATGCCGTAGTACCTTTGGGCAAAGCTCTGCCCCGAATGGAACACCCATGACACTTGAGTCCGCGAACCCGCGAGGCCGAACGTGCTGACGTTTCTCCTGAGGCGACTGGGCGCGATCCTGCTCGTGCTCCTTGTCGCATCGTTCATCGTTTACACCCTCACCGCGATCGGAAGCGACCCGCTAAAGGACCTGCGCGGCAGCAGCGCACCCAACCGCGAAGAGCAAATCGCCTACCGCATCGAGATTCTGAATCTCGATCTGCCTCCGGTCGTCCGCTACTTCACGTGGCTGGGCGGCGCCGCGCAGTGCCTCATCCTGCGATGCGATCTCGGGCTCGCCTACACCCGCGGCAATCAGCCCGTCACCGAGGCGTTGGCCTCCGCGGCTGGTTCGACGATCCAGCTGGTCACGGCAGCCACGATCATCGCGATCCTCGTCGGTGTCACGATCGGTATCATCACGGCGCTTCGCCAGTACAGCGGATTCGACTACAGCGTCACCTTCCTGACCTTCATCGTCTACTCGCTCCCGATCTTCTGGGTCGCGGTGCTCCTCAAGGAGTTCGGCGCGATCCGCTTCAACGAGTTTTTGGCCGATCCAAATGTGACCTGGCTCGCGGTGCTCATCACCGGGTTGATATCCGGTGTCGTGTTCATGAGCCTTCTCGGAGGTTCGTGGAAGACCCGGCTGATCACCTTCGGCTCGGCCTTCGTTGCCGGCGCGGGCATGCTGGGGCTTCTCGGCGTCACGAATTGGTTCGCCCAGCCGACCATCGGCCTCATCGGGGTCATCGTCACCGGAGTGGGCGCTGCCGTCGGCGTCACCGCGATCTCGACGGGCCTGGCCAACCGGCGCGCGCTCCTGGCCTCCCTCATCACGGTGGCAATCTGGATCGCCCTCTACTTCCCGCTGCAGTACCTGTTCTTCTATGTCCCCGAGGGCTGGATGCTGATTCTGCTCGGCATCGCGGCGATCGGCATCGGCATCGTCGTCGGCCTCATCGTCGGGGGCGACGGAAAGCGGGAAGCCGCGCGTACCGCGGCGATCGTCAGCTTCATCACCTTCTTCGTCATCGTCATCGACCGCGTTCTGCTGGTCTATCCCGACTACGTGCAGCGGATCCCGCAGAGCGGCGTCATCGCGACGATCGGCTCACGGACCCCCGGTTTGCAGGGTGACATGTGGTTCCAGATCCTCGACGGGTTCTCGCACCTCATCCTCCCGACAATCGCCCTGGCTGTCGTCTCGATCGCGGCTTATACGCGGTACACGCGCTCGAGCCTGCTCGAGGTCATGAACCAGGACTATGTGCGTACGGCGCGGGCCAAGGGCCTCACGGAGCGCACCGTTGTGGTCCGCCACGCGATGCGCAACGCGCTGATTCCGATCGCAACGATCATCGCCTTCGACATCGGCGCGCTCATCGGCGGCGCGGTCATCACCGAGACGATCTTCGCCTGGAAGGGAATGGGTTCTCTGTTCGTCGATGGCCTCGAGAAGGGTGACGTCAACCTCGTGATGGGCTTCTTCGTCGTCACCGGCGTCCTGGCAGTGATCTTCAACCTGATCGCTGACCTCCTCTACTCCGCTCTCGACCCACGGATCCGGGTGAACTGACATGGCGACTTCGCTTCCCACAGATGCGCCCCAGGACCGGGGCTCCGAGCAGACGATCGAACAGAAGGCCGTCGCGGGCATGAGCCAGGGCGCCCTCGTGCGCCGTCGCTTCTTCCGCCACAAGCTGGCGATGACCGCGCTGGTCATCCTCGTCCTCGTCATCCTGCTGGCATTCACCTCCGTCGGGACCGTCATCGGAGGCACCGGGGCCCTCGAGGCCAATGCCGCCGGGGTCCTCTCGATCAACGGGTGGCGTATCCCCGGCTGGTGGCCGTTGAACTGGTGGACCGCCTACCCCGTTGTCAACGGCGGGCAGCCGACGCTATCCCTGTGGCCCCTGAGCTTCGGTGAGCACCCGTTCGGTCAAGACACACTGGGTAAGGACGTTTTCGCGCAGGTCATGCGCGGTACGCAGCAGTCGATCACCGTCATGTTCCTCGTCGGCCTGGTTTCGCTGGTCGTCGGTGTGAGCCTCGGCGCGGTGTCGGGCTACTTCCGCGGCTGGTCGGACTCGCTGATCATGCGGTTTACCGACGTCATCATCATCATCCCGATCATCGTCCTCGGTTCGATCATGGGGAAGCTGTTCGGCGGCAACGCGTTCGTCTTCGGACTGTTCCTCGGCATCCTGAGCTGGACCGGTCTTGCCCGCCTCGTTCGCGGTGATTTCTTGTCGCTGCGAGAACGCGAGTTCGTGGATGCAGCCCGGGTCGCCGGTGCGAGCAACGCGCGGATCATCTTCCGGCACATCCTCCCGAACGCCGTCGGCGTGATCATCGTCAACACGACGCTCCTGATGAGCGCCGCTGTGCTGACGGAGGCGGCCCTGAGCTTCCTGGGCTTCGGCATCCAGTACCCGGATGTTTCCCTCGGCCAGATCATCAGCACGTACCGTGAGGCGTTCCGGACGCGTCCGTGGCTGTTCTGGTGGCCGGGTCTGTTCATCATCCTGCTCGCCCTGTGCATCAACTTCATCGGTGACGGTCTGCGAGACGCCTTCGACCCGCGTCAGCAGGCGAAGGTGAGTCGCCGCAAGGCATCCCGTGCCGTCGCGGCTATTCCGTCGGTGCAGGCGGTCACGATGGTCGAGGCTCCGACGTCGGATTCCGATGTCCCGTACATGGATGAATTCACCGACCTCGGCGAGGGGTCTGGGCCTCCCGGTCGCCGACGAGATCGCGGCGACAGATCGGATGATCAGCCGTGAGGCAGCACGAGGCTCGCAACCGCGGCGGCCGCGAGCGCAACGGTGCCCGCGATCAGCAGCGGATGCCACGTCACGACCGTCTGGCCCACCGTGGTCACATCACCCGGCGCCACGACGTCTTCACGGCGGTGGCGGTCGAGTTCGCGGCGCACGAGGCCGGTGGCATCACCGGAGGCGGTGCCTTCGGCATCCGACGGGCGACGCGTGTCGTCGTCCCCGGGCGCATGCGCGACATCGGCGCGCTGCGTCGACAGGGCCTGTCGGGCTCCCGGTGCGGGAGCTGCCCAGGCGCGGATGAGGCGGCCGCCGCGCGTGCGGATCGTGAGCGCGAAGCGGGAGTCGATCGCGTCGATGTCGCTCCACGGCACGCGGTAGGTGCGAACGATGTTGCTCACCTCGACGAAGCCTTCGGAGACGCGAACGAACGGGCGCAGGTACAGCAGCCAGGCGCCCCAGCCGAGCAACACGACCGGCCACGCCCAGCGGGCAAGGTCGAGCAGTCCGCCGTCTACGGCGATGAATACGAGGGCCGCTGCCGTGATCACGAGGGCAAGCGTGGCGATGATCATGCCGCCGCGCGGGCGAAGAGTGACCGGTTCGGGCATGCGCCCATCCTGACACGGGAGAACGAACGATGACTTCTGATCAGCCGCGCACGGGCGGACGCCTGGGACGCAAGGAACGGGCCGCGCAGACCGCCGCGACGTCAACGGCAGGCCCCGCACTGTCGGTATCGAACCTGGGTGTCGAGTTCTTCGTCGGCGGTAGCTGGGTCGCCGCTGCCAAGCACGTCAGCTACGACCTCATGCCCGGCAAGGTCCTCGCGATCGTCGGTGAGTCGGGCTCCGGAAAGAGCACCAGCAGCATGGCCATCATGGGTCTGCTGCCCAAGAACGCCCGGGTCCACGGGAGTGCGAAGCTCGCCGGCAAGGAGATTCTCGGTGCGCGCCCCGAGGCTCTGCGGAAGGTACGTGGCGAGGGCATCGCCGCGATCTTCCAGGAGCCCATGACGGCCCTGAATCCCGTCTACACCATCGGCTTCCAGATCTCGGAAGCGCTGATGACCCACCGTCCCGGAATGACGCGCAAGCAGGCCAAGGAGCGCTCGCTCGAGCTGCTCCGTCTGGTCGAGATGCCGGATCCGCTGAAGGCCTTCGACTCCTACCCCCACCAGCTCTCGGGTGGGCAGCGCCAGCGCGCCATGATCGCGCAGTCGATCTCGCTGGAGCCCCGTGTGCTCGTCGCCGACGAGCCGACGACCGCGCTCGATGTGACGGTGCAGGCCGAGATCCTCGATCTGCTGCGTAACCTCCACACGAAGCTCGACTCAGCCATCATCCTCATCACCCACGACATGGGCGTGGTTGCTGACATGGCCGATGACGTCATGGTGATGAAAGACGGGGACGTCGTTGAATACGGGCCTGCAACGCAGGTCTTCGGTGAGGCCGAGCATCCGTATACGCGCGCGCTCATGGCATCCGTGCCCCACCTTGGCCTCGGGGAAGCGCGGGCCGAGGAGGAGACGCGACGCGACGACTCGACCGCGGCTCTGCGGCTCGAGAACGTCTCGATCGAATACCCCAAGCGCGGCCGCGTCCCCGCCTTCCGCGCGGTCTCGGATGCGACCCTGTCGATCCAGCCGGGCGAGGTGCTGGGTCTGGTGGGGGAGTCGGGGTCGGGCAAGACAACGATCGCCCGCGCGATCGTTGGACTGGTGCCGATCGCCGAGGGATCCTTGCGCGTTGCCGGTCAGGACATGGTCGGCGTGAACCCCAAGGAGCTGCGGGCGGTGCGCCGAAAGCTCGGAATCGTGTTCCAGGATCCCGGGTCCTCGCTGAACCCGCGCTGGCCGGTCGGTGAGTCGATCGGTGAGCCCCTCGAACTGGCGGGCCGCGACCGGAAGGAGATCTCGCAGCGCGTCGAGGATCTGCTCGATCTGGTCGAGTTGCCGCGCGATTTCCGCAACCGGTACCCGCATGAGCTCTCGGGTGGGCAGCGTCAGCGCATCGGTATCGCGCGCGCCCTGGCGCTGGACCCCACGGTGCTCGTGGCCGACGAGCCCACCAGCGCCCTGGATGTGTCGGTGCAGGCGCGTGTGCTCGAACTGCTGCAGGCGATCCAGAAGGAGAAGCAGTTCGCGACGCTGTTCGTCACTCACGACCTCGCGGTCGTGGACCTGCTGGCTGACCGCATTGCCGTCATGCAGCACGGACGCATCGTCGAGCAGGGGTCGAAGGAGCAGATTCTGCGCAACCCGCAGGATGACTACACCAAGCGACTCATCGCGGCAGTGCCGGTCCCTGACCCGGCCGAGCAGCGCGAACGTCGCGAGGCTCGGGCCGCTCTCCTGGCAGAGCAGAAGTCCGCGTAAGGCGCTCGCGACCACCGTTCAGCGGTGCCTCAGCGCTCCTGAGATATCCTGGAGGGCGCCGGCATCCCGGCCGCCTCCCCACCCGCAAGGATTCCCTCATGGCGCATGCCCTCCGTTCGGACCTCCGAAACGTCGCGATCGTTGCGCACGTTGACCACGGCAAGACAACGCTCGTGGACGCGATGCTGCGACAGACCGGCTCGTTCGGTGAGCACGCGCACGTCGAAGAGCGCGCGATGGACTCGAACGACCTCGAGCGGGAAAAGGGCATCACGATCCTCGCGAAGAACACCGCGATCACCTACAACGGTGTTCACACCGAGGTCCCCGTGACGATCAACGTGATCGACACCCCGGGTCACGCCGACTTCGGTGGCGAGGTTGAGCGCGGCCTGTCGATGGTCGACGGTGTCGTGCTGCTGGTGGATGCCTCGGAGGGTCCGCTGCCCCAGACGCGTTTCGTGCTGCGTAAGGCCCTGGAGGCGAAGCTTCCCGTCATCCTTCTCGTGAACAAGACCGACCGTCCGGACGCCCGCATCGCTGACGTCGAGGAGGAGAGCCACGACCTGCTGTTGGGCCTTGCCTCCGACATGGTCGACGACGTGCCCGATCTCGACGTGGACGCACTTCTGGATGTCCCCGTCGTCTACGCGAGTGGGCGCGCGGGAGCGGCATCCCGCAACCGCCCTGCCGATGGCTCCCTTCCCGACAACGACGATCTCGAGCCGCTCTTCGAGGCGATCCTCGAGCACGTTCCGGCGCCGTCTTACGACGATGAGGCGCCGCTGCAGGCCTGGGTGACGAACCTCGACTCCAGCCCCTTCCTCGGCCGCCTCGCGCTGCTGCGCGTGTTCAATGGCACCCTCAAGAAGGGTCAGACTGTCGCGTGGGTGCGCCACGACGGTTCGCACACCAGCGCGCGCATCACCGAGTTGCTGAAGACCCGTGCGCTGGAGCGCTATCCGGCGGAGTCCGCCGGCCCCGGCGACATCGTTGCGATCGCGGGCATCGAGAACATCACGATCGGCGAGACGATCGCCGACCCCGAAGATGTGCGCCCGCTGCCGGCGATCACGGTCGATGACCCCGCCATCTCGATGACGATCGGCACCAACACCTCTCCGCTGGTCGGCAAGGTCAAGGGTCACAAGCTCACCGCCCGTATGGTCAAGGACCGGCTGGATCGCGAGCTGATCGGTAACGTCTCGTTGAAGGTCGTTGACATCGGCAAGCCGGATGCCTGGGAGGTGCAGGGCCGCGGCGAGCTGGCGCTGGCGATCCTCGTCGAGAACATGCGGCGCGAAGGCTTCGAGCTGACCGTCGGCAAGCCTCAGGTGGTCACCAAGAAGATCGATGGGAAGACCTACGAGCCCTTTGAGCATCTGACGATCGACGCGCCCGAGGAGTACCTCGGGGCCATCACGCAGCTGCTCGCCGCCCGCAAGGGGCGCATGGACAACATGACCAACCACGGCACCGGCTGGGTTCGCATGGAGTTCGTCGTGCCCTCCCGCGGGCTCATCGGCTTCCGCACCGAATTCCTCACGACGACCCGTGGCACGGGTATCGCCAACGCGATCTCGCACGGCTACGAGCCGTGGGCGGGTCAGATCGTGACGCGCCAGAACGGGTCGATCGTCGCTGATCGCTCCGGCGTCGTGACCCCCTTCGCGATCATCGCGCTCCAGGAGCGCATGAGCTTTTTCGTGCAGCCCACGGAAGAGGTCTACGAGGGCATGGTCATCGGTGAGAACTCGCGCAGTGATGACATGGACGTGAACATCACCAAGGAGAAGAAGCTCACGAACATGCGCTCCTCCACGGCCGACACGTTCGAGTCGATGACTCCGCCGCGCTTGCTGTCGCTGGAGGAGAGCCTGGAGTTCGCGCGCGAAGACGAGTGCGTCGAGGTGACGCCCGAGAAGGTGCGCATCCGCAAGGTCGTCCTGGACGCGACCGAACGTGGCCGTGCCGCATCGCGCCTGAAGCGCCAGGACGCCAACGCCTGATCGCAATCCCGGGAGGGATCAGTCCGCGAGGATCAGCTCCTGCAACTGCTCGAACAGATGCGCCGGCAGATCGGGGTCTGGTCCGGTGGCGTTGACCACGATCGCCACCGCCGTCGCGGATTCCGGGTGGTACATCGCGAGGGCCTGGTAGCCGAGACCGTTGCCCGTGTGGCCGATCCACTTGCCGATCCGGCCGATGCCGAAGCCGTACTCGTCGTAATACGGGCTCGCCGGATCAGGGGCCGTGTCGTGCCACTCCGACACCCGACGTTCCTGTGCCGAGTCTGACACGAGCGAACCCGTCCCCAGCGCCTCGGCCCATCCCGCCAGGTCGCCGGCCGTGCCGAACAGGCCGCCGGCTGCCGAGAACGCACTCGCGCGGACCGTGGGAAGTTCTTCCACGGTGCCGTCAGCATCCACCTGGAACGGCGTCGCGGCATCCTCGGGGGGCAGGGCGTTGCCGGGATAGATCACGGAGTTCAGTTCGAGTGGTTCCAGGATTCCCGTGCGGACGGCTTCAGGCCAGCTCTGGCCCGACGCTGTGTCGATGATCTGCCCGAGCAGGACCGTGTTGGTGTTCGAGTACTCGTAGCTGGTCCCGGGCGGGAACTCCTCGGGGAGGCCGGCAGTCAACCCGTACAGGGTCGTGTCGGTCCAGCTGCGCGTCCAGTCCTCGACCAGGAGGTCGACAAGCCCTGCCTGCGTCGAGTAGCTGGGGACACCCGAGGTCATCGTTGCCAGCTCATCGATCGTCGCGGTGGTTTCGATCCCCGTCCCCGCGGCAGGCGCTGTGGCATCGAGGTCGAGGATGCCGTCATCGGCGAGCTGCAGGATCACCGTCGCGACGAACGACTTGGTGACAGAGCGGTAACCGAACAGGGTTTCCTCCGTGACGGGCGTGCCATCGGCATCGGCGACCCCGGCCGGATAGACCGTGGTTACTCCATCCCGACGCACCGCGATCGCCCCGCCGGGGACGGAGGCCGCATCCAGCGCCGCAGCGAACGCCTCGCCGAGCGGCGCTGCCGGCGGCGTGGGGCTGCACCCCGAGAGGAGTGCGGCGACGAGCGTGGCCGTGGTGGCGCTGACAGCAGTGATGCGGGTGGCTCCCGCGAGCGAGCGCCCGCGGCGTCGGGTTCGGCGGGTCATTCCCCCAGCCTACGGCGGCGCGGGGACGCGCCACTGACAGCAGAAAAGGCTCGCGGACTGCGAGGATGGCGAGCATGCGGCACGGTGAGGAGCCGTCGGAACAGGGCGGAATGGACGCCGCGCGCGGCGCATGGCGCCAAGGCGTCGGCGTCGCGCTGGCCACGAGCGCCTACGGCGTGTCGTTCGGCGCACTGTCGGTCGCGGCGGGTCTCGACGTGTGGCAGACGTGTGTCCTCAGCCTCGTGATGTTCACGGGCGGATCGCAGTTCGCCTTCGTCGGCGTCATCTCTGCCGGAGGGCTGGCTGCCATCCCCGCAGCCGTTGCCTCGGCTGCCCTGCTGGGCGCGCGAAACATCGCCTACGGCATCCGGATGTCGACGCTGTTGCCGCCGGGACGGTTCACACGCATCGCGGCGCCGCAGTTCACGATCGACGAATCCACGGCCGTCGCCCTGGCGCAGGGCACACCCCGGGCCCGAACCGTCGGTTTCTGGGTCACCGGCATCGGCATCTACCTCGGCTGGAACCTCTCGACCCTCGCCGGTGCGCTGCTGGGTGATGTGCTCGGCGACCCGCGCGCGTACGGGCTGGATGCCGCGGCCGCTGCAGCCTTTCTCGCCCTGTTGTGGCCGCGCCTGCGCGGGAGACAGCCGATCGTCGTCGGCATCGCGGCGGCGGTGGTCGCGACAGTGCTGACGCCGTCTCTCATGCCGGGTCTTCCGGTGCTCATCGCCGCCCTCGTCGCAATCGTCGTCGGGTGGGCCGACTGGGGAGGCGGCGCGGCGAAGGGCGGCGCAGGGCCCGCGGGTGGCCCCGGCGTCGACAGCAGTCTCGGATCCGATGGCCTCGACGAACCCGATGATCTTCCCGAGCGGGAGGGGCTGCCATGACCCTCTGGAGCGCTATCGCGCTGGCATCCGTCATCTGCCTGGCTCTCAAGGTGACGGGGTATCTCGTTCCCCCTCGCCTGCTCGAGGCGCCTCGACCCGCGCGCATCGCCGATCTGCTCACCGTCGCCCTGCTCGCCGCGCTCGTCGCCGTGCAGACGTTCGGGCTCGGGCAGGAGATCGTCGTGGATGCACGGGTTCCCGCGATCCTCGTGGCGGCGGGCCTCCTGCTGCTTCGTGCGCCGTTCCTCGTCGTCGTGGTGGCGGCAGCCGCGGTCGCGGCGGCGCTCCGGTGGTGGGGCCTGGCGGTGTGAGGTTTCGCACAGAGGCGCCGCGATACAGTGATGCGGTGCCGCGCTTCTCGTTTCTTCGCCTTGCCGGGTGGGTGGTCGCGCTGGTCGTCGGGGTGATCTACGGCGCCGCGGGCACCGTCAGTCACGCGTACCGCGTGTTCGGTCTTCCGGTGGGCCTCGTGCTGGCCATGGTCGCCGCGGGAGCGGTCATCATCGCGGTGCGCGCGCTCACCGCCGACCGGTGGGCGGCCCTTGCCACGGGTCTGGGTGCGATGGGTGTCGCGATCGTCCTGTCGGGCACCGGGGCCGGCGGTTCGGTGATCGTGCCGCAGTCGATCCTGGGGGTCGTCTGGACGCTGTGGCTTCCCGCCGTTACGGCGTTCGTGGTCGCGTGGCCAGAGCGTGTCGATCGCGGCCGGGCCGTCCGGACAGCCGACTAGACTTGCTCTCGTGACGTATGTGATCGCCCTTCCGTGCGTCGATGTCAAGGATCGTGCCTGCATCGACGAGTGCCCCGTCGACTGCATCTATGAGGGGGAGCGCAGCCTCTACATCCACCCGGATGAGTGCGTCGACTGCGGCGCCTGCGAACCCGTATGCCCCGTCGAGGCGATCTACTACGAAGACGACCTGCCCGAGGAATGGCAGGACTACTACAAGGCGAACGTCGAGTTCTTCGATGACCTCGGTTCGCCCGGTGGAGCGGCCAAGGTGGGTGTGATCCCCAAGGACCACCCGGTCATCGCCGAACTGCCCCCGCAGAACCACTGACCCGGGTTTCGACCGATGGGCGTCGCCGATCTGGCCGATTACCCGTGGGACGCGATGGCGCCCTACGCCGCGCAGGCGCGCTCGCACCCGGATGGGATCGTTGATCTCTCGATCGGTTCGCCGGTCGATCCGACCCCGGACGTGATCGCTCGGGCGCTTGCGGCTGCGACTGACGCTCATGCGTACCCGCAGACCGTGGGGACGGTCGCGCTGCGCGAGGCGATCGTCGACTGGTATGCGCGCCGACGCGGGGTTCCCGGTCTCACGGTCGACAGCGTGCTCCCGACGATCGGCTCGAAGGAACTCGTGGCCCTGCTGCCGCTGCTTCTGGGACTCGGGCCGGGGATGTCGTTGTGCATCCGGTCGCGGCCTACCCGACCTACGAGGTCGGAGCTCGCGTGGTCGGCGCCACCCCGGTCGCCGCAGAGGATCCGGCACAGTGGCCCGCGCAGACACGGTTGGTATGGCTGAACTCGCCCGGCAACCCGGACGGCGCCGTGCTGGATGTCGCGGCCCTGCGCGCTGCTCGCGACCGGGCCAGAGAGCTCGGAGCTGTGCTCGCGAGCGACGAGTGCTACGCCGAGCTCGGCTGGGATTCGCCCTGGGACCACGAGGCGATTCCGTCGGCGCTGGACCCACGCGTGACCGACGGCGACAACACCGGCGTGCTGTCGGTGTATTCGCTGAGCAAGCAGTCCAACCTCGCCGGCTACCGCGCCGCCTTTGTCGCGGGGGACGCGGCGATCATCGAGCCGATGCTGACAGCGCGCAAGCACTTGGGACTGATGCCCCCGCTCCCGTGCAAGCTGCCATGGCCGTTGCCCTGGGCGATGACTCCCATGTGGCCCGGCAACGGGAGCTCTATCGTCATCGGCGCGGGCTCCTTCGCCCCGCCGTCGAGAGCGCGGGGTTCCGCGTCGATCGGAGCGAAGCGGGACTCTATCTGTGGCTCACCCGCGGTGAGGATGCCTGGGCCTCGGTCGAGTGGTTCGCGCAGCGCGGCATCCTCGTCGGACCCGGGATCTTCTACGGTCAGGCCCATACGCACCACGTGCGGCTCTCGCTGACGGCAACCGATGAACGCATCGCCGCCGCGGTCGATCGGCTCCGGGCCGGTTAGCGGGCAGGCGGAGCAGTCGGTGGGCCGCGCTGCGAGGTTTTCTCCATCGAAACTGTCCCCGCTTTGGCTGTGCGCACAGTAGGCCGGACCGACTACTAGGCTGTAGGGGCAGCCCGGGCACCGACACGTGCTTGGACGGCTCCGCGAGGCGACGAACCCGTCCCGGGGGCCGACGACAGCCCCAGACAATGCAAGGAGGCGCCGTGGACGACGCGCAGACCCCGCAGCAGAAGGCCATCCTGACCGTCGGTGATCGGACCGCCGAGTTCCCCGTGCTCCACGGCACCGACGGGGTACCGAGCATCGATGTCGCGACGTTCACGCGGCAGACCGGGTACACGGCCCTGGACTACGGGTTCGTCAACACGGCCTCGACCAAGTCGGCGATCACCTATATCGATGGGGATGCGGGCATCCTGCGGTACCGCGGGTATCCCATCGAGCAGCTCGCGACCCACAGCACGTACCTCGAGGTGGCGTGGCTGCTCATCTACGGCGAGCTGCCGACCCCCGATGAGCTCGCGGCGTTCGATAACCGCATCCGTCGCCACACGCTGCTGCACGAGGACCTCAAGCGCTTCTTCGGCTCGCTGCCTCCCACCGCGCACCCGATGTCGGTGCTCTCGGCGGCGACGGCGGCCCTGTCGACCTACTACGAAGACGAGTCCGATCCGCACAACCCCGAGCACGTCGAGGTCAACACGATCCGCCTGCTTGCGAAGCTTCCGGTGATCGCCGCGTACGCCCACAAGAAGAGCATCGGTCAGGCGTTCCTGTACCCCGACAACGGGATGAGCTTCGTCGACAACTTCCTCAAGCTCAACTTCGGTGTGCTGTCGGAGCTCTACGAGGTCAACCCGGTCGTCTCCCGCGCGCTTGAGCGTCTGCTGATCCTGCACGAGGACCACGAGCAGAACGCGTCGACCTCGACGGTACGCCTGGTCGGATCGACCGGTGCAAACCAGTTCTCGTCGATCTCCGCGGGAATCAACGCCCTCTACGGCCCGCTGCACGGCGGGGCCAACGAAGCTGTCCTGTCGATGCTCGCGCAGATCCGGGACTCCGGCGAGAGCGTGCAGCGCTTCGTGGAGCGGGTCAAGAACAAAGAAGACGGCGTCAAGCTCATGGGCTTCGGCCACCGGGTCTACAAGAACTACGACCCCCGCGCCAAGCTCGTCAAGGAATCCGCCGACGAGGTTCTGTCGGAACTCGGCGTTCACGACCCGCTGCTGGACCTGGCGAAAGACCTCGAAGAGATCGCCCTCAACGACGACTACTTCAAGGAGCGTCGCCTCTACCCGAACGTCGACTTCTACACGGGCGTCATGTACAAGGCGATGGGCTTCCCGACGCGGATGTTCACCGTGCTGTTCGCGATCGGCCGTCTGCCGGGCTGGATCGCCCAGTGGCGCGAGGCGATCGGCGACCCGCAGACGAAGATCGGTCGGCCGCAGCAGCTCTACATCGGTTCGCCCGAACGGAACTACCCGGGCGTCTGAGTCCGTCTGCGTCCTTCGCGACGCCTGGGCACATTCACGACACCTGGGTCCGTGCGCAACGCCTGAGTCTGGCATTCTGAACGGATGCCGAAACTCCTTGTCCGTGTCCCGTCACCGCTGTTGGCCGACGGGGAGCTGACGCACCGTGACCGTGTCGCTGCGGACGCCGGGCTCGCCCTATCGCAGTGGCGCGACTACGTCGCGGTGTACCGCGACCGCGGCTGGCAGATCATCGACGTCGAGGCGGCGCCGACACAGCCGGACGGGGTCTTCATCGAGGACGCCCTGGTCGTCTTCGACGACCTCGTGGTGATCGGCCGCCCCGGGGCAGAGTCCCGACGCGGTGAGATCGACACGGCCCGGGCAGCGGCGCGCACGCTCGGTCTGCCGATCCACGAGATCGAGGCGCCCGGCACACTCGACGGCGGCGACATCCTCAAGGTCGGTCGCACGGTTTACGTGGGGGCGTCTTCCCGGACGAATGACGACGGGTTCGCGCAGCTCGAGACTCTGCTCACGCCGCGCGGCTGGAAGCTCGTCGCGGTGCCGGTGACCCGCGTGTTGCACCTCAAGAGCGCGGTGACCGCGCTTCCTGACGGAACCGTCATCGGCTACGAACCGCTCGTCGACGATCCATCGGTGTTTCCGCGCTTCCTTCCCGTTCCTGAAGAACAGGGGACTGCCGTTGTTGTCCTCGATCCGTCGACGGTCTTGATGTCGGCGGGCGCCCCGCAGACGGCCGCGCTGCTTCGCTCGCGTGGTCTCACCGTCGTGCAGACCCCCGTAACGGAGTTCGAGAAGCTCGAAGGATGCGTCACGTGCCTCTCGGTGCGCGTGCGCCGCTGACCTCTCCGTTCCCCGTCGCGGCGGGTCGTGGCGCGCGGGTCAGGCGTGGAGGGCTTCGTTGAGGGTGACGCCGACCCCGGCGCGCCGCACGGCCTCGATTGCACCCGTGACGGAGTTGCGGCGGAATAGGATGCCGTTCTGACCCGACAGGGCTGCGCCCTTCACAGTGGGGCGTGCGCCGTCCGCACCGGTGGTCTCGTCGGGGAGCACGATCTTCGACCCGGCGGTGACATACAGGCCCGCCTCGACGACGCAGTCGTCCCCGAGGGAGATGCCGATTCCCGCGTTGGCGCCCAGCAGCGTCCGGGCGCCAACGGACACCCGGTGCGAGCCGCCGCCGGAGAGGGTGCCCATGATGGAGGCGCCCCCACCGATGTCGCTGCCGTCGCCGACGACGACGCCCTGGGAGATCCGTCCTTCGACCATGCTCTGCCCGAGAGTTCCCGCGTTGAAGTTGACGAAGCCCTCGTGCATCACCGTCGTACCGGGGGAGAGGTAGGCGCCCAGCCGCACACGAGAGGCATCCGCGATGCGCACGCCCTCGGGAGGACGTAATCGGTCAGCCGCGGGAACTTGTCCACGCCCTGCACCTGGATGCCGGCGCGCTGAAGCAGAGGTCGCCGCGCCGTCAGGTCGGCCGGATGAACAGGTCCCGCGTTTGTCCATGCGACGTTGGGAAGCGCGCCGAAGATGCCGTCGAGATTCAGATCGTTTGGCTTGACGAGCCGGTGTGACAGCGCGTGGAGACGGAGATACGCGTCGGGAGTGTCTGTCGGCGCCGCGTCGAGGTCGATCTCGATCTCAATCTGAGTGATGGTGACGCCGCGCGTCTCATCCGCGCCGACCGCCTGCGCGACGAGGGCACGTGCTGCCTCGTGAGCGTCCGCGGCATCGGCCAGAGCGCCGGGCTGGGGTGACGGGTACCAGGTGTCCAGAACCGTGCCGTCTGCCGCGACCGTCGCCGCCCCGATACCGCTGATCATCCGCTGTGCACTCATCGTTCCAGGGTATCGAGTCGAATCCGGGGTGCTGAGCCCGTGACGCGGCGCCGGTCGGAGCTTCGTGGCCCCTGGCTAGACTCGAAGGGTGCTGGACTTGACCTCGAACGCTGTCGATCTCACCCGCGCGATCTGCGACATCCCCAGTGTCTCCGGAGACGAAGGGCATCTTGCCGACCTCATCGAGCAGGCCGTCCGCGCCCTGCCGCACCTCGAAGTCATCCGCGACGGTGACACGATCATCGCGCGGACCCATCAGGGGCGAGAGCGCCGGGTAGCCATCGCCGGGCACATCGACACCGTGCCGATCAACGGGAACGTGCCCACCCGCACCGTCGACATCGACGGGAGGAGTTCATCTGGGGGCGCGGCACTGTCGACATGAAGGCCGGCGTTGCCGTTCAGCTCAAGCTCGCCGCGGACCTGGTCGCACCAAAGGCTGACATCACGTGGATCTGGTACGACCACGAGGAAGTCGCCGCCGCGCTCAACGCGCTCACGCGCATCGCCGCGACGCGGGCCGACCTGCTTGCTGCCGACTTCGCCATTCTCGGCGAGCCCTCGAACGGGCAGGTCGAGGGCGGCTGCAACGGCCACATGCGCGCGATCATCAGAACGCATGGCGTCCGCTCTCACAGTGCTCGTTCGTGGGTCGGGGAGAACGCGATCCACAAGGCGGCGCCGATCCTGGAGAGGCTCGCCGCCTACACGGCGCGCGAGGTAGCGGTGGACGGGCTCGTCTATCGGGAGGGGCTCAACGCCGTCCGCATTGCGGGAGGTGTCGCGGGCAACGTCATCCCCGATCTCTGCGAGGTCGAGGTCAACTACCGCTTCGCCCCGTCGCGAAGCGGAGCCGAAGCTGAGACGCATGTCCGTGAGGTCTTCGACGGCTTCGAGGTCGAGGTCATCGATATGGCCGAGGGCGCGCGGCCGGGGCTGGACGATCCGCTGGCGCAGGAGTTCGTCGCCGCCGTGGGCGGCCAGGCCCGACCGAAGTACGGCTGGACCGACGTTGCACGGTTCTCCGCCCTCGGCATCCCCGCCGTCAACTACGGCCCGGGAGATCCGCTGCTGGCCCACCATGACGAAGAGCGCGTTGCGGTCTCTCAGATCATGGATGTCGAGCGCGGGCTGCGTGCGTGGCTGACCTAAGCACCGAGCGCACACCCGCGACCGATCTGTCCGTGTGGGACAGAGGCGGACGCATCGTCGTTCGGCTGGCCATCCTCTACTTGGTGTGCCGGCTCGCAACCTTCGCTTTCTTCATCCTCGCAGCGACGCTCGCGGAGGAAGGAAGCCGGTTCGGTGCAGCGCCGGCGGTCTCCGACATGCTCCTGGGATGGGACGCGCAGTGGTACTGGTTCCTCGCCGTCCACGGATACCCCGCGGAGTTGCCGCTGACTGACGCGGGACAGGTCGCGGAGAATCAGTGGGCGTTCATGCCCGTCTACGCGTATCTCGCCGGTGCGCTCGCGCCGCTGTTCGGCGGCTCCTGGGGTGCGGCGGCGGTGATCATCTCGCTGCTTTCCGGGTTCGGCGCGACCTACGTGCTGTATCGGATCCTGCGACCGCGCATCGGCCCCTCGGCCGCCTACTGGGGCGCCGGCTTCTTCGCAGCCGGGCCGCTCTCGGCGCTCTTTGTCCTGGGGTACGCCGAAGCGCTCTTCTTGTTGTGGCTCTTCCTTGCGCTCTGGGCGGTGACGACCCGGCGGTATGTCTGGGTGTATCCGCTCGTGATTCTCATGGGATACACGAGACCCGGGGTCCTCGCGTTCGCGCTCTTTCTCGGTCTGTTCGGCATCTGGCGCTTCTTCTCGCGCCGCACGGAGCCGCTTCGAACACCCGAGATCATCCACATCGTCGCTCTTGGCGCGCTCGCGACCGTTGTCGGGTTCTCGTGGCAGGTGATCGCGGCTGTCGTCACGGGCGATCCCGGCGCGTATCTCGCGACCGAATTGGCCTGGCGACGAAACTGGCTGATCAACGATGAGGGGGTCTTCGTCCCCTTCGATGCTTTCGTGCAGGGCGCGGCCTTCTGGGGGCAGACGTGGGGGTGGGGCAGCGTCGGGGGAGTCATTGTGCTCGTGGTTGTTCTGGTCGGGATCGCTGCGGCCCTGCTCTGGGCACCTCAGGTGCGCGCGTTGGGACCGGAGATTCGGCTGTGGGCAGTGAGCTATCTCGTGTACCTGCTCGCCGTGTTCTTCCCCCAGTCGAGCATCTTTCGACTGCTCGTTCCCCTTTCTCCGCTGTGGGGCGCGTTCGCCGTGCCGCGCTCGCTCGCGTGGCGTGCCGGAGTTCTCGTTGTCTGCCTTGCCGGGCAGTGGTGGTGGATCTACAACATGTACGCGCTCGGCAACCGTTTCTGGCAAATCCCCTAAGCTTGACAGGTAGACCACGACGAAAGGGAGCCGCCATGGCAGCCATGAAGCCGCGAACCGGAGACGGACCGATGGAGGCCGTGAAGGAAGGTCGCCTCATCATCGTGCGCGTACCTCTCGAAGGCGGTGGGCGCCTTGTCGTCTCGGTGAACGACGCCGAGGCCAAGGAACTGTACGACGTGCTCGGTGGGGTCGTCGGAGCCGCGTAGCGCGAGCCATCCTCTCAACACACAGGGAAGCGGCCGGTCCTGTGACCGGCCGCTTCCCTGTGTGTTGTATCGGACCGCTTAGGCGTGTGCCAGGGTCGTCAGCTGGAGGAGTCCTTCGCGCGCGGTGTTGAGCGCGCCGAGAACGGCGGGGGATTGCGCGACCTCTTGGATCAGCGAACGGTAGGCGGTGGTGACATCGTCACGCTTGACCGGATCGGCAACGGCGCCGCCAGCCAGTACGCGCGGGATCAGCACCGTGCCCCCGGGGCGGACCAGTCGCAGCCCGTGTTCGACGTATTCGATGACGCCCTCGGGCTCGGCGTCGACGAGCACGATGTCGTAGGAAGCCTCGTTCATGCGGGGGAGCACCTCTGCTGCTCGTCCCGTGATGAACCGTGCTCGTGCCGGCGGCACCTTCGCCTGCGCGAACGCCTGACGGGCCGCCGCGAGGTGCTCGGGCTCGACGTCGATCGTGGTGAGGGTCGCCTGCGGCGCGCCGCGCAGGAGCCAGAGCCCTGAGACTCCGCCGCCGGTGCCGATCTCAACGATGTTCAGCGCGCGCCCGACCGCGGCGATCGTGGCGCACTGCACACCCACGGCGGCGCTGATCGGGTCGGCGCCGAGCTCGAGCGCGGCCTCGCGGGCGCGGGCGATGGACTCGGGTTCGACCGTCACTTCTTCGACGAATCGATTGACCGCGTGATCTCCCATGCACTGCCCCTTCTCTGAGGGGAAAGCCTACGTGCGCGTGCCCGGAAATCCGCTGAGGCGCGAGGGGTAATCTTGACCCATGTTCAACGGGATCACGATCGAGAAGCTCTTGCTGATCGGTCTGATCGCGGGGATGATCATCGGACCGCAGCGGCTTCCGCGCTACGCGGCTGCTCTCGGCCAGTTCGTTCGCCGCGCGCGGGACTTCGCCCGGTCGGCCGGGTCCCGCGTGAAAGAGGAGATGGGCGAGGACTTCGACGACGTGGATTGGCGCACGCTCGATCCGCGCCAGTACGACCCGCGCCGCATCATCCGTGAGGCTCTGCTCGATGACCCGCCGACGCCGCCCGTCAAGCCGCAGTCTGCGAGTATGGCCGCCGCGGGAGGGGCTGCCACCAGTACGGTCGCCGCGGGCCAGACGGCGACGCGCGCGACGTCGCCGTTGGCGGTTGGCGAGCTGCCGCCGTTCGACGCAGAAGCTACCTGAGCACCCGGGTCGGCGCGCGGTTGCACCTGATCAGTCGCCGCGATTCACACTCATCGGGAGGGGGCGACCCGACAGGCTGCGACCGGAGGCCAGAACCGCATCCGCGACCGCTCCGATCGCTGCCGCGGCGGGATCGGACGCATCGGTGACACGGTGAACATCCCCGGCGTCGCCGGAGGCCCGGAGGACGGGGCTCAGAGGAATCGAGCCGAGCAGCGGGACAGGTTCGGCATCCGTCTGCAGTTCGTGTGCCACGAGGGCTCCGCCACCCGAGCCGAACAGGTCGAGCACTGTGCCGTCGGGGAGGGTCAGCGGTGCCATGTTCTCCACGACCCCCAGCAGGCGCTGACCGGTCTGCCGGGCCACGAGGCCCGACCGGATGGCGACGTCGGCAGCCGCTCGCTGAGGTGTGGTCACGACGATCACCTCGGCGTGAGGGAGGAGCTGACCGACGGAGATCGCGACATCGCCCGTTCCGGGCGGCATATCCAGCAGCAGGATGTCGAGGTCGCCGAAGTGGACGTCGGTGAGGAACTGCTGCACGGTGCGGTGGAGCATGGGACCGCGCCATGCCACGGCGCCCAGCGGCGCCTCCCCGGCTCCGCGGCGCAGGAACATCCCAATGGAGATCACCTTCACCCCGTGCGCGACCGGGGAAGCATGAGGTCATCGATCCGTGTCGGCTGCGGTGGCGCGCCGTCGGGGCCGAGCAGACCGAGGATGCCGGGAATCGAGAACCCGTGGACGTCGGCGTCGATGAGGCCGACGCGCAGGCCCCGCGCAGCCAGGGTCGTTGCCAGGAGCGCGGTAAGGGTGGACTTGCCGACACCGCCCTTGCCGCTGGTCACGGCGATCACCCGGGTGAGCGAGTCGGGCCCAAAGGGCATCGATCGTGCCGGACGACCCGCGCGGAGCATCTCGGTGAGGCGGCCGCGCTCCGTGGCATCCATCACGCCCACGACGATGTCTGCCGAGGAAACGCCGGGCACCGAGAGGGTTGCCGAGCGAACGTCGGACTCGATCCGGGCGGCGGCGGGGCATCCCGCGACGGTCAGGGCGATCTCGACCCGCGCTGCCCCGTCCTCGACCCGGGCGCCCCGCACCATGCCGAGCTCGCCGATGGGCCGCCGCAACTCCGGGTCCATCACGGCCCCGACGGCGCGAGTGACCTCGTCCGCGGAACTCCCCGTGTGGCCGCCGGTCACGCCGAGCCGTCCTCGCGCGCCACGCTCGCGTCAGCTGTCGCTGCGGCATCGGTCTGCCGCGTCTCGTCGCGTTCGTCGAGTTTCTTCAACAAGGACTTCAGCTCGGTGCGCAGCGTGTCTCGGGTGACGACCTCGGAGGAGATCTCGGTCAGGGCGATGCGCAGGGCGACAATCTCGCGGGCGAGATACTCGGTGTCGGCGAGGTTGCGTTCGGCGCGCTGGCGGTCCTGTTCGATCTGGACGCGGTCGCGGTCATCCTGCCGGTTCTGAGCGAGAAGGATGAGGGGCGCTGCGTACGAGGCCTGCAGCGAGAGCATGAGCGTGAGGGCCGTGAATCCGTTGGCGGCGGAGTCGAACCGGAGGTTCTCGGGCGCTGCCGTGTTCCACGCGATCCAGGCGACGCAGAACAGGGTGAGAGCGACCAGGAACCACGGGGTTCCCATGTTGCGGGCGATCCACTCGGTGGCCCGGCCGAACCGATCGCGGGACGGCTGGGGCGTGCGGCTGCGCATCGGCATGCTCGAGCGGCCGCGGGGCGCATCCAGCCCCCGGGGTGAGCGCGCCATCACAGCTTCACCGGGCCTGTCCAGGGAAACGACACCGGTCGCTGCTCGGTGGAGTGCGAACGCCAGTCTTCGGGCAGCAGGTAGTCCAGCACGTCGTCGACGCTCACGACGCCCACCAGGCGGTGGACCTGATCGACCACGGGAACCGAGACGAGGTTGTAGGACGCGAGGATTCGAGATACCTCGGCTGCCGACGCGGTCGAGGGCAGCGGCTCGATCGTGTCGTCGATGAGCGAGCCGAGCCTTTCGTGCGGCGGGTAGCGCAGCATCCGTTGGAAGTGCACGGTGCCCAGGAACCGTCCCGTGGGCGTCTCGTACGGCGGCAGAGTGATGAAGACGGACGCGGCCAGGGCCGGATGCAGTTCGTGGCGCCGGATGAGCGCAAGCGCCTCGGCAACCGTTGCCTCGGCCGACAGGACGATCGGCTCACTCGTCATGAGACCACCGGCGGTGTCGGGGCCGTACTTCAGCAGTTCGCGGACGTCCTCCGCTTCCTCGGGCTCCATGAGGTCGAGCAGCTGCTCCGACCGGAGCGCGGGCAGCTGCCCGAGCAGGTCGGCGGCGTCATCCGGCTCCATCGCATCGAGGATGTCGGCGGCTCGCTCGTCGCCGAGCTGTTCCAGGATGTGGGCCTGGTCGTCCTCGGGCATTTCCTCGAGGGCGTCGGCAAGACGGTGGTCGGGGAGTTCTTCGGCGACCTCGAGTAGACGCGCGTCGGGAAGATCGAGGAGCGTGTTGGCCAGGTCCGCGGGCTTCAGTTCGCTCAGCGTCGCGACCAGCTGCTCTGCCGACGGTTCCTGCGTCGAATCGAGCCGCTCGGTCACGTCCTCCCAGCTCGCGAGGGTCGTCGGGCCCTTCGTGAACGGGGACGCGCTCGTGCGGGGACGCCGCAGGAAGAGCTGCCCGATGTCCCAGGCACCCAGCCGGTCACGCTCGATCGCAGCATCCTCGATGACGGCCTCTCCCGAGCCGTCGCGGAAGTACACGCGGCGCCCCAGAAGTTCCGCGAGGACGCGGACCTCGCCGCCGCGCTGCTGGAACCGGCGAACGTTGATCAGGCCCGTCGTGATGACCTGGCCCGGGGCGATCGAGGTGACGCGCCCGATCGAGACGAAGACGTTGCGCCGGCCGGGGATCTCGACCACGAGCCCCACCACGCGCGGCGGATCATCGGCGCGGTAGACGACCACGACATCACGGACCCGTCCGAGCCGGTCGCCGGCAGGGTCGAAGACGGCGCAGCCCGACAGGCGCGCGACAAAGACCCGCTGCGTGTTCACCCGTCCAGCGTAGCCCGCGCCCACCGCCGTCATCCGCGGCTGCGGGTAGTGATTCCCTCCGACTCAGCGGATGGAAAGACGTGACGTGGGAGGATGGACGAATGAGCATGATGGGGGGCCAGTTCGCCCGCAATCTCGAGGATGTCGGGCAGACCGTCGCGACCTTCGAGCAGTACGAGGCCGCGCAAAAGGCGGTCTCGAAGCTCATCGCGGAAGACATTCCAGCGCGCGAGATCACAATCGTCGGCCAGGGGCTGCGCTCGATGGAGCGTGTCACCGGCCGGCTCGGCTACGCGACTGCCGCGCGCTCGGGCGCGATCAACGGACTGCTCCTGGGCATGCTGTTTTCCGCCGTCTTCGTGCTGGGGATGCCGAATGTGCCCATCCAGGCCTTTGTCGGGGTGCTCTTTGTCGGTATCGCCATCGGGATGTTGGCGAGCCTGTTGACCTTCGCCATCGTCCGCCGTCGCCGCGACTATGCCTCGATCATGCAGTTCGTCGCCGACCACTACGACATCGCGGTCGCGACTGGCAGCGCGGGCAAGGCCCGCCAGGTGCTCGGCCCGCAGGCGGCAGCGCCGGCGACGCCGCGCACGCAGGTGGTAGCCCCGCCTCCCGAACGACCGGTCGCGCCGCAGGAGCCACCTCGCTACGGCCAGCGCATCGAGGACGTAAAGCCACCCGAGGCGCCCGTCGACCCCTCCGCCGAGGCATCAGCCGACGTATCAGCCGACACGGGACCCGAAGACGTCGAGGCGGCGGAAGCCCCTGGGGTCGACGCCGCTGGGGTCGAAGCACCTCAGAAGGACGACCGGGGAGCGTAGCGGCAGGTCAGCTCGCGTGCGGTGCCAGCCGTGCGATCCAGGCCTCGACCTCGTCAGCAGTACGGGGGATCCCGGCTGACAGGTTCACGGGACCGTCGGCGGTCATCAGCACGTCATCTTCGATCCGCACACCGATCCCCCGCAGTTCTTCGGGGACCGTGAGGTCGTCGATCTGGAAGTACAGCCCCGGCTCGATCGTGAACACCATGCCGGGCTCCAGGATGCCGTCGTAGTACATCTCGCGGCGGGCCTGGGCGCAGTCGTGGACGTCGATGCCGAGGTGGTGGCTGGTGCCGTGCACCATGTACCGGCGGTGCTGACCGCCCGTGTCGGCAGCGAGCGCCTCATCCGCCGTGACCGGCAACAGGCCCCACTCCGCCGTGCGGGCCGCGATGACTGCCATCGCCGCTTCATGGACCGAACGGAACGTCACCCCGGGACGGGCTGCCGCGAACGCGGCATCCGCGGCCTCGCGGACCGTTTCGTAGACGCGTCGCTGCACCTCGGTGAACCTGCCGCTGACCGGCAGCGTCCGCGTGATGTCGGCTGTATAGAGACTGTCGAGCTCGACTCCCGCATCGATCAGGATGAGGTCTCCCGGCAGCACGGCGCCATCGTTGCGCGTCCAGTGCAGGTAGCAGGCGTGAGGTCCGGATGCCGCGATCGTGTCGTATCCCTCGCCGTTGCCGTCGCTGCGGGCCCGCAGGTGGAACAGGCCCTCCACGATCCGCTCACCGCGGGGGTGCTCGGCGATGAGGGGAAGATCGGCGACGATGTCATCGAACCCGGCAGCTGTCACCGCGACGGCCTCGCGCATCTGCGCGATCTCGTCTTCGTCCTTGATCAGGCGCAGTTCCGAAACTGCGCGGGTGAGGTCGACATCCGTGTCAACGACGCGCTCGCCGTCGACGGGGCCGAACGCGGCGATGTGTTCGGTACGGATCCCAAGATCGGCGGCGACGCCCGCCAGAGCGGGTCGGGGTCCGATCCAGAACTCGCCGACGGATGCGTCGGCGTAGAACTCCGCTGTCGTGCGGTCGGCGCGCTCGCGGAAGTACAGGACGGCCTCGTGGCCACCGCCAGGAGCCGGGTCCATGACGAGGATCGCGCCGGGCTCGGCATCCGCACCCCAGCCCGTGAGGTGTGCGAAAGCGGAGTGCGCGCGGAACCGGTAGTCGGTGTCGTTCGAGCGCTGCTTGAGCTCACCGGCGGGAAAGACGAGGCGCTCACCGGGGAACGCTGCCGAGAGCGCAGCGCGTCGCCGCGCCGCGAAGGCTGCCCGGGGTCGGGCCGGCGGGAGCGTCTCCGGGCGCTCTGCCCACCCCGTCGAGATCGTGTCGAGGAAGCCCTGCGGGAACGGCTGCTTGCGGTTTACCGTCCCGTCGGTGCTCGCCGGGGTCGTCGTCGTCGCCTCGTTGTCGCCGGTCGTGCTCATTCGTCCAGTCTCGCACGCGCGGGTCTGGCCGGTCAGGGGGTTGCGGGCTCCAGTTGGACGACGAGCGGCCGGTGGTCACTGCCGCTGCCGTCCACCGAAGACAGCACGAGCGATCCGGTCACCGTCCACGCGTCAGTGGTCATGACGTGATCGATGGGCGTGCCGAGCAGGGGCGGCCACGCGGTGCTCCAGGTACCGACGGCGCCGGTGCCGCTGGCTGCAGCCGCATCCCGACAGCGTCCGAGCTCGCCGCCGTCCACGCCGAGCCCGCCGAAGTGATCGAGGGTCGCGTTGAAGTCGCCGGCCATGATGACGTTGTCGGCCGCGCACTGATCGCCGAGCCAGCGCAGGTCGGCACGCCAGTCATCCATATAGTCGGCTCGCGGGGCGACGGCGTGCGCAGCAACAACGATCGGGCCCGCGCCTGAGACGGGCATCGCGACAGCACTCGGGACCGTCGAGGTCGTGCTGGTGCCCTCGACGGATGACTCGATCACGGCGTAGTCGCCGAGGTCGGGGGTGATCAGCAGGGTCGTCGACCCGGCATCCCAGGGTGTTGAGGGGTCTTTCGCATGGTGGGCCCACATGGGGTGTCCGAGCTCGCGCATCTCGATCGCGACCTGTTCGCCCGTTTCGATCGTCGTCTCGGGGAGGGCGACGATGTCGGCATCCATAGCGACAGCCAGGCGGGCGATTTCATCGGCCGAGGTCGCCGGCCCCGCGGTGTTCCACGTCATGACGCGAATCGCCTCGTCGGTCTTCGCCGGCAGGCTGTCGGTTCCGATGCCGCGGTTGACCATCGTGGCACCGCCGGCGGCTGCGCCGACAACCGCGACGATCAGAATCGTGACGGCAAGCGGGCGAATCGAGCGGGCGAATGACGCGAACAGGGCAAGGATCGCGACCGCGGCGAGGGCGAGGACGATCACCCCGCGGAACGCGATGATCTGAGCGATCGGGGTCAGGCGTTCGACGCGGAAGAAGTCGGGAACGGTGATCACCGCGACCGCGGCGATCCAGATCACCGCAACGAGGATCCCCAGAGCCCGACGCACGATCGCGAGCCTACGACAGGGGTCTGAGAGAAGCGTACGAACCGCGCCGCAGAGTCGAGCGCAGCGAGCTGGGGGAGCGGCGCTACGCTCGAACGATGGATGACGAGCGGCTCTTCGAGGGACCCGCCGACCTGCACCTGCACTCGAACCAGTCCGACGGGACCGACGCGCCCGCCGACGTCATGCGCGCAGCTCACCGCCATGGCTTACGCATCGCGGCCCTGACCGACCATGACACGACGGCGGGCTGGGCCGAAGCTGCCGATGCTGCAGCCTCGCTCGGCATGATGTTCGTGCCGGGTATGGAGATGTCAGCACGCGACGACTGGCGCAGCGTCCACGTCCTCGCCTACCTGTTCGATCCCGATGACGGGCCGTTGCGCGCGATGACCGAGCGGGTGCGGACCTCCCGGCTCGAACGCGCGCGAATGATCTCGGAGCGGATCGCCCGCGACTTCGACCTGGAGTGGGAAGACATCCTCGCGCAGACCTCGGACGGCGCCACCGTCGGGCGCCCGCACATCGCCGACGCGCTCGTCGCGCGCGGACACGTGCAGGATCGCGAGGAGGCATTCCGCAGCATCCTGAGCCCCCGGAGCCCGTACTACGTCGCGCTGTTCGCGCCCGACCCGGTCACCGCTGTTCAGCTCATCGCGGCGGCCGGGGGTGTGCCGATCCTCGCCCACCCCGCGGGGCGTGCGGGCCCGTTCCCGGCGCCGCTCGTGACCCGGATGCTGGACGCTGGCCTTGCCGGCTTCGAGCTCGGCCACCGCGACAACACGGCTGCCGGCATCCGCCAGCTCGAGTCCCTGGTCGCCGAGCGCGACCTCATCGTGACGGGCTCGAGCGACTATCACGGCCTAGGCAAACCGAACGTTCCCGGCGAGTTCACGACCGCGCCAGCCATGGTCGAGCGCATCGTCGCCGCGGCAACCGGCAGCGCCCCGGTCTACCCCTAGGCCGACGCCCCGCGCCAACTTCGCAGAATCGCGCGAACGTCGCACTCTTGGGCCAGAATCCTGCGAGGTTCGTGCGATTCTGCGAGGTTCGGATGCCGGCCACCCCGCACAGCACAGCGCCCCGCCTCAGAAGAGACGGGGGCGCTGGCGGTGAGTGTCGGATCAGCCGAGGGCCTTGGCCTTCAGCTGGTCGTACTCGGCCTGGGAGATGGAGCCGGCGTCCAGGAGCGCCTTGGCGCGGGCGATCTCCTCGGCGGGGCTGTGGGCCTTGCCGCCGGCGACCGACTGGATGTAGGCATCCTGGGCCTGCTTGATCTGTGCCGCTTCCTTCATGGAGCGCTCACCCATACCGCGGCCTCGCGCGATCAGGTAGACCAGAGCCGTGATGAAGGGCAGGAAGATCAGGAAGACGATCCAGACGGCCTTCCACCAACCATTGAGCTTGTGGTCGCGGAAGAGGTCGCTGATGATCGAGAACAGCACGAACAGGTACGCAACGAAGACGAAGATCCACAGGAACCACCAGATGATGTCCCAGAACGAGCCCCAGAATCCCTGGTACTCGTATCCCGTCGTCACAGCTTCAAGAAATCGCATGACAGCCTTTCGGGGTTTGCGCGGCGCGATGCCGCAGCCAACACCTTAGCGTGACCGGTTATCCGATTCGAGAACCGGTCGTCATGTTCTCACGCGCCTGCGACAGCCGGTGCCGCGGAGCGGACGTCAGGCTGCGTCGGGACGGGGTCCGCGTCGACGACGGCGACGACGCGGCGTCGTCGTGCCGTCGCGGTGCTCGGCGCCCCCGCCATCGTGCGTGCCCGCGCCGTCAGCCGAGCGAGTCGGGGTACCCGAAGACCCGTGCGACCCGCTCGCGCCGGATGACCCGGATGAGCTGCCGCGCGACCGTCGACGACGTGACCCGGACCGACCGTCGGACGACCCGCCCTCGACCGTCGAAACGGTCTCGGTGCGGGGAGCCGTCACGATGCGGCCCTTTGTGCCTGCCGGGATGTCGAGATCGGCATACAGGTGCGGGCTCGAGGAGTAGGTCTCGGTCGGCTCCGGTTGCCCGAACTCCAGCGCCCGGTTGATGAGCGCCCACTTGTGCAGGTCGTCCCAGTCGACGAACGTCACGGCGATACCGGTGCGCCCCGCGCGGCCGGTCCGGCCGGCCCGGTGCAGGTAGGTCTTCTCGTCATCCGGGATCGTGTGGTTGATCACGTGTGTCACGTCATCGACGTCGATACCGCGGGCCGCAACATCCGTGGCGATGAGCACATCCTTCTTGCCCGCCTTGAACGCGGCCATCGAGCGCTCGCGTGCTTCCTGGCTCATGTCGCCGTGCACAGCTACGGCGGAGAAGCCGCGGTCTTGCAGTTCGTCGACGAGCTTCTGGGCCGCGCGCTTGGTGCGCGTGAAGATGACGGTCTTGCCCCGGCCCTCGGCCTGCAGGATGCGGGCGATGACCTCATCCTTGTCGAGCGAGTGCGCGCGGTAGACGAGGTGGCGGATGTTGGCCTGCGTGAGCCCCTCATCGGGGTCGGTTGCCCGGATGTGGATCGGGTTGCTCATGAACCGGCGCGCCAAGGTCACGATCTGACCGGGCATCGTGGCCGAGAACAGCTGCGTGTGGCGGACAGCGGGAACACGCTGGAAGATCTTTTCGATGTCGGGGAGGAACCCGAGGTCCAGCATCTTGTCGGCCTCGTCGAGGACGACCTCGGTCGCGTTCGAGAGGTCGAGCAGGCGCTGCCCGGCGAGGTCGATGAGTCGCCCCGGGGTGCCGACGACGATCTGTGCGCCGGCCTTCAGTTGCTCGATCTGGCCCTCGTATGCCTTGCCGCCATAGATCGCGACGACCGAGGTCGACCGGTTCTTGGTCAGCATGTCCATGTCTTCATAGACCTGGACGGCCAGCTCACGCGTGGGAACCACGATGAGCGCCTTCACGCCCGGCTCGGGGCTCAGGCCGAGCCGCTGCACGACGGGGATGCCAAAGCCAAAGGTCTTGCCGGTACCGGTCTTTGCCTGGCCGATGATGTCTTGGCCGGGAAGGCCCAGCGGAATGGTCTGCTCCTGGATGGGGAACGCGTCGACAATTCCGCGATCGGCGAGCGTATCGATGATGTCTTGATCCACGCCGAGATCGGCGAAAGTCGTCACAATAGAAGCCTGTCTGGCAGCCCTGCTGCCGCTGGTGTCGGATCCACGCCCTTCACTCAGCCGCAGGCGCGGGGCCCCGGTCCAATGCCGGAGACCTTTGTAGTCTACCGGCGAGCGCTGAAGGGCCCCTCGGAGCGGGTCTGCTCGGCGGGTCGCCCCGCGCTGGGCCTAGGCTGTGTGCGTGGTCGACTGGAAGTTCTGGCGTAAAAGCCGTCCGCTCGCCGCGACGCTGTCGTTGCGGTCCCGGGGCGACTTCGGCGATGCCCACCGCGTCGATTTCGAAGAGCTCGCTCCCGACATCGATGTCTTTCTGGGGCAGGCCGCCTACCTGCAGCTCGGGTTCTTCGAGACGCTGAGCGAGCTCATCGCGCTGACGCCCTCGCTCGAGAAGAAAGAGGCCCTCTCGCGCGCTGCGGGAGCGGCACTGACCAAGCACGAAGCTCTCGTGGGTCTCATCCGTGATCGCGGAGACGACCCGACTGCCCTCATGCTTCCTTTCCGCGAGCCGCTCGACCAGTTCCGCCGCGCTACCCACGGCGTGCGGCCGCAGGAGACGATGCTCTCGGTGCACATCATCGCGGGCATGCTCGACGACTTCTATCTCGCGCTGGCTGCCAGCTATGGCGACACGGGGCGTCGGGTCGCGCGCATCCTCGGCGCGGATGCCGACCGGCAAGCCGTCGTCGAGATCCTCACCGAGACGATCGACAGCGACGACGAGTGGCGCTCACTGCTGGCCATGTGGGGCCGTCGCCTCGTGGGCGACACGCTGTTGGTCGCCCGTGCCGCTCTTCGGCCGAAGCAGCTCCAGCTGCAGGACGAGCAGAAGGTCGAGCCGGTTTTCACCCAGCTCATGGCAGCGCATTCGCGCCGGATGGATGACCTGGGACTCGCGGCCTAGCGGGCCGCGGCGCGGTCAGGCGACGAAACCGACGCGGCGCGCCTCTTCGGTGCCGACCTCGACGTAGGCAAGTCCCGCGGTCGGGACGATGTAGGCGTTGCCGCGGACGTCGGTGAACGTGACGTGGGTCGCGCCGGAGTCCAGCGCCTGCGCGACGGACTGGCGCACGTCGGCGGCGGAATCGTTCGTCTCGAAGTTCAGCTCGCGACCCGAATTCGTGATGCCGATGCGAATCTCCACGTTCCCGCCTTTCTGATGCTGCCCTGCGACCGATGTCGTCGGCGCATGGCAACTCTACGACACCGTGATGTCCTCGGGCTGGGTAGCGTCGTTGTTATGGATTCCTCGCAGGCTCGTGTCGTCGCGGCGCCCGCGGATACCAGCGGTCTGGTGCTCGGCGCAGCCGGTACCGGCAAGACCTCCGCCATCCTGGCGCGAACCTCCCGGCTGCTTCGGGACGGCGAGGTGGGGCCTGATGACGTGCTTATCCTTACGCCGACGCGACAGACCGCGACAGACCTCCGCGACCGGGTCACCGCCGACCTCGACATTGCGACGCCGGGGCCGTTGGCGCGATCGGTCGCGTCGTTCGCGTTCCAGATCGTGCGGGCACGCGCCGTGGCAGCGGGCGATCCCCTCCCGCAGCTTCTGACGGCGCCCGAACAGGATGCCGTCATCGCCGATCTGCTCGAGGGTGACGAGGCTGACGCGGAGGACGGCGGCGCGTCTCGGTGGCCGGAGTCACTGGGCACAGCGGTGCGGCGTTCACGGGCGTTCCGGTCGGAACTTCGTGCACTGTTCGCGCTCGCGACCGAGCTCGGTCTCGCACCCGCCGACCTGGAGCGGCTCGGCGCCGAGCGGAACAACCCGGTGTGGTCGGCTGCCGGGTCGTTCTGGAGTGAGTACCGCTACGTGCTCTCGCGGCTTCGCCCCACCCACCGCGACCCTGCCGAGATGCTGCGCGAAGCAACCGAGATCCTCCATCGGGCCCCGGTCGCCGGAGTGCCGCGCGTGCTCATGGTGGATGACGCCCAGGAACTGAGCTGGGGCGCGGTCGCGCTTTTGGAAGCGGCGCGGATACGCGACATCGCTGTTCTCGCGTTCGGCGATCCCGATGTCGGTTCCGGTGCGTTCCGCGGCGCCGGCCCCGAGACCTTCGCGCGGCTGGCCTCGATGTTCTCCGAACGGTTCGTGCTGCAGCATCCGTATCGGTCCCGATCCACCCTCGTGCGCGTCGCGCGTACCGTCGCCGGGTCGATCGGGACAGCCGGGGCGGCCGGGCACCGTATGGCGCCGGATGCCGGGCTCCCACCGGCCGAGCGCGATGATGTGCCCGGTGCCGACGGCGAGATTTCGACGATGTGGGCATCATCGCCGCACGAAGAGTTCGACGGGATCGCCCGCGCACTGCGCTCGTGGCACGTCACCGAGGGCCTGCCGTGGCACGCGCTCGCGGTCATCGCGCACGACACACGCCAGGTCGCGCGGCTCACCGCCGAGCTCGCGGCGCGCGAAGTGCCGACCCGCGCGGCAAGTGCGGCCCGGCCGCTGGGAGAAGAACCCGCGGTTCGGGGACTGCTGCAGCTCGTGCGATTGGGGATGGCCCCGCCGAGCGAGCGACCGGCGGAGGAGCTGGCTGCGGCCCTGACCTCTCCCTTCGGCGGTCTCGACGCGATCGGGTTGCGGCGCCTTCGCGCCGTTCTGCGCACACAGGAATTCGCGGGGAGAGCAGGCGAGCTGCAGCCGAACTTCTCGCCGAAGCGATGGCGGAGCCTGCTGCGCTGCTGCTGATCGATACCCCGCAAGCGCGGACGGCGCACCGCCTTGCGCTCACGCTCGCGCAGATCCACGCCGGGGCGCGCCGCGGCGACTCGGCGCACGAGCTGCTGTGGACGGCGTGGGACAGGTCGCAGCTGGCGGGTCCCTGGCGTGAGCGGGCGCGTCTGGGCGGAGCGGAGGGGGCGGAGGCCACCCGCTCGCTGGATGCCCTTGTCGTGCTGTTCGCTGCCGCGAAGCGCTCCGCCGAGCGCGAGGACGAGGATCCGGCACGGTTTCTTGCCGACATCCTCGGCAGCGAGGTCCCGGAAGACTCTCTTGCGGGGACGCAGCGCCGTGACGTCGTCGAGATCCTCACCCCGGCGGCGTCGCTGGGCCGCGAGTTCGAGGCTGTCGTGATCGCGGCTGTCCAGGACGGCGTCTGGCCGAACACCCGTCTGCGCGGCAGTCTCCTCGACGGGTGGCGACTCGCCGACGAGTCCGAGGCGTGGCGCCGCGGTGGGGAACCGGTAGCCCTCGGCGTGCTCGATCGTCGCCGCAGCGTGCTGCATGAGGAGCTGCGGCTGTTCGAGCGCGCTCTCACACGGGCACGGTCCCGCGTGCTCGTGACCGCGCTGGATGACGAGGATCAGTCTCCGAGCGCGCTGTTCTCGTACCTCCCCGAGCCGCCACCACGCCGCGCCGACCGGCATCCGCTCACCCTCCGCGGCGCCGTTGCCGCCTACCGTCGACAACTCCTGGAAACGACCGACCCCCGGCAGTCGAGTATGCGGCCACCCAGCTCGCAGCTCTCGCCCGAGCCGGTGTTCCCGGAGCCGACCCGGACTCCTGGTACGGGGTTGCCGAGCGCACGGGCGCGGGCGGCATCCACGATCTGAGCCGGGCTCCGGTGTCGATCTCACCGTCCCGCGTCGAGGCCTTCGAGGAATGCGGACTGGACTGGGCGATTCGTGAGCTCGGCGGCGACGCCCGGACCTTCTCGGCGGGCCTCGGCACGATCTTGCACGCGGCGATGGAGTCTGCCCCCGACGGGACCTTCGAGCTGCTCGACGCCATCGTCGAGGAGCGGTGGGGTGAACTCGACTTCGAAGCCGATTGGCTCTCGCGGCAGGAGCGCCAGTGGGCGACGACGCTCACGGCCCGGCTCGCGAGCTACCTGCGCGCGTTCGCTGCACGCGGCGGCGAGGTGGCGGGTGCCGAGGCTCGTTTTCGCATCGCGATCGTGGCCGGCGGCGACGGCCCGCGCGTTGTCGCGCTCACCGTTCCGGGTGCGCCACCCGAGGGTGCTGTCGCGATCATCAGCGGCTCCATCGACCGCGTCGAGCGCTGGGTGGAACCGTCAGTCGCCGCGGACGGGAAGCCGACGGCGGATGCCGGCGCGCGGGTCGCGGTGGTTGATCTGAAGACGGGTCGATCCGAGGCCCGGGTATCGGATGAGAAGGTCGCGACTGATGCGCAGCTGGCTGCCTACCAGCTGGCCGTGGGAGCCGGAGCCGTGGCCGGAGCTGACGCCGGGGATCTCGTGGGGGCCCGTCTTCTGGTCCTGTCGAAGACCCTGAAGGGGACCGATTACCGGATCGCGCAGCAGCAGCCGCTGGACCCAGACACCCGGGGCGACCTCCTGGACCGGATCGTCGCGGATGCCGAGGCGATGGCCGCCGACAGCTTCATCGCCTACCCCGACGTCCACTGCAACGACGATCACTTCGCGGTGTGCCGGCTCCATACCGTCAAGGCGGTGAGTGCTCCGTGAGCGAGGTCGGCCCCGGTCGGCCCTTTCCTACCCCGCAGCTGTCGGCGCTGCAGATCGCTGAGCTCCTCGAACTGCCGCCGCCCACCGAGCCGCAGCAGCGCGTCATCGAAGCGCCCCTATCGCCGGTCCTGGTGGTGGCCGGCGCCGGAAGCGGCAAGACGGAGACCATGGCGGCGCGGGTCGTCTGGCTCGTCGTCAACGGCATCGTCCGCCGCGATGAGGTCCTCGGCCTGACCTTCACACGCAAGGCCGCCGGCGAGCTTGCCGAGCGCATCGATCGGCGCCTTGCCCGCATCGACGCGCTGACCCGCGAGGGCCGGATCGACGCGAGAGCCGAGACGGATGCCGAGCACATGCTCCTGCGTCCGCGGGTCTCGACCTACAACGCCTTCGCTGACTCCCTCGTGCGCGAACACAGTGCCCGGATCGGACGAGACCCCGACGCCGCGCTATTGAGCCCCTCAGCATCCTGGCTGCTGGCCAGGCGTATCGTGATCTCCTCCCGCGATCCACGGCTCTCGGACCGCGAAGACCGTTTCGGCACGGTCGTCGACAGCGTGCAGCGACTGGCCGGTGAGGTCCTCGATCACGGCGTCGACCTCGACGAGCTCGCGGCGTACGGTGATCGCGTCGCCCGCGGCATCCAGCCGGCGTGCAACCCGGCCCTGGCAGGCCCCGGCGACATCGAGAGATTCCACACCGCGATGAGCGCTCTTCCGGTGCTCGCCGGACTGGTCCGCGCCTACGCGCAGGCGAAGGCTGCGCAGGGAACTGTCGACTTCGCCGATCAGGTCTCGGGTGCGCTCGAGATCGTGACAGCTGCCCCCTCTGTCGCCGACGAGGTTCGCGGTCAGTACCGTGTCGTGCTGCTCGACGAGTACCAGGACACCTCGGTTCAGCAGACGCAGCTGCTGGCCGAACTGTTCGCCGACGGTGCTGTCATGGCTGTCGGCGACCCGCACCAGTCGATCTACGGATGGCGCGGCGCCAGCGCCGACAACCTCGCGTCGTTTCCCGCGGCGTTTGCCCGCAGCGTGGCCTGTACGCACGTCGCTCTCATGACCAGTTGGCGCAACGACAGCCTGATCCTCGACGCCGCCAACGCGCTGATCGCAGACCGTGGCACGCGCGGCATCCGGATTCCGCCTCTCGAACCCCGGCCCGGTGCGCCCGCGGGACGCGTCGGGCACGTGTACGCGAACACGATCGATGACGAAGCCGCCGAGGTTGCGGACTTCTTCGCTCGGGTGCGCGCCGAGCGTCACGTGGCGGGGAAGGGAGAGAGCGCAGGAGCCGCTGCGGCCGCGCCGCACTCGGGTGCGATTCTCTTCCGAACCAAACGCCACATGACGGTGTTCGCCGATGCGCTCGCCGAGCGCGGCATCCCGCACCGCATCCTGGGGCTCGGCGGGCTCCTCTCGACTCCTGAAGTGGTCGATGTCGTCGCCGTGCTGCGCGTCCTGGATGATCCTCGGCAGGGCTCCGCGCTCATCCGCATCCTCTCGGGCCCGCGCTTCGGGGTCGGGCTGTCTGACCTGGCAGCGTTGCGCCGTCTCGCCGACACGCTCGCGCGGCGAGCCGCCGACCTCACGCCGCTGGCGCCCGACGTGCTCGCCCGGATGCGGGACTCGGTCGGGCCCGACGAGCAGTCCTCGATCGTCGATGCCCTTGACAGGATCCGGTCGCTGCGGCCCGGCAGCGGGCTGCTCTCGGAGTTCAGCGCGGAGGGTGCGGAGCGGCTTCGCGGCGCCTCCGCCCTGTTCCACCGGCTGCGCGGCGTGCTGGGCGGCCCGATCCCCGAAGTGATACGAGCCATCGAGCGGGAGCTGCTGCTTGATATCGAGCTGGCTGCGAACGAGACCCGCGGTCCGGCGGGACTTGCGACGGCGCAGCTGCGCTCGTTCCTCGATGAGATCCAGGGTTTTCTGGCGGTCGACGAGCGGGGTTCGCTGTCGAGCCTGCTCGCGTGGCTCGATCACGCCGAAGAGACCGATGAGCTGATGCCGCGCACCGAGCCGCCCGAGCCCGGGGTCGTGCAGCTGCTTACCATCCACGGTGCTAAGGGTCTGGAGTGGGACGCCGTCGCGGTGGTCCGGATGGTCCAGGACGAACTGCCCGCCCGGCCCCGGTCGACGCAGGGATGGATGGGGTACGGCACGCTGCCGTACCGGTTCCGCGGTGACCGTTCGGCGCTGCCCGTGCTTGCCTGGGAGTCCGCGACCGACCGCAAGGCGCTGCGGGGCGCGATCACGGACTTCAAGGCATCCGTGAAGGAGCATCTTGCCGCCGAAGAGCGGCGGCTGGCGTACGTCGCGGTCACACGCGCACGCAGCGACCTGCTGGTGACCGGGTCGCGGTGGGGCGGGCAACGCGAGCAGCGTGCACCGAGTGTCTTCCTCGACGAGATCGCCACGGCCCTCGGGTGGGAATCCGCCGGTTCGCGTGACGACAGCGCGAACCCGTATGAGGGCCGCCGAGGCCCCGCGGTGGCCTGGCCCATGGACCCGCTCGGCTCACGGACAGACCGGGTTCATCGCGCCGCGCAGCGTGTCAAGCGCGTGCTCGAGCGGTGGCAGACCGACCCGGCCGACGAGCCGGACACCGATCCTGCCATCGTTCAGCTGCTGGCCGAACGTGATGAGCGTGCCGCGACGAGCCTGGGTGTCGGCGACGGGCCGCGGCGGGTCGCGGCGTCACGCTTCAAGGACTTCGTTGCCGAGGGCGGCGCGGCACTGGATGAGTTCGTTCGCCCCATGCCCGAACGTCCCTACCGCGCGACGACCCTCGGAACGCGCTTCCACGCCTGGGTCGAGTCCCGGTCGGGTCAGACCGGCCGCGGGCCGTCCATCGACGATGCGCTGTGGGAACTCGATCTGGGCGAGGACGACGGCCTCGCTCCCGCTGACGACACGGCTCCTGTTGACGGAAACACAGGGCAGGCTGCCGAGTCGGAGGACGCCGCCCTACGCCGACTGCAGGAGACGTTCCTGCAGTCGGAATGGGCCCAGCTCGCGCCGCTTGAGGTCGAGACCGAGATCGACATGTCGCTGCGCGGCGCGGATGGTGTTGAACAGATCATCTGCAAGCTGGATGCGGTCTATCGTCGTGAGGATCGCGGCGGACGGATCGAGATCGTCGACTGGAAGACCGGCGCTCCACCCCGGTCCTCGGTCGACCGGAGCACTCGGATGCTGCAGCTCGCGCTCTATCGCCTCGCGTACCACAAGCGCACGGGCGTGCCCCTGGATCAGATCGACGTCGTCCTCTACTACGTCGCCGACGATCTCTCGATCCGATCCGATCGGATCTACTCGGAACCCGAGCTCGCCCACCTCTGGAACGCTGCGCGGGCGGCCCGCGCGGGTTCATCCGCGTCGGAGCCGTCCTCGGACGCGGTGAGTGTCTCTCCGCCGGCCGCGGGCAGAATGATCGGCGCGGTGACCAGGTCGGACGAGGCGTCAGCCCCGGTGGGTTCGTCGGCGACCGGCGGCTCGGCCTCTGGATCGGGGCCGTCCGAGGAGTCCTCGCGCGAGCTCTCTTCCGGGCAGGAAGCCAGGTCGCCAACTCCTCGGGGTCGTAGGCGTCGGTGTGCATCGACGTATCCGCGGGCTGCATCGCCGCGTCGGTCAGCGTCGAGGAGGTGTCGGGCACACTGTCGAGCACCGCCATCGCGTCATCCATGCCCGACGCGACGCGGACGACGAGGTCTTCGGCGCCGACAGTGTCGGCAAGCGACGACAACAGCGACTCGGCGTCAGCCATGATCGCGCGGTCATCCGTGTCGTGACCGTGCACGAGCCAGGCGGCGAACTCGAGCTCGGCGTGCAGTCGAGCACGGGAGCGCAGCAGGCCGTCGGCGGCGCGGCTGCTGGCGGCCACGTACGCGTTCAGAACGTCGACCGCAGCTGCCGGTGCCGAGGCAAGCCACTGCAGGTCGATGGCCGGATCGCCGACGGCGACGGCATGCCAATCGACGACGCCGACGACCGTGGGAACGCCGCCCGGATCATCGAGGAAGAAGCTGGATGAGGATGCCCCGCCCAAGACCACCGTCGGTTCGAAGCGCCACAGGTCGTCGTCGGCGATCGCCCGGCGCCACCGGGACACGAGGGAGCGCGGCATCCGCTTGGTGTGTTCGGCGCGGTCGACCAGGCGCGAGACCTCGTCCCTGACCTGCTCCGCCGAACGGACGACCAGGCCTGCCTCGCGTGCCCATGACACCGGGAGGGCATGGGTGGCAGCGAGCGCTTCGGCCAGCGCCGGCGCCACGCCCGGACCGGCGGGGATCTCACCCGGGTCGACGCGGTAGCCGGCGACGAAGCTCGTGATCACGGCGGTGTCTTCGCCCAGAGGCACTTCTCCGAGGAGCTCGGGCGCGGCATAGGGCAGCAACGCCCGCACGCCCGGTGTGAGCGCGCGCAGCGCCCGCGCGTCAGCACGCACGGCGTCGGCCGACTCCGGATCGGTTCCCACACGGATGACGACATGGGCGCCGGTGTCCAGGGTCGCTCGAACGGCATCCACCCGACCCGAGGCGTTCTCGGTCAGGGGTGCGACGGCGACGATGTCGGCATCCGGCGCGACGGCAGAGACAGCCGCGGCTAGAGTGAACAGGGTGCGCGCCATGTGCCCAGGGTAGGTCTGGCAGGCGCCGCAGCCGTCGCGCCACGCCCTTGAGGGAGGTCCTCGTTCCCATGCGCCCCTCCGCTGTCCCGCCGCTGGCTCGCGGCGGATTCGACCGCGCTGAGCACCGTCGCGCGGCGCTGGGATCGGCTCCGGATGACGGCGCGCTCGTTCTTTTGGTCCATCGCGACAGTGCCCCGGTGGCCGGCGAGGACGGCTCACGCCCTGTTCTTCAGTGGTGGGCAGGAGCCGATCCCGCGCTGGTGAACACGGACGGTGAATACGCCTTCCTCGGTGTCGGGCCCGACGGCGTCGACCGCTGGGTGCTCGCGCTGCGCGAGGTCCCACCGACCCTCGATGAGCAGTTCTCCTGGGGGTCGTTGCGCGTCATCGGGGGAGACCTCGACGACGCCGACGGTGACGCATTCGTCACTGCCGTCAGTCTCGGGCGGTGGCTGCTGGACTCGGCTCACTGCCCGCGGTGCGGATCTGTCGCCGCTGTGCAGACCGGTGGGTGGTCCCGTCGATGCGCATCCTGCGAGCAGGACCTGTTCCCCCGGACGGACCCAGCCGTCATTGTCGCCGTTACCGATCGCGCCGGAGCCCGGCTGCTGTTGGGGTCGCATGTCGCCTGGGGAATGGGGCGTTTCTCGTGCTTCGCGGGGTTCGTCGAAGCCGGCGAATCGCTCGAAGCCGCCGTGAAGCGGGAACTGCTCGAGGAGGCGGGGGTCCACATCGAGGACATGAGCTACGTCGGGTCGCAAGCGTGGCCCTACCCGCGTTCGCTGATGGTCGGCTTCACGGCTGTCACCGGCACCGACAGCCCCGTCGCTGACGGGGAAGAGATCATCGAGGTCCGGTGGTTCGATCGTGCCGAGATCGGAGCAGCGCTTGCCGGGGACGCGGATGTGCAGCTTCCGGGACCGAGCTCCATCGCTCGCACCCTGATCGACCAGTGGTACCGGTCGGCGCAGCCGTGAACGCGCTCGACGGTCTGGATGAGCAACAGCGGGAGGCGGTGACAGCGCTGCGCGGGCCCGTCTGCGTGCTGGCCGGCGCGGGCACCGGCAAGACCCGGGTGATCACCCGCCGGATCGCGCACGGCGTCGACACCGGAGCGTATTCGCCGGGACGCGTCATGGCTCTCACCTTCACCAGCAAGGCCGCCGGTGAGTTGCGAGGCCGGTTGCGCGCCCTCGGTGTCGAGGGGGTCGCCGCCCGCACCTTCCATAGCGCGGCGCTGGCTCAACTCAACTACTTCTGGCCGACGCTTGCCGGCGACCGGCCCCCGCGATCATCGACAACAAGGTGCGTGTGCTTGCGCACGCCGCGGACGGCATTGGTCGGGATCTCGATACGCCGACGCTGCGCGATGTCGCCGCGGACATCGAACGGCGCAAGGTGACGATGTGCACGATCGATGACTATGCGCGCGTACGTGCTGGTGCGACGATCGGGAGGCTCTCGGCCAGTGCGGTGATCGACCTCCATCGCGCGTACGAGGCGCTCAAGGACGAGCGACGACAGATGGACTTCGAAGACGTGCTGCTCGCGTGCGCCGGGATGCTGGAGACCGAGGCGCACGTGGTCGCCGCCGTCCGTGAGCAGTACCGCCACTTCACCGTTGACGAGTATCAGGATGTCTCCCCGCTCCAGCATCACCTGCTCGAGCTGTGGGTAGGGGATCGGCGCGACCTGTGCGTGGTCGGCGACGCGAGCCAGACGATCTACTCCTTCGCGGGCGCAGACCCGCGATTTCTCATCGACTTCCCGCACCGCTGGGAGGATGCCCGCGTCGTGCAGCTGCACCGCAACTACCGCTCGGATGCTGCGGTGCTCGCGGTAGCCAACGACCTCATGCGAGAGCGCCCGGGAGCGGTCGAATTGACCGCCGTGACCGAGAGCGCGTCGGGGCCTCGGCCCCGACGGTGAGCGCATACCGCGACGAGGTGGATGAAGCACGCGGGGTGGCTGCCCATATCTCCGAGCAGCTTCGCGCGGGCGCCGACGCGACATCCATTGCGGTGCTCTATCGCACGGGAGCTCAGTCGGCCGAGCTCGCGGCGGCGCTGGCCGACGGCGGTATCGCGACCACCGTCCTCGGGGGAAAGCGGTTCTTCGACCTTCCCGAGGTGCGTCAGGCGGTGCTGGCGCTGCGCGGAGCATCCGTGGCGCCGCTGGAGCGAGGCTTCGTCGAGGCCGTCCGCGACATCCTCCGCTCCCTCGGGATGACCGACGAGGCGCCGCCAGCCGGTGGCGCGGTGCGCGAATCGTGGGAGGCGCGCTCGGCCATCCTGCGCCTGGCCGAGGAAGCACCCGCCGGGACCACGATGCGCTCGTTCACCGACGACCTCATGGCTCGCGCGCGGACGCAGGACGAACCCGCTCTTCGCGCCGTCACGCTGGCGACGCTGCACGCCGCGAAGGGCCTGGAGTGGGACCACGTGCACCTGGTCGGCCTTGCCGAAGGTCTGCTGCCGATCGCATACGCCACCCACTTCGATCAGATCGACGAGGAGCGCCGCCTCGCCTACGTCGGTATTACGCGGGCACGGCGATCGCTGTCTCTGTCGTGGTCGGCCGGCTCGCGCGGACGTTCGCCGTCACGATTCCTCCAGGAGATTCGCACGAGCACTCGGGATGCCGCTCCCAGTGCCGGTGCTCGGCGCCGGTAGCCAGCGTCAGCCGCAGGCTGAGTCCGCCCCGACCGGTCAGCAGAAGCCTGCCCGCGTGCAGCGCCGCTTCGGCGGCAAGCCCCGCGGGTCCCACGGGGTCTTCCCGCCCGATCAGCTGCGCCGTCACCAGAGGCCACGCCGGATCCCGATCCCGCTCGTGCGCCGCCACGCAGCTCAGGCATGCGCTCTGACCCGGAAGCACGAGGGGGCCGACCTCTGCCTCGCCCGCACCCAGGACGATTCCGACGTGCGGGATATCCTCGCGCATCCATGCCGCTCCGCGCCGCGGATGCAGCGCCTGCGCAGCCACCAGGACGACCGCGTCCGGTTCCGGTGCGTCGGCCAGCGAGGCATCGAGTCCGACATCGCGCAGCCCGTCGCGGATGCGCGCACCGTAGCGGGCCGCCGGATCATCCACGACCTCCACCGCGACACGCAGGACCCTCCCGGTGCTGACGATCACGGGGCTCAGCGTCGCGATCAGTGCATCGACGTCGACAGCCGCGACACCGAGAGATCGCGCGAGGGCTGTCACACCGACCTCAGCTACCCCCTTCGACAGCTCGCGGATGACCTGGAGCTGCCACAGGGCGGGGTCCTCGAGCCGTGCACGATCACTCCTGCCGAACTGGAGCGTCGTCGGGGTCCGCCACAGCGGCGGATGGGCGGGGTCGATGCGGAGCATGCCCCGATTGTGCTGCGCGAGCACGGCGCCGGTTGGTCTCTGTCCACAGAAGCGCGGGCACTGCCTGCGACGGGAGGCTGGGGAGGAGCGGGCGGGCGTAAGCTGCGAGGAGACTCAGACGGGTCGCTCGTCAGGCCCGTCCGTATCAGGGCCTTCCGTGTCAGAGCTGTTCGTATCAGGGCCGTCCTCGTCGGCCGGGCCGTCGGATGGCGCGCCGCCGATGTCTTCGCCCGACAGCAGCCGCGCGAGAGCATCGTCAAACTCGTCCTGCGCGGGCTCTTCGCCGCGGGCGTGTGCCTCAAGACGCGCAATCAGAGCGCTCGGATCGTCGATGTCGGCGGCCGTGGGCACGAGATCGGGGGAGTCCCACAGCTCGTCACGCGCGTCGACGCCCACGGCATCCGTGATCGCTCGCCACATGCTGGCTGCCTCACGGATTCGGCGGGGACGAAGCTCGAGTCCCACGAGAGTCCCGAGCGCCTGCTCGGCCGGCCCGCCGACGGCGCGCCTGCGGCGCACGGTCTCGGCAATGCGATCCGCGGCAGGGAGCCGGGTCGTGGCCTGCGCGGTCACGACATCGACCCAGCCCTCGATCGTCGCGAGGGTCGTCTCGAGCCGAGCCAGGGCCGCCTGTTGCGATTCGGACCGCTCCGGCAGCAACGCTCCGCTTTCCAGCGCCTCGCGAAGCTCCTCCGGATGCTGCGGGTCGAACCGACCCGCGAGTTCCTCGAGCGCTCCGGTGTCGACACGCACCCCGCGGGCGAAGTCCGACACCTGCGAGAGCACGTGCAGCCTCAGCCACCGTGCGTGACGGAACAGGCGTGCGTGCGCCAGTTCTCGGGTCGCGATGTACAGGGCGAACTGGTCGTCGGGGATCTCGAGATCCTTGGCCAGCTGCGCGTAGTTCTGGGGCACGACGGCGGCCTGGCCATCGGGGAGCAACGGGATGCCGACATCGCCGCCGCTGACGACCTCGGTCGAGAGGTTTCCGACCACCGTCCCGAGCTGCGCGGCGAAGAGGGAACCGCCGATGGTGCGCATGACCCGCCCGGCTCCGGCGATCATCTGCTGCATCTCAGGGGGCGACTGCTCCTGCAGCGCCGTGGTGAAGGCATCCGCGATGCTCGTCGCGACCGGCTCCGCGAGCTCCTGCCACACCGGCAGGGTGGCCTCGACCCATCCACCACGTGTCATCGTCACGCCCGGACCCGGAAGATCGGAGATCGTCGTGGCCTCTCCGAGCCACAGGGCAGCCAGCGTGAACGCGTCGTCAGCTGCCGACCGGTCGGCGGCGGTGATACCCGCGCCGTCCTTGTTCGCGATGTGCAGCGCCTGCGTCGTGGCGGCATCCCAGGAGATTCCGCCCTCGCCGGCCGACGCCATCGCGCCCTGCAACTGCTGCATCGCCCGCTGGATCATGGCGGGGTCGAACCCCATCTTCTGCAGTTCGGCGAGCTGTTCGCCGCCCATGCCGGCCTGGCCGAACAGCTGTCGGAACAGTTCGGGCAGGTCGTCGTCGGGGTTCCGGTCGTCGTCAGCCACGGGTGCCGCCTTTCAGCCGGTTCTTGAGGTTGGCATCTACGCTAGTCGCACGATTGATCGCACCCGTGGGCCCCACCTGAATCGCCTTACGCCGGTCGCGAACGACGGCCGAGAGGATGACGTGGCGCTGTTCGACGAGAACGTATCGGTGACGCCTGCCCGGCGGCCCCCATCAGCCGCCGGACGCGCCTGGGCCTGGGGGCGCTGGTGGTCGCACTGCTTGCACTGCTGGCGATGTCGTTTCTGCCGACCGCCTATGTCATTCAGCTTCCCGGCCCGGTGTACAACACCCTCGGCACCGTCACCACGAGCGATGGTGAGGATGTTCCGCTCATCGAGGTCTCGGGTGCCGAGACCTATCCGACCTCCGGTGCCCTGGATCTGCTGACTGTTCAGATCGCGGGAAGCCGCGAGCGTCCACCCTCGTGGTTCGATCTCGCGGTCGCCTGGTTCGACCCCTCGCGCGCCGTCGTGCCGATCGACGCGGTCTTTCCGGACGGTCAGACCAGCGAGCAGCGCAGCGAGCAATCCGCCGCGCTCATGGTCGACTCCCAGGAGGAGGCGACGGCTGCCGCGCTGACCGAGCTCGGCTACGACGTCGGGACGCAGGTCACGGTCGTCTCCGTCGGCGAGGATGCTGCAGCACGCGGAATCCTGGAGGAAGGCGATGTCGTCCTGCGCGCCGACGGCGATCCGGTCACGGATGCCTCGGCGCTGCGCGAGCAGGTCCAGCTGAGCGAGGGCGGTCCGCTGAGTCTTGACATCCTGCGCGACGGCGAACCGATGACGGTCGAGGTCACGCCGGCTGCCACCACCGTGGATGGGCAGACGCTGTGGATCATCGGGATCACGCTCATCACCAACTACGACTTCCCGATTGATGTCACGATCCAGCTCAACAACGTCGGGGGCCCGAGTGCGGGCATGATGTTCGCGCTCGGGATCATGGACACCCTGACCCCGGGAAATCTCAACGGCGGTCAGAACGTCGCCGGCACGGGCACGATCACCGCCGACGGGACTGTCGGGCCGATCGGCGGCATCCAGCAGAAGCTGTGGGGCGCCTCCCGTGCAGACGCCGACTACTTCCTGGCGCCGGCTGCCAACTGTCCGGAGGTCGTGGGTGAGATTCCCGGCGACCTCGAGGTCTTCTCGGTCGCGACCCTCGATGATGCACTGACGGCCCTCGACGTCATCAGCTCGGGCGGCGACGTGTCGCAGCTGCCGACGTGCGGCTGAACGACCGGTTCGCGCCGGCGTGGTCGCTGAGGGCGAACACGATCAGGGCATCTGCACGGCGATCGCTCAGAAGCAGCCACCTAGGATGAAATGGTGACCACGACCTCAGCGCCGAACAGGGCCACGCCTTCGCCGTCCCGCCGCATCCTCGCCATCTCCCTCGCGATCATCGCCGCGCTCGTCGTCGGCTTCTTCATCTTCGCGAGCCTGTACGCCGACTGGCTGTGGTACGAACAGCTTGGTTTCCAGGAGGTCCTGCTCACGCAGTGGGTCGCCCGCGTGATCATGTTCGTCGTCGGGTTCTTGGGGATGGCAGTTCCGGTCTGGGTCGCCATCCAGCTCGCCTACCGGCTGCGCCCGGTCTATGTGCGCCTCAGCTCCCAGCTGGATCGGTACCAGGAGGTCGTCGAGCCGCTTCGCCGACTCGCTATGTGGGGAATCCCCGTCTTCTTCGGCTTCTTCGCCGGGTTCGCGGCATCCACGCAGTGGCAGACGACGTGGCTGTGGCTCAACGGGGTGACCACGGATGTCACGGATCCGATCTTCAACCTCGACACCGGCTTCTACATGTTCGCGATGCCGTTCTACAGCGCACTGCTCGGCTTCGTCTCGGCAGTCCTGCTGGTGAGCCTGCTCGTGACCGTCGTCGTGTCCTACCTCTACGGCTCGGTGCGCGTCGGGCAGCGTGAACTGCGCATCTCCAAGGCCGCGCGCATCCAGATCGCCGTCATCGCGGGCCTGTACGTCCTGGTCCAAGGCGCCAGCCTCTGGCTCGACCGCTACCTGCTGATGGTCCAGAACGACGACCGCATCACCGGACCCGCTTACACGAGCGCAAACGCCGTCATCCCGGGTCTGTCGATCCTGGCCATCAGCGCGATCGTCGTCGCGCTGCTGTTCTTCGTGACCGCCATCATCGGACGCTGGCGCTACCCGCTGGTGGCAACCGCGGTGCTCGTTGTCGCGACAGTCGTGGTCGGTGTCGGATACCCGTGGGTCGTCAACACCTTCCAGGTCACGCCGAACAAGATCAACTACGAGTCGCAGTACTACCAGTACAACATCGACGCCACGAAGGCTGCCTACGGAGTGAGTGGCCTGGAGCAGATGGACTTCTCGGCGGCGACGGATGCCGAGGAGGGCCAGTTGCGGTCGGACGCGGCCACGACCGCGCAGATCCGCATCATGGATCCCGCCATCATCCCCCCGACCGTGCGACAGCTCGAGCAGTACCGTGCGTACTACCAGTTCCACAATCCGCTCGACGTCGACCGGTACGAGGTCGATGGCGAGTCTCAGGACACGATCGTCTCGGTGCGGGAGCTCGACGTTGACCAGCTGGATGCTGCAGCGCAGACCTGGCAGAACACGAGCTTGATCTACACCCACGGGTATGGGCTCGTCGTCGCCAAGGGCAACGACCGCACCACGGACGGTGAGCCGGTCTTCCTCGAGCGCGGCATCCCGGCGTCGGGGTTCCTCTCCGATCAGGAGGACTTCGAACCCCGCGTGTACTTCGGGGAGATGTCGCCGCAGTACTCCATCGTGGGAGCCCCCGCGGGCACCGCCCCGATCGAGTTGGACTACCCGACCGGCGCCGACGGCGCGAGCGAGACCAAGACGACGTTCGAAGGCAACGGCGGACCGAGTGTCGGGAACGTGTTCAGCCGCCTCATCTACGCACTCAAGTTCCAGTCGGAGCAGATCCTGTTCTCCGACGACATCAACGACGAGTCGCAGATCCTCTACGACCGGGACCCCGCGATGCGCGTGCAGAAGGTTGCCCCGTACCTGCAACTGGACTCCGACCCGTATCCGAGCGTCGTCGACGGCCGCATCGTGTGGATCATCGACGGGTACACCCGGAGCGCGAACTACCCCTACTCCTCGACGGTGAGCCTGCAGGAGGCGATCTCGGATTCGAACACCGCGCAGCAGCGGTTCGGCCTCGACAACATCAACTACATCCGCAACTCGGTGAAGGCCACGGTCGACGCCTACGACGGCAAGGTGACCCTTTACGCGTGGGACGAGACCGACCCCGTGTTGCAGACGTGGCAGAAGGTGTACCCGTCGACGCTCAAGCCGGTCTCGGAGATGTCGGCAGACCTCATGAGCCACGTGCGGTACCCCACCGACCTCTTCAAGGTGCAGCGTGCGGTCCTCGGGTCTACCACGTGAGCGACGCGCAGTCGTTCTACCAGCGCGACAACGCGTGGGAGACGCCGAACGACCCGCAGAACGACTCCGAACTGCAGCCGCCGTATTACCTGAGCATGCAGATGCCGGGTCAGACGTCGCCGACGTACTCGATGTTCACGACCTTCATCCCCTCGTCCGAGGCGGGTAACGCCCGAAATGTCCTGATGGGCTACCTGGCGGTCGACTCGAACGCGGGTGATGTCGCAGGCACGCCGCGGGACGATTACGGGAAGCTGCGGATGCTCGTCATCTCGGCCGATACGACGGTTCCCGGTCCCGGACAGGTGCAGAACACCTTCAACGCCGACCCGTTGATCTCGTCGCAGATCAACCTGCTGAAGCAGGGGCAGTCCGACGTGCTCAACGGCAACCTGCTCACACTCCCCGTGGGTGGCGGCCTGCTTTACGTGCAGCCGGTGTTCGTGCAGTCCTCGGGAGCCACGAAGCTGCCGACTCTTCAGAAGGTCCTCGTTTCGTTCGGTAACGACATCGCGTTCGAAGACACTCTCACCGAGGCTCTGGATGCGCTGTTCGGCGGAGACGCCGGTGCCGCCGGCGGCGACAACGACGTGACGCCCACTCCGGGTGCCACGACGGAGCCGACGCCTGCCCCGACGCCGACCGAGACCACGACGCCGACCGAACCGACGACGCCGACCGACGCCTACGACGCCGCGCTGCAGGAGGCTCAGCAGGCGATGCTGGACCGTGACGCGGCCCTGAAGGCGGGCGACCTGACGGCGTTCGCTGAGGCCGACGCGCGGCTGACAGCGGCGGTGGAACAGCTCATCGCCCTGGGCGGGCAGTAAGCCCGCTCAGGCGGTGAGGATCCACCACCAGATCAGCAGCAGCGTCACGACGAAGCCGGCGAACTGGTTGATCCACAGGAATCGGCGCCATCCGACGGTTGCCCGCTCGGCATCGGCGTCGCGGATCGCCCGGTACGGCCACACCGCAACCAGGTAGGGGATCGCGGCGATTGCCGCCAGCGGGCCCGGCCACGCCGTGCCGAGCATGACAAGACCCGAGAGGGCGTAGCAGGTCAGGGCGAACCGCACGGTCCACCGTGCACCGCGGGCGGTGGCGATCGACGAGATCCCAGCCTCGCGGTCGGCCACGACATCCTGGACCGCGCCGAAGGCGTGCGAGGCGACACCCCACAGAGCAAAGGCAAGGATGATGAGCCCGAGCTGCCACGTCCAGGTGGCGCCGGCCAAGACGAGGCCGTAGACGGCCGGCGAAAAGAAGTGGATGCTGCTGGTCACCGAATCGGCGAACGGTCGCTCCTTCAAGCGCAGCGGCGGAGCGCTGTAGAACACGACGAAGAACAGGCTCAGAGCGAGCACGAGCCACGACAGCGGCGACCCGACGATCGCGAGATAGACCACGAACGGTACGCAGGACAAGCCAGCTGCCCACAGCGTGATGGCGTGCATCCGGCGATCGAGCACCGCGCCGTGCGCGCCCCCCTTGCGGGGATTGCGCAGGTCTGACTCGTAGTCGAAGACGTCGTTGATCCCGTACATCGCCAGGTTGTAGGGGATGAGGAAGAAGAGGGTTCCGATGACGAGCGTCGCGTCGATCTGCCGGGTCGTGAGCAGGTAGGCCGCCGCGAACGGGTAGGCAGTGTTGATCCAGCTCACCGGACGCGACGAGACGAACAGTTCCCGGATCACCCGCCCGGGTCCGAGCGCCGGTTCAGCGGTGCTCACGCGGGGCTCCAGAGCGCGCCTTCGGCAGCAGGACGTACACGGCCGGCACGAGGTAGGCGGCGCAGATCGCGTACGAGAAGTCCTCGATCGGGGCGACCCCGATACGGATGCCGCTCGAGGTGCCCTCGGGGTAGGCGACGAGCCCCGCAGAGATGATCACGTTGTCGAAGATGGCGGTGAGGACCACGAGAATTGCCGCACTGATCGTCGATGCGAGCATGCGCTGTTTCATCCCCGGCTGGGTCATCGACAGCAGCGTGACGACGAGAGTCAGCAGGGCGAACGGAATGATGATGAGCGCGTACGTCATCGGTCGCTCACCGCCTCATCCGTACCCGTGCGCGCGGCGCGGGCGTCGAGGTAGCGCAGCGCAGCGGCGTAGAGGACGAGCCCGAGGTAGCACAGGAAGGCGAGGAAGAACGGCTCTTCCAGGGGAAGCTCGGGTGCGAGGTCGATGCCGACGAACAGGCTGCTGCCGCCCTTGATGAAGGCGCGGGTCATGATGCCGACGGCATCCCATGCGAGGAAGAACATGACCCCGATCGCGACGGCAGCGAGCGTGCGCACGGGAGCGGCGAAGGCTGCCAGGCGCCACCGCGCGTCGATGACCGCGATTCCCGCAGCAGAGACGAGGATCGCGAGCAGATACAGCCCGGGCATTTCAGACGGCCGCCGGTTCGGCGATCGGCCCGGGGAGCGGTCGCCGCGCAGGCGCTTGACGACGAGCTCGGCCGAGATGAGACACATGGGCAGTCCGATTCCGGGCAGCGCCGAGGCGCCAGCGTACGCGAGCGCGTCGACCTTCTTCGAGGCGTTGCGCGGGCGGAAGACGGCGCTCTGGCGCAGCGTGTGGGCAAGACCCAGGGCGTTGCCGCGCCATGCGTGGAAGTCGTGCTCGAAATCTCCGGGTGCGATCGTGCGACGCACGGTGATCCTCTCGGCAAGATCGGGGATGCCGCACCACTGCGAGATCTGCTCGATGACCCGATCGGCGGCAGCTTCGATGCGCGGGGAGCCGCCTCGGTCGACGCCCCCGTGTCCGAGACTCGGGTCTGCGGGAATCGGAACCAGGACGAACAGGTTCTCGCTGCCGTCGGGTGCGACCGTCGGGTCGGTCGCGGAGGGCTTGCAGACGTAGATCGACGCCGGATCCGGGATGCGGGTGTGCTCCCCGAAGATGTCGTCGAAGTTCGCGTGCCAATCCTCGGTGAACAGCAGGGTGTGGTGCGCGAGCTGCGGCAGTTCGCCGTCCACGCCCAGCAGCAGCAGGAGAGCGCCGGGGCTGGGAGTGCGCTTGTCCCACCACCGCTGCGGGTAGGTGCGCAGTGGCTCGGGAAGCAGCTGTGTCTCGGTGAAGTGCAGGTCTGCCGACGAGACGACAAGATCGGCATCCACCCGCCGCCCATCGGCGAGCGTGACTCCCGTCGCCTGGGCGCGCCCGCCGGCGGTGGGGGTCGTGACGATCGAGGTGACCTCGGCTCCCGTCTCGATGGCGACGCCTTCGGCGCGCGCGACGCGTTCGACCGCGCGGATGACTTCGTAGAGCCCTCCGCGCGGGTACAGGACACCGTCTGCCAGATCGAGGTGACTCATGAGGTGATAGAGGCTCGGCACACCGTACGGGGAGCCGCCGAGGAACACGGCGGGGTAGCCGAGGACTTGCTGGAGGCGCTTGTCACTGAAGCGGCGCTCGACGTGACGCGAGAGGGTCGTTGTCAGCAGTGGCGCAAGCTGCGGCATCCGGCGCAGCAGCGCGGGGTCGCGGAGCCCGGCCGTCGTCTCGTACGTGTCGTAGAGGAACCGGGTGACGGCGAGGTCGTAGGCATCCTTCGCGGAGTCGAGGTAGTCGGCAAGGACCTCACCCGCACCCGGCTCGATGCTCTCGAACAGCTGCGTCGACAGGTCGCGGCCCGAGCGGATGTCGAGCGGCTCGCCGACCGTGCCGGTGGGGGCTCGCTGTAGACGCGGTAGGCGGGATCGAGACGGACCAGGTCGAGCTGTTCGGCTGTTGTCGTGCCGAGCAGCCGGAAGAAGTGGTCGAACACCTCGGGCATGAGGTACCAGCTCGGGCCCGTGTCGAAGCGGAACCCGTCGGTCTCCCAGACGCCGGCGCGACCTCCCACCTCGTCACGAGCCTCGAAGAGCTTCACCTCCCACCCCTCGCGTGCGAGCAGGGCGGCAGTTGCCAGGCCCGCGATGCCCCCTCCGATGACGACGGCCTGACCGGCATCCGTTCGGGGTCCTTCGGGTCGGGCGCTATCCGTCTCGCTCATGCGGAGTCCTCATTCGTTGGGCGGGTGGCTTCGGGGGCGACGCGAACGGGGCGACGCCGGTCAGGGGCTGGTTCGGCGCGGCGCGGCGCCCACCAGGGCACGGGCGATGAGCCCTGCCTTGACGATATCGGGGACCCGCACCCGCGCGGTCGGTGCGGGATCGGCGCGCAATCGCCGCGACAGCTCAGCGAACAGATCGTGTGCTGCTGTCACGGCGCGACGGCAATCAGCGGGCAGCTGGGGGATGACAGCGGCTGCCGCTGCCAGGTCAGCGTCGATGCGGTCGAGGACGGCCTCGCGGTCGTGATCGCCGGTCGCGATCCCGAGGTAGTCACGGCCGAGAGCGGCCTCGTCGTGGTCGAGGTCGCGCAGGAAGTTGACATCCTGGAAGGCCGCGCCCAGGCGCCGTGCGCCGTCGACGAGCTCTGACGAAGCGCCGGGCGGGGGGACCTGGTCGGCGTTGACGAAGACCTGCAGACACATGAGCCCGACGACCTCGGCCGATCCGTAGACGTACGAGTCGTGGGAGGCGTCATCGTGGGTGGCAACGGTGAGGTCAGTTCGCATCGAGGCGAAGAACGGATCGATGAGGTCTGCTCCGATGACGCACTCGCGGGCCGTTCGCGCAAAGGCGTGCACGACGAGGTTGCTGCTGAAGCGTCGGTCGATCGCGGCCATCGTCTCGTCGTGCAAAGCGTCCAGCAGCGTGGCGGCGCCCGCGGCATCCAGTCCCGCTTCCATGGCAGGACCGTCGACGATCTCATCGGCGACGCGAACGAGCGCATAGATATTGCGCACGTGCGTGCGCGCACGCGGCCCGAGAAGGCGCGTGGCCATGCCGAACGAGGTCGAGTACGCCGCGATCACCGCTGCCGCAGCATCGTCGGCGGCTGTGTCATAGAGCGCGATCCCTGTCGGCTGGTGACTCACGGAATCCGCTCCTCCACCGCCGCTGCGAGCGTGTCGGCGAGCGTTACCGCCCGGGGCGGGAGTGTCGAGCGGGATGCGCGTCGGCGCACATCCGCGAGATTCTCGGCGATGAGCTGGTGCAGCCGTTCGCGGGCGCCGCTGGCTTCGAGAGCGGATTGGGCTTGCCGCACCGCGATCGGTCCCGTGTGCGCCACCGCGAGCGTGCTGGTCACGAGCGGCCACTGTGCGCTCTCGCGAGCGAGGGCGATCAGTGGTGTGCGCTTCGACTCGCGCAGGTCGCTTCCCGCGTCCTTCCCTGCTTGCTCTGCCGTGCCGAACGCGCCGATGAGATCGTCCACCAGCTGGAACGCGAGGCCGAGGGAGCCGCCGATGCGCTCGAGGTCGGCTATCCACGGTGAGGGGGCGCCGGCGAGAATCGCGCCCGCGCACAGCGGGGCAGTGAACGAGTACACCGCCGTCTTGTTGTAGGTGGCAGCGAGGATGTCGGCCTGCTCCGCGAGATCGGGCGTGACGCTGTTCTCGACGTCGGCGAGTTCACCGGCAGCGGAGACGAAGACCGCATCGTCGAGAAGGTCGAGCAGCCGAGCGCGCTGGGTATCGGGGACATCGGCCAGCGCGACCATTCGGGTCGCTTCATGGAGCAGCAGGTCACCGGCGAGGATCGCTGCTGCGTCGCCGAGCAGTGCCGCGCCGCGGGCGTCGGCTCCCTGAGCCTTGGCCCGGATGCGGAACCGACCTGCCACGTTCGGGACACCGCGTCGGGTCACATCGTGATCGATGACGTCGTCATGGATCACGAACGCGCTGTGCAGCAGTTCGAACGCGGCGGCGACCGACGACAATCCGGGCGCGCGCTCCAGGTCGCCTCCGACGGCGAGAAAGGAGGCAACGACAAGCTGTGGTCGCAGCCGTTTGCCCCCGGCGGTAGCGTTGCTCACGGCCGCGGTGAGCGCCGACATCGACTCTCCGTGTGTCGTTGCCCGGTCGGCCAGTCGCGCGAGAGCGTCGTCGATTGCGGTGTCGACGGCGATTCGAGCGGCGTCGGGGATCATGACGCTCGTCGCTGCAGCTGCGGTGATTCGAAGAGGCGAAGTTGCTGTGACTGGAGGACGAGCCACGGGCTGAAGGCCCAGGGTGTGGTCACCAGCGACGAGCCGAGCTCATCGGGGTCCACCCAGCGGGCTTCCACCACCTCGTGGGGATTTGGTGCCACCTCGTCGTCGGTGCGTGCGATGTAGACCGGGCAGATCTCGTTCTCGACGATTCCGCCCGCGTCGACGGCGCGGTACCGGAACAGCGGAAGCGCCAGTTCGATGTCGGTCACACGGATGCCGAGCTCGAATTCGCCGCGACGTTGCACGGCCGACAGCAGCGGCTCGGCAGGGCGGGGGTGACCGCAGAACGAGTTGGTCCACACCCCGGGCCACGTCTTCTTGTCCAGCGCGCGGCGCGTGACGAGAACCTGGCCTTCGGCGTTGAGGACGTGGCACGAGAAGGCAAGATGAAGTGCGGTCTCGGTGCCGTGCACGCTGCTTTTGGGGGCGGTCCCTACCGGATTGCCCTCGTCATCCAGCAACACCACATGGTCGCCATCCGTCATTTTTCCTCCTCCTATATCGCTAGCTTAGCTAGCGATATCTCCCGTCCGATGATAACAAGGAGTGGAAAGGGGTGTCCATCATGACCACGCCGTGGGTTCCGCAGACTCCGCACCAGCAAGCGGTGCTGGACGTGTTGCTGAACATCCGTGCGCTCAATGATGCCATGGACCGTATGAACGGCGGCATGAAAGACGACATGGACATGAACGCGACCGATCTCGCAGCTCTTCGCATGATGATCGTGCGTGAGCAGCGGGGCGAGCCGGTGAGCCCGCACGAGGTCGCAAAGCACCTGCGGATATCGACCGCATCAACCACCAAACTGATCGACCGGCTCGAGACGGCCGGTTACATCGAACGCCACCCGCATCCCCGTGACCGCCGTGCGCGCATCCTGACCTTGACAGCGCACTCGCGGGCTACCTTCTTCCGCCACTTTTCCGAGCACCTCGAGCAGATGCGACAGGTGACCGAGCCGTACACCGAGGACGAGCTGAGGCTCATCGGGAAGTACTTGGCCGACCTCGGCCAGGCGATCGACCCGGCCTGACGAGCGCGGCGAGACGCTGTTCTCACAATGCAGAAGGCCCCGGATCTTGTGGATCCGGGGCCTTCTCTTGGTTGCGGGGGCAGGATTTGAACCTACGACCTCTGGGTTATGAGCCCAGCGAGCTACCGAACTGCTCCACCCCGCGGCACAAGGATCGACTCTAGCACGGTTCTCATGACCTCGCATCTCAGGCCTGCGAATGGGGACCCCGGTTGCTCCACTCGTGCAAGCCCGAGAGGATGGCGGCATGGCGATCTCCCGAGGCGACACCCGGACCGATGAGGCGGATCACCGATGACCCGGATGCCGGCACCGGCCGTTGCCGTTGCGATCGCGCAGTTCGCGCCGTCTGTCGATAGCGAGGCCAACGCCCGCCAGATCGATCGGATGGCCGGCGTGGCGGCGGAGCGCGGCGCGAAGCTCGTGGTCTTCCCCGAGTACTCCAGCTTCTTCGTGGACCCGTTCGACGAAGCACTCGCGCGCCACGCGCAGAGCCTTGACGGGCCCTTCGTCACCGCGCTCCACCAGACCGCAGAGCGCACCGGTGCCGTGATCGTCGCGGGGCTCATCGAGACGGCAAGCAACCCGGCGAAGGTGCGCAATGCCGTCGTGGCCGTCGGGCCGAGCGGTGTGCTCGCGGTGTACCGCAAGCTCCATCTCTACGACGCGTTCGGACACCGCGAGTCGGACTGGGTCGAGGCGGGCGAGATCGCGCCGCCGCAGACTTTCGAGGTCGGCGGCCTGCGCTGGGGGCTCATGACCTGCTACGACCTGCGATTCCCCGAGGTCGCACGAACGCTCGCGGATGCCGGTGTGCACGGCATCCTCGTTCCTGCCGCGTGGGTGCGTGGTCCGCTCAAGGAGTTCCAGTGGCAGACGCTGCTGGCGGCGCGGGCCATCGAGAACACCGTGTTCGTCGCGGCAGCCGACCATCCGCCGCCGCTCGGTGTCGGAGCTTCCCTCGTGCTCGACCCGCAGGGCGTGGCGATCGCCGGGATCGGGACGGGCACGGATGTCGCCGTCGGCTACGCGGATCCGGATGTCGTCGACCGGGTTCGGCGGGTCAATCCCGCCCTCCAGCTGCGTCGTTTTGAGGTCGCACCGCGCGCGTGAGCGACGCTGGCCGGGGCGGCGTCGAACAAGACCATGACGACTGCATAGACGGCTCCCGACTCAGCCATAGGATTCACACAGCATCCGACGGCACCGTGGTTGGTGCTTGGAAGGAGCATCCATGAGCACCGAGAACACCGCAGAGCCCGCCGACCACGAGCAGTCCGCTGACCAGCAGGGACCCGCTGACACCACCGCGGGGACCGACGCCGCCGCGCAGGCCGGGGCGACGCAGCCGACTGAACCGTTGCCGCCGGCGCCGGAGGCAACCCCTCTGGCCATGCCCGTCGGTGCAGCGCCGTCCGCGGGAGCCACGACGTCGCCGACGTGGGCTCCGCCCGCGGCAGGGACGCACCACCCGCATTCCCCGTACGCGCAGGCCCCCTACACGGCCCCGAGCGCGTCGGGGCAGTACGCTTTCGCTCCCGCCACCCCTGCTGCGCCGCGCGTCAAGGTCGGTGCCGGGAAAGTCGCCGGCATCATCGTTGCTGCTGCACTCGTCGGTGGCGCCGCAGGCCTCGGCGGCGCCTACGCCGGCGTCGCGATGTTCGCCCCCGAGACCGTGACGACGGCATCCGGTCCCGCCAACGTCACGGTCAACGACACCTCATCGGTCACCCAGACCACGGGGATCGCGACAAAGGTGCTCCCGAGCGTCGTGACCATCGAGGCGACCTCGTCCAACGGCGGCGGAACAGGCTCCGGTGTCGTCCTGACCTCCGACGGCTACGTCGTCACGAACACCCACGTCGTCACCCTGGATGGTGCGACCAGCGACGCGAAAGTCCGGGTCACGACCGCGGACGGACGCGTCTATGACGCCGAGGTCGTCGGTACCGACCCGACGTACGACCTCGCCGTGATCAAGCTCGTCGGCGCAGAGGACCTGACGCCGATCGAGTTCGCCGACTCGTCAGCGCTCAACGTCGGCGACCAGACCGTGGCCGTCGGCGCTCCGTTGGGGCTGTCGAACACGGTCACCACGGGAATCGTCAGCGCGCTGAACCGGTCGATCCAGATCTCGTCGTCTGCCCCGCCCAAGGCAGACGAGAGTGCCCCGAACTCCGAAGGCCAAGGCACGGAGGGGCCGTTCTACTTCGACTTCGGTCAGGGGGGTCGCCAGAGCGCTGGACCCACCCAGTCGATCTCGATCGCTGTCATCCAGACGGATGCTGCCATCAACCCCGGAAACTCCGGTGGCGCCCTCGTCGACTCCGACGGTCGCCTCATCGGCATCAACGTCGCCATCGCGTCTGCGGGTGGCTCCTCCGGCCAGGCTGGCTCGATCGGGGTCGGATTCTCGATCCCCTCGAACGTCGTCGATCGCGTGACGCAGGAGATCATCGAGACCGGCTCGGCAACGCACGGTCTGCTCGGGGCCAGCGTGCAGGATGCGGCAATGATCCAGGATTCGACGATCACCGGCGCCTACGTCGCCGAGGTCACGGGCGGCGGAGCTGCTCAGCGCGGCGGCCTGCAGGCCGGCGACATCGTGACGGGCTTCAACGGTGTGCCGATCTCGGATGCGACCGACCTCACCGCCCAGGTGCGGGCGGCTGCGGCCGGAAGCGATGCCACGGTGACCTTCGTCCGCGATGGCAAGACCCGCACGATCGAGGTCACCCTCGGGCAGCTCGGGTCGTAACCGTGGCCTAAGAGCCGGTCATCACGGACCCGACTGACGCCGCCCTGGATTACTCCGGGGCGGCGTCAGTCGTTTCGGCATCCGTATCGTCGTCCGCGTCTTTGTGCGGCCGGCGGGTGATGCTTCGAGCTGCACCGCTGATCGCCGTCGTTCCTCGGGATACGCCGTTGCCGACGGCTGTCGCGCCCCTGCTCACGCCCGTGCCGACGACAGAGCCCGCGCGCCGGACCGCGGAGACGGCCGAGTGCTCGAGCCTGCGGGCGCCGGGGAGCGGTTCGGTCTCGGGTGGCAGCGCCCGCGGTGGGATGCCGAACGCTCGTCGGGATCCCGCGAGAACCCGGCGCCCCAGGATGTGGTTTCCGGTGCCGCCGATTGCCGCACCGATGCCGAACGGGAGGGCTTTGCCGATCCAGGACGCCCCACCCTTGGCGGCGAACTGGCGGACGAACGTCGTCTTCAGGCGATCGACGATCGGGCCCATCGCCGCCTTCGGGATCGTCTTGGTGACCATCTCACCCCAGTACGTGGATCGGGTGGGTCCGCGCCCCGTCGCCTGGTTCGCCAGCTGTGAAACGAGGTCGACGCCCTCTTGGCCGAGCATCAGCATCAGCACCAGAGCGCGAGCACGGTTGGGGTCGGACACGGGGATGCCGTGGACTTCCGCGACGGACTGCGCGAACAGCGTTGTCGCCTCGAGGAAGGCGACAGTCTCGACGCCACTCAGGGCGAGAGTGACGCCGGTACCGATTCCCGGAACCACGGCCGTGGCGCCCACTGCCGCGCCTCCCGTGGTCACTGCAGCGAGGTAGCGACGCTCGAGAGTGCGGATGATCTCGGTGGAGGTTGCGTTCGGCTGGCGAAGGCGGATGCTACGCAGATGCGCAAGCACAACCGGCCGCTGTATCGACAGGACGCGATCGAGGGCCCGGATGAACATCGGATGCTCGTCCGATCCTTCCGGGGGCAATCCGCCCGACCACGGGGCGTCGTCCGGCAGCGAGTGGATCTGATGGACCTTGTCGGCCATAGGGCGATCCTAGGCGGCTCGGCTGAGCATCCGCCTGGCATGGAGTGTCATCGGCGGTCGGATGAGCGGGTCGATTGGTAGTTTGGAGCGGTGACTGACGCGACGGATCTTCCCGACGAGTCCTCCGGCGAGTCCGGCGAGACCCCGGGGGAGGGATCCGCACAGAAGTCGACAGCGCCGCGCGCACCCCGCGCACCTCGTAAGACGTCGACGTCGCGCACCTCCGCCGCCAAGTCGTCGGGCTCCGCTGGTCGGACGCCCCGCAAACCTGCGGCGAAACGGCCTGCGTCGCCGCGCACCCGCCCGGCGACCGCCGCGAAGAAGGCAGCGGCCGCGGCCGAGACGCCAGCCGATTCCGCTGAGGCGCCCGCGGTCGACACGACGACGCCGGTCGACCCTGCGCTGGAGTCCGCCCTGGAGTCCGTGAAAGCCAGTGAAATCGGCGAGGCGACTGACTCTGCCCACGAGGCGGAAGCAGTCCCCGAGGCCGAGGCCGATACCGACGCCCCCGAAGCCGATACCGACGCCGCCGACGACGGATCTGACGCGCCCGACACGGCTGCCGAGGCAACGGATGCTGACGAGCCGAGCGATGGGGCAGAGCCGACGGATGGGGCAGAGTCGGCGGACGCTGACGAGCCCATGGATGCCGCAGAGCAAGCGCTCGCGACGATCACGGGAGCCACCGAGATCGTGCCCGTCGATGCGGAGCCCGCGCCCGCGCTCGTGCTGCGCGACATCCGGAAGTCCTTCGGCGACCTCCAGGCGCTGGATGGGATCAGCCTCGAGGTCCCTGTCGGCAGCTTCTACGGGCTCGTGGGGCCCAACGGTGCGGGCAAGACGACGACCCTCTCGATCATCGCGGGACTGCTTCGCGCCGACTCCGGTGCGATCTCGATCGCGGGAGTGGATGCCGCGGCCAAGCCGCTGGCTGCCAAGCGGCTCATGGGTGTGCTGCCCGACCGGTTCCGCACCTTCGACCGGCTGACCGGCCGTCAGCTGCTCTACTACTACGGCACCCTGCGCGGTCTGCCGCCGGCCGAGGTCGATCGCCGCACGACGGATCTTGCGCGCGCGTTCGATCTCACCGAGTCGCTGGGCCGCGTTGTGTCTGACTACTCGGCGGGCATGTCCAAGAAGATCATGCTCGCAGGCGCCCTGATCCACTCGCCGCGTGTGCTTGTCCTCGATGAGCCGTTCGAAGCCGTCGACCCCGTGTCCAGCGCCGCAATTCTCGACATCCTGCAGGCGTACGTCGCTCATGGGGGCACCGTGATCCTCTCGAGCCACGGGATGGAGCTGGTCGAGCGGGTGTGCTCGCGCGTCGCCGTCATCGTCGCGGGCGCTCTCGTCGCCGAAGGCACGGTCGACGAGGTGCGCGGCGAGGGCAGCCTCGAGGAGCGCTTCGTGGAGCTCGTCGGCGGGGCAGGCGAGCTGGAGGGCCTCGAGTGGTTGCACACGTTCTCCGACTGAGGCTCGCGCTGCTGCTGGGCGCGTTCCGCGGAGACCCGCAGAAGGTCACGCGGGGCGTTGTGGGCATGGTCCTGCTGGCCGCGGCCACCGCCGCCGCCTGCTGGGCGTTCCTCAGCGTTCAGAACTCGTCGACAGCCGCTGTCGGGGCCATCACGATCTTCTGCGGTGCGGCACTGACCCTCGCTTTCGCTCTCGCGCCGATCGTGGCGGCGGTGACCGATCCGCTGGATCCGCGACGCTTCCGCGTGTTCGCGCTCCCCGCCGATGCCCTCGCGGGGGCACTCGCTCTGGCTGGACTGTTCAGCGTTCCGGTCCTCGGGCTGATCGCACTGGCCGTGTGCGCGGCAGTCTCGTGGGTCGCGGCCGGAGCCACCGTCGTCGCGGCGATTCTCGCCGTCGTGATCGGCGTTGCCACCTGTGTGCTCTTTGCCCGCGTGGCGCTCGGTGTCGCCGGCATCATCTTCGGCGATCGACGGTCGAGGGAACTGTCGGGGCTGCTTCTGGTCACGGTCCTCGTCATCGTCGTCCCCGTGGGCGTCTTCCTGGCATCGCTCGACTGGCGGGGCACCGTCCCGGGTCCGTTGCAGCAGGTCGTCGACGTCCTGAGCTACACCCCCATCGGTGCGGCCTGGGCCTTTCCCCTGCTGTTCGCGCGGGGGGACGCATCCGGGGTTCTCGCTCTGATCATCGCCCTCGCGACACTTGCGGCGCTGGGGGGTGCGTGGCTCGCGCTCGTGCGCCACTTCCTTTCGACGATCGAGAAGCCGCTGACCACACGGGAACGGGGAGGCCTGGGGTGGTTCAGCGTCGTTCCCGGCACACCCGGGGGAGCCGTCGCCGCCCGAAGCCTCGTCTACTGGCTGCGCGACCGGCGGTATCTCGTGAACACCCTGGTGATCCCCTTCGCGGCGGTAGCGACAGTTGTGCCGCTCCTCATCGCCGGCGTTCCCGCAAACGTCGCGGCGCTCGTTCCGATCCTGTTCGTCGCCCTGTTCTTCGGATGGCTGCCACACAACGACCTCGCGTACGACTCGACGGCGATCTGGATGCATGTCGCCAGCGGATTGCGCGGCCTTCCCGATCGTGTGGGACGTCTGGTGCCGATCCTCGTGATCGCCATCCCGGTGCTGGCTATCGGCATCCCCGTCTCGGTCGCCCTCCACGGGCGCTGGGCGATCGCGCCGGCCATCGTCGGTGCGTGCGCATCGCTGTTCTTCTCGGGGCTCGGCCTGTCGAGCATCGCCTCGGCAGCATCGCCCTATCCGGTCACCCCGCCCGGCGAGAGTCCGTTCCAGCAGCCACAGCGAACCGGGTCGAGCGGCGCCATACCGCAGGCCCTCGTCATGCTCGGAGCGCTCGCGGTGTCAGCACCAAGCCTGTGGTGGACCTGGTTGGCGCTGACCCGCACGATCGAGGCAGCCTCTCTGGCCCTCTGGGCGGGCGTGGCGACGGGTCTTGTCGTCCTCGTGCTGGGGGTCACGATCGGCGCGGCAGTGTTCACCCGCCGGACCGGGCGGATCATGGAGTTCGCCGAGGCATCCTGACGGCGCGTGCCCGCGCGGCATCCATCGACCCGGCATAGACCCGGGGCGGCCCGAGCCGAGGCCAGATGCCGGGACTACACTGACTGACCATGAGCACTCCGCTGGACAGCCCTGACCAGGGCGGACTTGCGACCCTCGACCGCGAGCTTGAGGAACTGCTTCGCGAAGAGACCGTCGAGCCGGGGGACCACGAGCGGTTCTCGCACTACGTCAAGAAAGACAAGATCCTCGAATCGGCAATCACCGGCAAGCCCGTGAAGGCGCTGTGCGGCAAGAAGTGGACGCCGGGTCGCGACCCCGAGAAGTTCCCGGTGTGCCCGACCTGCAAAGAGATCTACGAGCGGATGAAGAACTGAACCCGCACGCAGACTGCGCTCAGCCTGCGTGATAGGTCGTCCCGAGAGCGGGATCTGAGCGGCTCAGAGCGCGTGCCGTGATGGGCAGTTCGGCGCGTGCTCGAGCGTGGTGCTCCCGCGCAGCGATGACTCCCCCGGCCCCTCGGCGGCGGAGTCGATGTCGCCATCGACCACGAGCGGAACCTGGAGCGCGCGGGCGTTCGGATGTGGCGCCGACGCATGGCGCTCCTCGAACCCCTCGGCAACCACGATGATCTCCTCGCGGGCGAGACCGTCCTCGATGGCCCGGAAGGCGGTCTTGCGCCCACCCTGCGACCCCTTGGCCGTCGACGTCTTCGCCACCGGAATCCAGGCACCGTCGGCATCCTCACGAGCAACGAGCTTGTAGACGAGTCCGGCCGTCGGGGAGCCGGAGCCGGTGGCCAGCGCCGTGCCGACGCCGTACGCATCCACGGGCGATGCAGCCAGCGCCGCGATCGCGAACTCGTCCAGGTCGCTGGTGACCGTGATGCGGGTCTCGCGCGCCCCGAGCGCGTCGAGCTGCCGCCGCACCTGCGCGGCGACGATCGGCAGGTCGCCCGAATCGATGCGTACGCCGCCGAGCCGAGTGCCGGCGACCTCGATCGCCGTTGCGACGCCCGCTTCGATGTCGTAGGTGTCGATGAGGAGAGTCGTCTGGTCCCCGAGGGCGCGCAGTTGCGCTGCGAAGGCATCGGCTTCGCTGTCGTGCAGCAGCGTCCAGCTGTGTGCTGCCGTTCCCATCGTCGGAATGCCCCACCGGCGTCCCGCTTCCAGGTTGCTTGTCGCACCGAACCCCGCGATGAACGCCGCTCGGGCCGCGGCAACAGCCGAAAGCTCACCGGTTCGCCGTGATCCCATCTCGGCCAGCGGCCGATCACCGGCTGCGATACTCATGCGCGCCGCGGCTGCGGCGACCGCGGAGTCGTAGTTGAGGACGCTCAGGGCGAGGGTCTCGAGGATGACCGCCTCGGCGAAGGTCCCCTCGACAGTCAGCAGCGGCGACCCGGGGAAGTACAGCTCGCCCTCCCGGTACCCCTGGATCGAGCCGGTGAAGCGGTATCCCTCGAGAAAGCGCAGCGTCTCGGCATCCACGACCCGCTCATCGCGCAGGAACCGTAATTCGTCGTCGCCGAATCGGAAGTCGCGCAGCAGGCTCAGGAGCCGTCCGGTTCCTGCCACAACCCCGAACCGGCGCCCGCCGGGCAGACGGCGCGCGAACACATCGAAGACGCAGCGGCGGGATGCGGTGCCGTCCTGCAAGGCGGCATCGAGCATCGTCAGTTCATACCGGTCGGTGAGCAGCGCCGTGCTGACGGATGCGGTCATGGGCGCCAGCCTAGTGATGCTGCCACTCCGGCATCCACGGCGCGCACCGCCTGCGAAGGCACGGCGGGCGCTGGCGTAGGCTGGTGCACCGTGAACAACGCGGCGATCGGGATCTTCGACTCCGGCGTCGGCGGGCTCACCGTGGCGCGTGCCATCTCGGATCAGCTGCCCCGCGAGTCGCTGCTCTACATCGGCGACACCGCGCACTCGCCGTACGGACCCAAGCCCATCGCCGATGTGCGTCGCTACTCGCTCGAGGTCCTCGACACGCTCGTCGCGCAGGGCGTGAAGATGCTGGTCATCGCCTGCAACACCGCCTCGGCCGCAGTACTGCGCGACGCCAGGGAGCGCTACGACGTTCCGGTCGTCGAGGTGATCGGGCCCGCCGTCCGCACCGCGATGTCGACCACCCGCTCGGGGCGGATCGGCGTCATCGGCACCAGCGGCACGATCGGCTCGCGTGCCTACCAGGACATGCTCGAGGTCAACGACCGTCTCACCGTCTTCGCGCAGGCATGCCCCCGTTTCGTCGAGTTCGTCGAGGCCGGCGAGACCGATACCCCCGAAGTGCTGGCTGTCGCCGAGGAGTACCTCGCGCCCCTCCGCCACTCGGGCGTCGACACCCTCGTGCTCGGCTGCACGCACTACCCGTTCCTCAAGGGGGCGATCAGCTACGTCATGGGGCCGGATGTATCGCTGGTCTCCAGCGATACCGAGACCGCGAACGACGTGTACCGGCAGCTCGTGAGCCGCGACCTGCTGGCGGGCACGGATGCCGTGCCGAGCCACACCTACGAAGCAACCGGTGACTCCGCTGATGAGTTCGTCCGGCTCGCGCACCGCCTCATGGGCCGCGAGGTGCGCGATGTGCGCCTCGTACAGACCGGAGCCATCGACCTGCGGCCCTGACCCGCCGCGCCGACCGACGCCCCGCCGCCGCGGAGCGCCCGACCCGAAAGAGAACTCTCATGAGCGAGATCACCCGCGCCGACGGTCGCAGCGTCGACCAGCTGCGCCCCGTCACGATCGAACGAGGCTGGAGCGCACAGGCCGAAGGGTCAGCGCTGATCAGCTTCGGCGGCACGCGCGTGCTGTGCACGGCATCCTTCACCAACGGTGTTCCGCGCTGGCTCACCGGCAAGGGAAAGGGCTGGGTCACGGCGGAGTACGCGATGCTGCCGCGCGCGACCAACGACCGCAACAACCGGGAGAGCGTCAAGGGCAAGATCGGTGGGCGCACGCACGAGATCTCGCGCCTGATCGGTCGCGCGCTGCGCGCTGTCGTCGACACGAAGGCCCTCGGTGAGAACACGATCGTCATCGACTGCGACGTGCTCCAGGCCGATGGCGGCACCCGGACCGCTGCCATCACGGGCGCCTACATCGCGCTCGCCGACGCGATCGAGTGGGGACGACGCAAGAAGTTCATCGGGCAGAAGTCGCAGGTGCTGCTGGACTCGGTCGCCGCCGTCTCCGTGGGCATCATCGATAGTGAGCCGATGCTCGACCTCGCCTACGTCGAGGACGTTCGTGCCGAAACCGACATGAATGTCGTCGTGACGGGGCGCGGTCTGTTCGTCGAGGTGCAGGGCACCGCCGAAGGCGCGCCGTTCGACAAGCGGGAGCTCGACGCGCTCCTCGAACTGGGGCTGGCCGGCTGCGCGACCCTGCGCGACATCCAGACGGAGACGCTCGGGGCTGGGGAGTGACGGGATGACGCAGCAGATCGTCCTGGCAACCCACAACCCCCACAAGGTCGCGGAGTTCGCGCGGATCGTCGCGGCAACCCGGCCCGACCTGCACGTGATCGGATACGACGGCCCCGAGCCGGTCGAAGACGGCGTCAACTTCGCCGAGAACGCGCTCATCAAGGCGCGGGCGGCGGCCCGTCACACGGGTCTTGCGGCGCTCGCCGATGACTCCGGCGTTGCCGTTGCCGTGATGGGCGGCGCTCCGGGGATCTTCTCGGCGTACTGGGCGGGGCACAAGAAGGATGCCGTCGCCAACATGCACCTGTTGCTGGACCAGCTCTCGGACATCGCGGACCCGCACCGCAAGGCATCCTTCGTGTCGACGATTGCACTGGTCGTCCCCGAGAAGGGATCGACGGCGTTCGCGATGGAGCACGTCGTCGAGGGGCGCTGGCACGGTCGCCTTGCCACCGAGCCCCGCGGCGACGGCGGCTTCGGCTACGACCCGATCTTCATCCCGGACGGGCAGGAGCCGGGCGCTGAGCGCACCGTCGGGGAGTGGAGCCCGGAGGAGAAGGCCGCTGCGTCACACCGCGCCCAGGCCTTCATCGCGCTCGGACCTCTCCTCTCCGCTCTCTGAGGCGGGCTGTCGCAAGCGAGAATCAGACTCGTTCCCGATTGGGCGCTGAGCCCTCCTCCCGGGCCTTCCCGCCTCTACGCTGGGTGCCGTGCACGATCACGCTCCCGGCATCCGTGGCGCGAGCAACCGTCGGCTGCTCACGGTTTCGCTCACGATAACGTCCGTCGTTCTCGTTGTTCAGGTCATCGGCGCCTTCTTGAGCGGCTCGCTCGCCCTGCTCGCCGACTCCGTGCACATGCTGACGGATGCTGCAGCTCTCGTGATCGCGCTGATCGCGAGCATCGTCGCCGCGCGTCCCGCCACGGATCGGCAGACCTACGGCTACCAGCGCGCGGAAGTGTTCGGGGCGCTCATCAACGCGGTCCTGCTCATCGGTTTGTCGGTGTGGGTGGTCATCGAGGCGATTCAGCGCCTGCTCGATCCGGGCGAAGCCGAGGTGCGCGGCGGGATCATGCTCGTCGTTGCGATCCTGGGCCTGCTGGCCAACGCCGTCGCGATGTGGCTGCTTTCTGCAGCGCAGCGCACGAGCATCAATGTCCGCGGCGCGTATCTCGAGGTCCTCGGCGACCTGCTCGGATCGGCTCTGGTCATCGTCGCGGCGGTCGTGGTGCTGCTGACCGGATGGCAGGCGGCGGATGCCGTCGCGTCGCTGCTGATTGCCGCGCTCATCGTGCCGCGCGCGATCGGGCTTCTGCGCGAGGTCTTCCACGTCCTGTCGGAGTCGGTCCCGAAGGGCACCCACGTTGCCGAGATCCGCGAGCACATCCTCTCTGCCGACGACGTTGTTGCCGTGCACGACGTCCACGTGTGGCAGCTCACACGCGGGGCGCCGGTCTTCACGGCTCACGTGGTCGTCGACCCCGCGGCGATCGAGGCCGGGCGTGCGGGGGAGATCCTCTCGCGTCTGCAGACCTGCCTCGCCTCGCACTTCGACGTCGAGCACTCGACCTTCCAGCTCGAACCGGCCGGTCACGTCGATTCGGGCCACGCGACCCACGCCTAGGCGCGGCCCCGCGGGGCTCCGTCGCGTGCCGAACGCAGGAGCAGTTCGTGTTCTGCCGAGCCGGGATGGCGTGAGGGGGTGTTGATCCTGCAATCGGTCCGGTCGTGCGGTGCGAAACGGACTAGGGCGTGTCCTCGAGCACCACGTCGTCGGGGGAGCGATCGGGACGAAGCCCGCGCCAGCGGGCGTGCCGCAAGATACCGCCGGGCGTGAACTCCGCGAACTCGACCTCGCCGACCAGCTCCGGCCTCACCCAGATCGCGTCCCGAGCATCCGCCGCGGGGACTCCGACAAACGGCATCTCGTCAGTCCCGAGCGGGGCGAGGAGGCGGCCGAGCACGGTGAGGGAGGCATCCGTGAAGCCTGTTCCCACGCGGCCCGCATAGTGCAGGCCGTCCGGGCCCGGGATGCCGACCAGGAGCGATCCGATCGTGCCCGACCTCCCGCCTTGGCCGGGCCGGATGCCGCCGATCACGACATCCTGGGTGCGGGTGAGCTTGATCTTCACCCAGTCCGGCGAGCGCTCGCCCGGCCGGTAGCGCGACGCAGGGTTCTTGACGACGACGCCTTCGAGGTCGGCCTCGCGCGCCGCAGCGAGGGTCGCATCCAGGTCATCGAAGACCGGGGGCACGGCGATCCGATCGGCCGCGCCGTCGGCGAGGCGCTCCAGCAGGGCGCGGCGGTCGGCGAGCGGGAGAGCCGTCGCGTCCTGCCCATCGATCTCGAGCAGATCGAACAGGTAGTACCGCACTGGGGTGCGGCCGACTTCCCGGGTGATCTCGGTGGGCTTCGCGAGGTTCATCCGCTTCTGCAGCAGCGGGAAGCTCGGCCGGCCCCGTTCATCGAGAGCGACGATCTCGCCGTCGACGACGCACGGCGCCGTGCCGAGGGCGGCATCCTGCAGATCGGGGTACGTCGCTGTGAGGTCGTTTCCGCTGCGGGCCCGCAGGGTGAGTGCGGTGCCGTCCCAGCTTCCGACCGCGCGGATGCCGTCCCACTTCATCTCCACCCACGGCTCCCCGCCCCAGCGGGTGATCGCGCCCGCGGCCAGCCCCGGAGTCGCGGGCGTCGCGAGCATCGGGGCGAGGCTCCCATGATGGTCTGGGGTTTCGCGGGAGCGACGCACCGTGGGCGGGGCGGGGGTCGTGCCAGGCGCCGCGTCCTTCATCCGGTGCAGCAGCCACTGCGACTTCTCGCCGTCGCCCTCGGTGCGGATGAGGGCGAAGCGCGCGTCATCCATGGCACCGCCGGGAGTCCCGTGGGTGCGGACGATGATCTCGTCTGCTCGCCACTTCTCGGTCTCGTACGTCCCGGTGTCCCACACCGTCATGGTGCCCGCGCCGTACTGACCCTTCGGGATCGTGCCGTGAAAGGTGAGGTACTCGAGGGGGTGGTCCTCGGTCATCACCGCCAGGTTGTTGCGATCGGGTGTTTCAGGGATGCCGCGGGGGACCGCCCAGCTCACCAGCACGCCGTCGCGCTCGAGCCGCAGGTCGAAGTGCAGGCGCGACGCATGGTGCTCCTGCACGACGAACCGCGGGGCGGCCTCGTCGGCGCGCGCCTCGGGCGGCGCGCCGCGCTCCGGCACCGGTTCGGGGGTGCGCGCCGCATCCCGCTTCTCGCGGTACCGGTCCAGCGGTGCGGAGCCGGCATCGGGCGTCGGTCCGGTCTGGCCGAGGAAGCGGGCGATGTCTGCTGCGGCGCGCTCAAGCACCTCGGTGAACAGCAGCTGGCGGAGGTCCGGCTCGGCGAGTTCCTCCCACGTCCGTGGTGCTGCGACCGTGGGATGCTCCCGGCCGCGCAGTGAGTACGGGCTGATCGTCGTCTTCTTGCCGTTGTTCTGGCTCCAGTCCAGAAACACCTTGCCCGGCCGAGCCGCCTTCGACATCGAACTGACGACGAGGTCCGGATGATCGGTTTCGAGCGCGCGGGCGAGTTCTCGTGCAAGGTTCGAGGCACCACCGCTGGTGAGTGTGCCCGGCAGCGGCGCATAGAGGTGGATGCCCTTGCTGCCGCTTGTCACCGGCACAGCTTCCAGCGACATCCCGAGCAGGATGTCGCGCACGAGCCGGGCGACCTCGGCGCACTCAGCGAGGCCGACCTCGGGTCCCGGGTCGAGGTCGAGTACTAGCCGATCCGGGTTCGCGGGAGTTCCGTCCCCAGAAAAGCGCCATTGGGGAACGTGCAGTTCCAGGCTTGCGACCTGGCCGAGCCAGACGAGAGCCGCCTGTGAGTCGATGAGCGGGTACGTCTTCGTTCCCGACGAGTGCTCGATCGGCATCCGGGCCAGCCACTCGGGTGCGCCGCGCTCGAGGTCTTTCGTGAAGAACGACATTCCCGGATGCTCCGCGTCGCCCACACCGTCAGGCCACCGCTTACGCGTGACGGGGCGCCCGGCAAGCGCAGGCAGGATCGCGGGGGCGATACGGCTGTAGTAGTCGATGACCTCGCCCTTGGTCGTGCCGGTGCTCGGATACAGCACCTTGTCGAGGTTTGTGAGGCGCAGCCGGTGCCCCTGAACCTGCACAGTCTGCTCCCGGCCCGCCATGGCCCCAGGCTAGACCGCAGCGCCCTCGTGAGCCCGGATGCTGGCTCTTGAGGCTGCAAGCGTGTGTACTGGACTGATGAGGTCCATCTGGAAGGGCGCGTTGACGTTCGGACTCGTCAATGTTCCGGTCAAGGTCTATGCCGCGACCGAAGACCATGACGTGTCGCTGCATCAGGTGCACGCCGCTGATGGTGGCCGTATTCGGTATCAGCGCGTGTGCGAACTCGACGGTGAGGTCGTGCCGTACAGCGAGATCGACCGGGCCTACGACGACGGCGAGAAGACCGTCATCCTCACCAAGGAGGACTTCGCGGCGATGCCGTCTGAGCGCAGCCGCGAGATCGAGGTCGTCGAGTTCGTGCCGAGCGACCAGGTCGACGTGCTGACCCTCGACAAGGCGTACTACCTTGAGCCGGACTCCACGTCTCCGAAGGCGTACGTCCTGCTGCGCAAGACCCTCGAGCAGACCGACCGCACCGCGATCGTGCGCTTCTCGCTGCGCCAGAAGACGCGGCTGGCGGCCCTCCGCGTGCGCGGTGACGTCCTGGTCCTGCAGACGCTGCTCTGGGCCGACGAGGTCCGCGAGGCGGCGTTCCCGTCCCTGTCGGAGTCGGTCAAGATCTCCGACAAGGAACTCGAGTTGTCGGCATCCCTCGTCGAAAGCTTCTCGAGCGACTTCACCCCCGCCGACTTCGTCGACGAGTACCAGCAGGAGCTGCGAACCCTTATTGAAGCGAAGCTCGAGAAGGGCGACGCGCTCGACACCTCCGAGACCTTCGGCGAGCAGTCCGAAGACCAGGGCGGCGAGGTCATCGATCTCATGGAGGCCCTGCGCGCGAGCGTCGAACGCTCACGCGCGGCCCGTGAGGGTGGGGCAGGGGCGCAGAAGAAGTCCGGCTGAGCAGAGGTCGCGTCCGCCCCGTTCGTTGAGCGAGCGTAGCGAGACGAAACGCCTCGATCAGGACGAACCGGGAAAGGCCGCGGCGAACAGGGCGTTCGCGTCAGCCGTGAGCGCTTCCGTCTGTGCACGAAGGGCGGATGCCGCAGCTTCCTGCTCGGTGATCGCCGGCTCGCGCGCGGCGAGGTCGGCTGCCAATCCGTCCAGTTCGTCGGCACGGAAACGGAGATACTCCTCCCACGAGGACTGCCGGCGCTCGCCGGTGAACGTGGTGAAGGTCACGACATACGATCCCCGCTCGGCTTCCGGTGTGGCATCAAACTGCGCGTGATCGCTCTCGTATCGCGCGAGAGCCTGGTCATACCAGCTCTGGTCGGCGCTCCATTGCGCCCGTGCCTGACCCGCGGCAGCTTCGGCATCCGCGACCTGCGACCACGCCGCATCGACGTCGGCCCGCACGCTGTCGAGAAGGGCGATGGACGCACTGTGCACCCCGACCAAGGCGGTGCGATCGGCGAACGTTTCGGCGTACAAGGACTCGAGTTCGGGGGAGAAGCCGCCATCGAGCTGCACCTGCGAGCCGAGATACGCGAACTGCTCGTTGCCTCGGCGTGACTCGTCGTCGCCGACCGAGGCGTCGATCTGCGCGAGCACCGGATCGCCCGCGGGGATTCTCGCGACCTCCGCGGCGACGAGCGTGTCGACCTCGCGCTGCTGCTCGGGGGACATGCGTCCGTAGACGGCGTGCAGCAACTCGTGTGCCGCGAAGGTCACGGTGAACCCTGCGAGGCGCTCGTCGGCGGGTTCGAAGAGAAACATCCGGTCGGTACGCGGTCGATAGCAGCCGAGCGTCACGGCATCGCCGCCCTCCTCGGCATCCGGTGACGGCGCAGGTTCGCCGCCATGGGCGCCTGCGCACAGTGTCAGGATCTCGTCGCCGACGAGTTCGGGTTCGGTGCGGAAGAACACGTCCCGGCCGGATGCCGTGAGTGACATCCGATCGGCCAGGGCTGCGACCTCGGAGGACGGTTCGGGTACCGGCCCCCAGTCGCCCGAGAGGTCCAATGTCTGCGCAACCCAGCCCTGGGCGGGTAGGAGCCAACCACGCGCCGGCTCGGGCAGGTGCTGAGCGAACATGACGCTTGCGCCGAGCGCTGTTGCGACAACGAGCGCACCAAGGGTGATCCACCAGGCGGTTGCGCTGCGCGACCGCGGTGGGTTCGGCAGCGCTGAGGGCTGATCAGAGTCGGCCGGCTCCGGTTCTGGGAAGAGGGTCATCGGTACCGGCCCGCGGATCGCTACTGGCCGGCGTCGTCGGCGCGGTTCTCGAAGATCTCGGGCTCGAGCGCGAGGTCACGCGCTTCGTCGGCGTCGGTGTCGAGGTCTTCGCCCGCCGCCGCCTCCTTGCGTGACTTCCACTTCTCGCTGAAGTAGTGGTACGCGACCACCAGTGCGGTGCCACCGACGGCGACGAGCAGGATGATGTCGATGTACTCGGTGACGAGGTCACGAACCCACGGGATGTAGGCGATGAGGTAGCCGACCATCGTGAGACCGAAGCCCCACAGCAGCGCGCCGATGAGGTTGTAGAGGGTGTACCTGCGCCACGGCATGTGTCCGACGCCCGCAGCGACGGGAGCGAAGGTGCGCACGATGGGGACGAAGCGGGCGAGGATGACGGTGATCCCACCGAAACGCTCGAAGAACGCGTTGGTCCGCTCGACGTTGCGTTTGCTGAAGATCCCCGATTCCTTGCGCTCGAAGACCGCGGGTCCGCCCTTGTGTCCGATGTAGTAGCCCACCTCGCCGCCGATGAAGGCTGCCAGGGCGATCAGTGCGCAGACGACCCAGATGTTCACGCCGAACACATCGTTGGTGTGGGTGAGGAGCCCAGAAATGATGAGCAGGGTGTCGCCCGGGAACAGGAACCCGATCAATAGCCCGGTCTCGGCGAAGATGATGAGGCACACGACGAGGAGAGCCCAGGGGCCAGCCGCGGAGATGATCGTCTCGGGGTCGAGCCAGGGGATGAGAGCCAGTGGGTGCACGTGGGTTCCGTCGGTGTCGGCGGTCAAGGGCGCGGCGGGATGCCTCGCGTGCGGAAGGTGGGACTTGAACCCACACGCCCGAAGGCACAGGAACCTAAATCCTGCGTGTCTGCCAATTTCACCACTCCCGCGGGTGCGATCAGTCTACTGAGGCCGATGACGAGCTCGAGTACTTGCAATGGCCGTTCCCTCGCGACAGTGTGTGCAGTAGCACTGCACCAGCAGTGTCGCCCGTATGGAGGGAGTGATCGTGACGACGGAACAGGTTGAGAGGTGGCTGGAGGGCTATCGGGACGCGTGGGAGACGCGTAACCCGGATGCGGCTGCCGCGCTCTTCACGCAGGATGCGCTGTATCGCGAGCAGCCGTACGAAGAGCCGTACCGCGGACGAGACGGCGTGCACGCGTACTGGTCGCGGGTGACGGCGACGCAATCAGACATTCGCTTCCGGTATGGGCGCGCCGTGGTCAGTGGATCCCATGCAGCCGTTGAATGGTGGGTCACGCTTCGCAACGACGGCGCGGAGGCGACGCTCGCGGGGGAGTTCTTCCTCGTGTTCGACGCGGACGGCCTCGTTCGTGAACTGCGCGAGTACTGGCACTTCAGCCCCGGACTGCTCGAGCCGCCCGCCGGCTGGGGGCAGTGAATCACCCTGCTGGCAACGGATTGGTCACGGTCGCTGAGCTCGCGATCTCCATGCTTGCGTTAAGTGCCACGACACGGCAGAGTGTACGCCAGCACTGAACACTGTCCAGGCCGGCTTTCGCGAGAAGGTCGCGATGGCAGTTCGTCCGCGCACCAGATTTCAAAGGAGAAGTCATGCCATTCAGCACAGCATCCCCACGGCGCAGGGGAGTTCTCGCCGGGGCGGGGATTGCCGTTGCCGCCCTCGCCTTGGCGGCCTGTTCGTCGGGGACCACCGACACGTCCGGCTCCGGCGAGTCGTCGGCGCCCACTGACGAGACCTTGCAGATCGCGTACATCTCGTTCGCCGTCGCCAACACCTACGACGAGCCGATGTTGGCAGCCGCAGAGGAGGTCGCCGCCGCCAACAACGCCGAGATCACCGTGTTCGACGGAAACCTCGACCCCGCGACGCAGGCAACGCTGATCGAAGATGTCATCGCCTCCGGCGACTACGACGGCATGATCGTCCAGCCGATCTACGGGCCGGCGATCATGGACGTGGTGGCCGAGGCCATGGATGCCGGTCTCACGGTGGTCAACATCGACCAGATCCTCGGTGAGGACTTCACCTCCGGTGCCACGCAGTTGCCGGGCTTGGCATCGAACATCGTCTTCGTTCCGACCATCCTCGGTCAGAAGCTCGGCGAGCAGACCGTCGAGGCGTGCGCCTCGATGAACCTCGACCCGTGCAACGTCGCCTATTTGCACGACCTGAAGACCTCGAGCGTGAGCATCGCCCTGTGGGATGCCTTCAGCGAGGCGACGGCGGGAACACCCGTCACGGTCGTTGCCGAGGGAGAGACGTTCTGGAACCCGGCAGCGGCACAGACCGCGGTCGCCGACATCCTGACGGCCAACCCGGACATCGATGCGATCGTCACCTCGGACCAGGGGTTGCAGGGTGCCGTTCTGGCGATCGGAGACTCGGGAGCTGCAGTCGGTGACTACCTGCTGGTCGGCTACGGCGGCTCGCAATGGGCGCTCGACGCGATTTCGGACGGCATGGTGTACTCCGACGTGATCATGGCTCCCGCGACAACGGGTCGCCTCGGGATGGAAGCGATGATCGCGGCCCTCCGAGACGGCACAGACATGGGAGATGTCGATCCCTTCGCCGACTTCCCCAACAACGGGGTCATGACGCCCGACACCGTCACCCAGTTCACTGGCGAGTGGCCTGGTTGATCCATGCCGCACCAACCGGCTGACGCCGGCGTCCCGCAGCTCACCGTCGAGCTGCGGGACGTCGGCAAGTCCTTCGGCGGACTGCCCGTCCTCCGCCACATCGACCTCACGATCCGTCCCGGGACCGTACACGCCCTGGTCGGCGAGAACGGTGCGGGCAAGTCCACGCTCGCCAAGATCATCGCGGGTCTGTACAGCGCGGATGACGGCGAGGTTCTGGTCAACGGCGAAGGCGTGCACTTCGGATCGCCACGGGAGGCATTGGACCGCGGGATCGCGACGATCGCCCAGGAACTCGCTCTCGTGCCGGCCCTGTCGGTGGCCGAGAACGTCTTCCTCGGGCGCGAGCCGCAGCGCGTCGGATTCATCGGGCGCAAGCGCCTGGCCGCCGAGTACCGAGCGTTGAGCGAACGCACCGGATTCGGGCTGCCCCCGGACGTGCCCGTCGGTGCGTTGCGCACCGCCGACCAGCAGAAGGTCGAGATCCTGCGTGCCCTGGCTCGGGGCGCGTCGGTGATCATCATGGATGAGCCCACGGCTGCCCTCTCGGGCGCTGACGCCGACCTCCTGCACACCGTGGTGAGGCAGTTGGCGGCATCCGGTCACACGGTTGTACTCATCTCGCACTTCCTCGGCGAGGTACTCGATCTGGCCGACGAGATCACGGTTCTTCGCGACGGTCGCCTGATTCGCACGGCGCCTGCGGCGGACGAAACCGAGGCAAGCCTCATCGAGGCGATGCTCGGCCGGACCCTGGGCGCGGTGTTCCCCGAACAGTCACCGGCGCCGACCGATATCGAACCGGTGCTGACTGTCTCTGACCTGGTCGCGCCGGGAGTGCGCGGGGTCTCGTTCTCGGTGCGGCCCGGCGAGATCGTGGGCCTGGCGGGCCTTGTCGGTGCCGGGCGCAGCGAGATCGTGCACGCGATCTTCGGTGCCGCGGGGCGCCACGGCGGCACGGTCGAGATCCTCGAGCCCGGCGCCGGACAGACCGGGAAAGGCGCGGCGGTGGGGCAGTCGGTGCCCGCTGCCCTGCAGGCCGGCCTGTTCCTCATCCCCGAGTCCCGTAAAGAGCAGGGGCTCGTGCTCGGCCGACCGATTCGAGAGAACGTCACCCTGTCGAACCTTGCCGCGTTTGCGCGCGGTGGCTGGGTACGCACGCGCGCCGAGAGACAGGATGCCCGGGCGATGCTCGACCAGGTCACCGTCGCCGGTGATGACCGCCGCAACGTCTCGAGCCTGTCGGGTGGCAATCAGCAGAAGGTGCTGTTTGCCCGAGCGCTGCAGCGCCCCCGGAAGGTCCTGATCGCCGACGAGCCCACACGGGGCGTGGATGTCGGCTCGCGCCGCGCGATCTACGACCTCATCGTCGCGGAGGCCGCACGCGGCATCGGCGTGATCGTCGTGTCGTCGGATGTCGAAGAAGTGCTCGGGCTCGCACACCGCATCCTCGTCATCCGCAGCGGTCGGATCGTCGCCGAACTCACCGGCACGGACCGCACCGAACAAAACGTCCTCACCGCGGCTTTCGCGGATCCGATCACGAGTGGGAAACAATGACACTGACCACCGGCACCGTGCCCACCCAAGCCCAGCAAAGCGCCCTGTCGCGCATACCGTGGCGGTCGGTGGCGATCGTCGTTCCCTTCCTCGCGGTCTTCATCGCCCTCTCCATCGGCAGCCCCGCGTTCTTGTCGTTCCAGAACATCGGGAACGTCCTCGACCGTCAGTCCGGCATCCTGATCATTGCCGCAGCCAGCACGCTCGTGCTCATCGCCGGCGGCATCGATCTCTCGGTCGGAGCCACCTACATGTTCACCGCCGTGGTGTGCGGCACCGTGATCATCAAGGTGGGCGGAACCGAGGGAGCCGTGCTCGGCATCCTCGCGGGGGTGCTCTCGGGACTCGCGGTCGGCATCATCAACGGCGTGATCAGCACGTATCTGCGCATCAACCCCTTGATCGCAACCCTGGCGATGAGCTTCATCATCCTGGGTGCGACCAAGCTCGTCTCGCAGGCGGGCAAGGAGGGGATCGGACAGATCCGCGTCGATGTGCCGGAGTTCACCTGGATCGCCAAGACCGAGCCGCTCGGGATGTCGCTGCCGATCTGGATCGCCCTGGTCGTCGTCGTGGCCCTGGGCATTGTGCTGTGGCGCACGACGTTCGGCCGGTATGTCTATGCCGCGGGTGGCAATGCGGAGGCGGCGCGGCTGGCGGGCATCCGGGTCAACCTCGTGCGGATCGCCACCTTCGCCCTCACCGGTCTCGGTGCCGGCCTCGCCGGTGTGATCGATCTGGCTCGCACCCCGTCTGTTCCTGAGAACGACGCGATCGCGACGACGCTGACCTTCACCGTGCTGGCGGGCATCGTCGTCGGCGGCACGTCCATCCTCGGCGGGGAAGGGGCGGTGTGGCGGACGGTGCTGGGCATCCTGTTCATTGCGATGCTCTACAACGGCTTCACGCTGCTGAGGATCGATCCGCTGTTCCAGGGAATTGCGCTGGGAGCCATCATCCTGCTCGCTGTCGGCTTCGACGCCTGGTCGCGGCTGAAACGACGGTGATGGCTGTCGCCGGCGGCGCGGCGATCAGCGTTTCGGTGCGAAGAAGAAGTAGATGAGCGGCCCGATTCCGCCGAGCAGGATCACGAACGCCCACAGCGGCTTCTTGCCGTTGATCTTGTTGTCGGGGCGCAGATAGAGGTCCCAGAACGCCAGTCCCGCCCACGCAGCACGGATGACGCCCCCGACCAGTCCGCCGACGATTCCGGTGCCGGTCTTGCGTGCCACTTGGCTCGGTGTCTTGATCGTCATGCTGTCCATCCCCTCGTGCCCGCGCGCGTTCGTTCTCGTGCCATTGTGCAACGGCTGCGGTCTCGGCGACAGCGGTAGCGCGCCGGCCGGGGCCATCGCTATCCTCCGCGGGGTGCTCCTCGTTGGACGGCGCAGCGGAGGGACCAGTTGCCCTGGTGTGCAGCGGTGTGCCCTCCTAGGCTCGTGATGCCGACACGGATGCGGCGCGCAGCCAGCACGGCGATGGCGGGCGAACCCGTGGCGCGCAGGAGGTCCTCATGAGGTATCTGCGCTGGATCTGGGCGTATCCGCTGGTCACGGCTACCGCGCTGATCCTTCTCACCGTCGGGGTGCTGGAAGCGTCCGGGTTGCCCGACCCGGCGCGCTGGGTGGCGACGATCTGGGTCGCGGGCGTCATCGTTTGGACTCTCGTGGGCATGGTGCGCGACGTGCTGCGCGGTCACGTCGGGCTCGACGTGCTCGCGGTCACGGCGATGATCGCCACGCTTGCTGTCGGGGAGTACCTCGCGGCGCTCGTCATCGTGCTGATGCTCGCCGGCGGCGCCGCGCTCGAGGACATTGCCGGCAGACGTGCGCGCCGGGATCTTCGCGCGCTTCTGGATCGGTCACCACAGACGGCGCACGTGGTCACGGACGGGCAGCTCGGCGGCGGCGAGGTCATGACAGACGTTCCCGTCGACGAAGTGACCGTCGGTGACATCCTGCTCGTGCGTCCCGCCGAGATCGTGCCCGTGGATGCCGTGCTGCTGAGCGCAGACGCGGAGTTCGACGAATCGTCGCTGACGGGTGAGAGCCTTCCGGTGCAGCGTGGCGAAGGCGACGAGGTGCTCTCGGGGGCGATCAATGGATCGCGGGCCGTGCGGGTGCGAGCGGCGCGGCGGAGCGCCGACAGCCAATACCAGCAGATCGTCGCGCTCGTCCACGCTGCGGAAGACTCCCGGGCACCCGTCGTTCGCCTGGCCGACCGGTTCGCGGTGCCCTTCACGGCGGTCTCGCTCGTGCTGGCGGGCACGGCCTGGGCTCTCTCGGGCGACCCGGTGCGCTTTGCCGAAGTGCTGGTGCTGGCGACCCCGTGTCCGCTGCTGATCGCCGCACCCGTCGCGTTCCTGGCGGGACTGTCGCGGGCGGCCAAGGCGGGAGTGATCATCAAGAGCGGCGCGGTCATCGAGCAACTCGCTCGGGTGCGCTCCGCGGCGTTCGACAAGACCGGCACGCTGACCTGGGGACGCCCCGCTTTGGTCGACGTGCGGCCGGCGACGGGTTTCACCGCCGACGAGGTGCTGCAATTGGCGGCATCCGCCGAGCAGTACTCCACCCACGTGCTGGCAGACAGCGTGCGTCGCGCCGCCGTCGAGCGCGGGCTCAGTCTTCTGCCCGCCACGGATGCCTTCGAGGAAGCTACCAACGGCGTGAGCGCCTCGGTGCAGGGCCGCTCCATCACTGTCGGAAAGCCCGCCTATGTCGCAGCGCTGACGGGAACTGCCGCCCAGGAGCGTCTGGAGACGGGCCAGGCCGCGGCCTATGTCGCTGTCGATCGACGGTTTGCGGGAACGATCATCCTCGCCGACGACCCGAGACCCGACGCGGCGGGCGTCGTCTCCTGGCTGCGGGAGACGGGCGTGAGCCGGGTCGCGATGTTCACGGGTGACGTGAGCGCGACTGCGCAGTCGGTTGCCGCAGCGGTGGGGATTGATGAGGTGCACGCCGAGCTGCTGCCCGGCGACAAGGTCGAGTTGGCCGCGGGTCTGCAGCCCCGCCCGATGATGATGGTCGGCGACGGGGTCAACGACGCGCCGGTGCTCGCGGCATCCGATATCGGGGTCGCCATGGGCGCACGGGGGGCGACAGCTGCCGGGGACGCGGCGGATGTCGTCATCCTGTTGGATGCCCTCGCTCCGGTCGCCGACGCCGTCGCGATCGCCCGTCACACCCTTCGGGTCGCGCTGACCGCGATCGGTGTGGGTATCGGGCTGAGCATCGCCCTGATGCTGGTTGCCATGACGGGCGTGATCCCGGCTGTCGCAGGCGCCCTCACCCAGGAGCTCGTCGACGTCGCGACGATCCTCTACGCGCTGAGGGCGCTCGGCGCACCGCGCGCGGCTGTCTGACCCAGTCTCCCGCCCGCAGGCTGAGGGGACTGACGCCTCGCTGTGGATAACTCCCGCGGCGAGGCGCGCGGCCTTGTCAGGATGCACGGGTGACCCTTACCTCGTCCGCCGACCCGACCGTCTCGGTCGTCGCGCGGGTCCGTGAGTCGCTCCGGGCGGCGCAAATCGACCCGCAGCGCGACCCGGATCGGGCGAGCCAGATCGCGAGGTCTGAGGTGCGCCGGCACAACGACTTTGCGCTGGCGCGCGGCGAGCGAACCCTCGATGACGAGGCCCTTCACGTCCGTGACATCCTCGCCCAGCTCTCGGGATTCGGGCCGCTGCAGGCCTACCTCGACGATCCCGAGGTCGAGGAACTGTGGATCAACGCTCCCGACCGCATCTTCATCGCCCGAGCCGGGGTCGCATCACGGGTTCCACTCGCGCTGACCGATACCGCGGTGCGGGACCTCGTCGAACGGATGCTGCACGCGACGGGTCGCCGCGTCGATCTGAGTCAGCCGTTCGTGGATGCTTCGCTTCCCGACGGAAGTCGCTTACACGTCGTGATTCCCGACATCACGCGGCGGCACTGGGTCGTGAACATCCGCAAGTTCCTCCCGCGCTACCGGTCGCTCGACGATCTGGTCCGTGCGGGGAGTGTCGGGGCTGCTGAGGCCGATCTGCTCGCGATCGCGATGCGCGACGGCAGAAGCATCCTCGTGTCGGGCGCTACGCACGCCGGCAAGACGACGCTGCTCGGAGCGCTCATCGCCGCGTGCGCGCCGTCGCAGCGCATCGTCACCGTCGAGGAGACATTCGAGCTCGCTGTGGAAGCTGTCGATCTGGTCGCGTTGCAGGGGCGCCAGCCGAGCCTCGAAGGGGGAGGGGAGGTCACGCTGCGTCGCCTGGCGAAGGAGGCGCTGCGGATGCGACCAGATCGGCTTGTCATCGGAGAGGTCCGCGACGCAGAGGCCCTCGATCTCGTCCTGGCACTCAACACGGGGGTGCCCGGCGCCGCAACGATTCACGCGAACTCCGCGACCGACGCGCTCCGCAAGCTCTGCTCCCTGCCGTTGCTGGCCGGTCGCAATATCGACAGCAGTTTCGTGGTTCCGGCCGTTGCGGCATCCGTCGACCTCGTTGTGCACTGTCAGCGCGATGCGACAGGTAGACGGCGGATTGCCGAGATCGTTGAGCCGACGGGGGTCGAAGACGGCGTCATCCAGACCCGTCCGGCCATTCGGCGCGCATCGCAGCCCCTGACGAGGAGTCACGACCGATGACGCTGCTCGTCGGGGCGATGCTCGGCGCAGGGATGCTGCTTGTTCTCTCGCCGTGGCTGTGGCCTGCCCGGCGCGACACGTCATCGCCTGCGACGACCTCGGCGCTGACCCGACTGATCGGTGAGGCAGGGTTCGCCGAGCGCGCGACTGCACGCACCGTCGTGGTCTGCGCGGCCTTTGGTGGTGCGGTTGCCGCAGCGCTGGCGTGGCTGATTTTCCCCGTGCTGCCGCTGTGGAGTCTCGCTGGTCTCGTCGGGGCATACGCCCCGATTGCGTGGCTGCAGTCTCGGGCACGGCGGCGCGCGAAAGAGCGCCGTGGCCTCTGGCCCGACGTGTGCGACCTGCTGGTCTCGTCGGTTCGGGCCGGGATGTCGCTCGCGGATGCCGTCGCGAGTCTTGCCGTCTCGGGCCCGGAGCGCCTGCGACCCGACTTCGCCCGTTTCGCGCGGGATGTCGCGGCCTCCGGTCATCTGGATGCTGCACTCGCTGGGCTCAAGACCCGACTGGCCGATCCGATTGCCGACCGCATCGTCGAGACGCTGCGGATGGCGCGCGAGGTCGGCGGCACGGAACTGGTTCCAACGCTGCGCGCTCTGGGGTCGGCGGTGCGCGCCGACGCCACCTTGCGGGCCGAGGTCGAAGCACGCCAGTCGTGGATTCGCGCGGCCGCAGTTCTCGGCGCCGTCGCCCCGTGGGTGATCCTCGGGCTGCTGGCGCTTCGGCCGGAAGCTGCTGCCGCGTACGGCTCGCCGCAGGGGATCGCACTGATCCTGGGCGGAGCGGTTGTGACGGTGGTCGCGTTTCGCCTCATGCTCCGCGTGGGTAGGCTTCCCGAGCCGCGGAGGTGGTTTGCGTGAACCCCACCGACATCGCGCTCGCTGTCGTTCTCGGGGGAGGACTGGCCGGAGGCCTGCTCCTCGTGTTCTCCGCGTCGCCGCGCTGGCGCGCCCGTGGCCTGACTGCCCGCCTCGCCCCGTATCTGCGCGATGTCACTGACGGCGATCCCGCTCGCGCGTTCAGCGCAATCACGGTCCCCGTTCTGGGCGCTGCAGCCCCGGCCTGGGATGCCGCGGCCGAGGGGCTGGCACGTGTCCGGAGTTCCTGGCACCGTTCGCGCGCTGTCGTGTGGGCACTGCTGGGAGCCGGCGGGGGAGCAGCGCTGGCGACGGTCGTTGCTCTGACGCAGGGACCGCATCCGGCTCTCCTCGCCCTGCCGCTTGTCGCTGCTGCCGCCGCGGCGGTGGGAGAGCAGTCTCTGCGACGTTCCGGTGAGCGGGCACGGGAACGTCGCCTGCAGGAAGAGCTGCCGGTCGTCTTGGAGTTCCTTGCTCTCTGCTTGTCTGCGGGGGAGGGGCTGCTGGATGCGCTGCGGCGCGTGGGCAGCCGCGGAACCGGTGAGCTTGCCGCCGGCATCCGGGAGGTCGTCGTCGAGGTCGGCACCGGATCGGCGCTCACGGATGCCCTGCTCTCGTTCGCGCGTCGGGAAGACAGCCCCGCGCTCTCCCGCGCTATCGATCAACTCGTGGCGGCGGTGGAGCGGGGCACGCCACTCGCGGATGTGCTGCACGCCCACGCCGCTGACGCGCGGGCGGGTGAACAGCGGGAGCTCATCGAGCAGGCCGGGCGCAAGGAGATCGCAATGCTCGTGCCGCTCGTGTTCCTGATCCTGCCCGTGAGCGTGCTGTTCGCGATCTTCCCGGGCGTCGTGATGCTCGACCTCGGATAAGTGCCCACCACAAGAGAAGACCGAAACCGAAGGAGATGATGACGATGAGACGGATGCTGGACCGCCTGCGCGAAGCAATCGCGCCGCGCGAGGGGATCGATCTTGAGGATGCCGGCGTGGCCGCCGCTCTGCGGGAAGATCGCGGCGATGTTCCCGGATGGGTGCTCATTGCAATCCACATATGACGCCTGACCCACCTGTCCATCGATGGAATCGTGGCTGGCAAAATCTACCTGTGTATCCCGACGACGTGCAGTGGCTGGATGGGCGATGGCTCGCGCTCTCGGATGGCTCTCGCGACTCCGGCTACGTCCAGTTCAAGGTCGTCGTAAGCGGGCCGGGATTCACCTGGGAGCGAGGGCGCTTCCTTGGTCGTATCCGTCGGGTAGCTCCTGAACTGGTCGTTGAGGAGAAGCACTGGTCGCTCGACGACAGAGGAGTCCTGAGGCTGGATGCCGACGGCTGGGATGAGATCGACGACCTCGACTTGGCGGACCCGAGGCTCTCGGTGGAAGGCGTCGCGGTAGGCGCTTGGTCGGTTCGCTGGATGAGTGACGAAGAGGTAGCTGCCGTGTGCAAAAAATCGCCTCTGACCTGTGGATAACTTCAACTGACCATCGATTGGCCGGTGCAGGCTCGATGCATGATTGAAAGAGTCCGTTCCTACTTCCGAGAATTCGCCGACGACCAGGTCGGTGATGTACCTGGCTGGGTGTTGATCACGCTGATGACGGCTGGGCTGGTGGTGTTGATCTGGGCGCTCGCGGGGCCCGCGCTCTCGGGCCTGTTCGAACAGGCGATCGCGCGCGTGTCGGGCTTCTGAGGCTGCTCGTTGTGAGTGACCGTGGCGTCTGGGATGAGGATCGGGGCTCTGCTCCGGTCGAGTTCGTCATGGTCGCCGCCCTGCTCACGGCCCTCACCCTCGGCGTCATCCAGCTCGGCGTCGCAACCTACGTGCGAAACGTCGTGCACGACGCGGCGGTCGAAGGTGCCTATCACGGTGCTCTCGCCGACACCTCGACCGCGTCGGCGGCCGATCGTACGCGCGAGGTCATCACGCGCGCGATCGGGCCCGAGTACGGCGCTGATGTGGGAACACGCGTGATCGCGATCGACGGGCAATCGGTCGTTGAGGTCACAGTGCGGACCGGCATCCCGCTGGTCGGACTGTGGCCGAGCGGTCTGCAGACGGAGGTGACCGCGCATGCTCCGCTGGAGTCGTTCGATCGCTGACTGTACTCTGCGGACCCGTATTGCCCGAGTGATCCGCGAGGAGCGAGGCTCGGCGTCGCTGGAGTTCCTCACGGTCGGGCTTCTCATGCTCGTGCCCCTCATCTACGTCGTCGTCGCGCTCGGGCAGATACAACACCAGGCGCTCGGCGCCGAAGCCGCCGCGCGTCACGTCGCCCGAGCCATCTCGCTGTCGACGGATGCGGCATCCGCCCGGTCGAGCGCATCCGACGTGCTGTCCGCGGTGATGCGCGAGTACGACCTGGATGCGTCCACGACAGCGTTGTCGATCTCGTGTGTCCCCGCGTCGGGCTCATGCCCGACCGCGGGGGCAACCGTCCGGGTCTCCGTCGCGACGCGGGTCTCGTTGCCCCTCTCGCCGCCGGTACTGGGACTCGATCAGATCGCGACAGTCCCGGTCGAGGCAAGCGCGGTGCAGCGGGTGTCGAGGTTCTGGAGCGGGGGATGACGGCGCTACGGAGACGGCTTCGCCGGGCAACGGAGGTCGGGAGCGACGACGAGGGCAGCATCCTGCCGCTCGTTCTCGGGTACGCGATGCTCGCGATCGTGCTGATCCTCGTGACGGTGGATGCGACGAGCCTCTACCTCGCGCAGAAGCGGCTCGACAGTGTTGCCGATGCCGCCGCGCTCGCCGGCGCCGACGGATTCACCCTCACCATTACGGCCGGTGCGCCGCGCGCCGAACTGTCGTCGGGCGATGTGTACGCCCAGGCGAGCGCGCTGCTGGCGCAGTCGGATGCCGACGCGAACCTGGTCTCGGCATCCACCCCCGACGGAGTCTCTGCGCGCGTGACGGTTGCGGGGCAGTGGCACCCGCCGGTGTTCAGCCTCTTCGTGCCCGACGGTGTCGCGCTACAGGCCACCGCCACCAGCCGCAACGCCCTGCGGTGACGCCGAGAGGTATCACGGCGACGCCCGAGAGTGGCTTTCCCGCGGCGATATGCCGCCCCGGCAGGCTTCGCCCGATTCGGACGCCACTCGAGCACGGTGAGGTGGAGCACGAGCCGGACGACATCGCACCGGGGACGAACCGCAGCGACTCTGCTACGTTTCGACGCATGTGCACGAACTTCAAAATGAAGCAGGCCAAGGACGGTTCCGTGGTTGTGGGACGGAGCATGGAGTTCCCTGGCCTGATCGATTGGTCGCTGGCGGTGGTTCCGCCGGGGACGGAAGGGCGGGGCAGGACTCCCAAGGCCGGGCAGCGGTCGAAGACCTGGACCACGACGCACGGAATCGTCGGGATTTGCGCGTTGGGCGACCCGCTTCTGGTCAACGACGGCATCAACACCGCGGGACTGTCCGCGCACGGCCTGTATATGCCCAATGGGTTCTGCACATACGCCGAGTTCGCTGGTGACGGCAACGACCTGTCGGAGGAGGATCTCATCACGTTCCTCCTGGGCACGTGCGCAACCCTTGATGAGGTCAAGGAGGCAGTCCAGTCGATCAGCGTGTGGGGGTGGGATCCCGGGGTGGGTTTCGTGCCTCCTCTGCACATTCTGATGCACAGCGAGGAGGGTTCGCTGGCGATTGAGTTTCACCCGGACGGCATCCATGTCGTCGACAACCCGACAGGGGTGGGCACGAACGCGCCGTACCTCGATTGGCACCTGACGAACCTGAACAACTACGTGGGGCTGAGCCCCGACGTGGCACCCGGTGAGGATGTTCTCGGCGTGCGCCTCTCGCAGTTTGGTCAGGGCGGCGGACTCATGGGCCTGCCGGGGGACTACACCGGGCCGTCGCGCTTCGTTCGGGCTGCGGCATTCGTTGCGCTCTCCGAGCAGCCCGTGGACTCCCAGGGCGCGGAGCTGCAGACCATGCACGTGCTCAATGCCTTCGACATCCCCGCGGGCATCATCGAAGAGAGCCTGCCGGACGGGAGGCGGGTTCCGGAGATCACCGATTGGGTAGCCATCAGCAACCTCTCCGACAAGCGGTACATCTACCGCACGCCGAGTGACCCCCGTCTCTACTCGATCGACGTCGCGACGGTTGATTACTCGCAGGGCCTGCGACACGTCCCCTTCACGACAGCGTCGCCGTACGTGGAGATGACGGTCTAGCAGGCATCGGGAGGCGCGCCGGGCGACGACTACCAGCGTGTGCGCGCGGCGGTTCAGCTCAGGGGCGCAAGCCACGCATCGGCCACTGCGGCCACGGCATCCTCGTCGGCGTCGACGAGCGGCTCGAGGTGGAAGAAGTGACGGGCGAGAGTGACGCCGAGGATGCTCGAGACCATGAGTGCCGCGCGCAGTTCCGCATCGTCGCCGGTCATCGCTGAGGCAAGGTTCTCGGTGCGCTCGCGCAGATAGTCGCGCATCACGGAAGCCGCTTCGGAAGACGTGAGCATCGAACGCATGAGGGCGCGTGTCGCGGGGGAGAGCTCTTTCAGTCGGATCTGGATGACCTCGGCCAGGTGGGCGGTGACGTCGTCTGCGCTCAGATCGGGCGCGGGGCGGACCGCCAGAGCAAAGAGCGCCTGTTTCGACCCGTAGTGCTGCAGCACGAGGGAGGGATCGACCCCCGCGCGCTGAGCGATGCCGCGGATCGTCGCGCCGTCCTCGCCATGAGCGCCGAACTCGGCCTGCGCGGCGTCAAGGATCCGCGCTGCTGTCGCTGCACGGCGCTCCGACCGCGTCAACCCTGGTTCCATCTTTTCACTCTACATGTGTTGAGTGAGGTGTAGGATCGCTCAACAGGTGATGAGCGAATCGCGCGACCGCCTCTCCGTGGAAGGGAAGCACCATGAACGGAACGGCCCAGCCAGCATTACCTCACCTCCTGCGCCTGGTCGATCCGATCGATGCGCAGCACGGGGAGGCGCTCGCATGGTGAAGCTCATCGGCATCGAAGAGCACTGGACCCTCGGCCGTGTTGACGAGGCCTTGCGGGCCCTCCCGCCGACAGACGTGGATGAGAGCCTCGCACTCAACGAGCACGGCGATAGCGCGGGACGTCTCGCCGACCTCGGCGCCGGACGCGCGGCCGTGATGGCGGCTCAGGGCGTCGACATGCAGATCCTCTCTCTGGCTCCGCCCGGCACGCAGGGCCTTCGCGCCGCGGATGCCGTTGCCATGAGCCGGGATGCCAATGACGCGGTGGCTGCCGTGGTTCGTGATCATCCGACTCGGTTCGGTGCAATGGCCACCCTGCCTCTGGCGGACCCGGCGGCTGCGGCTGCTGAACTCGAATGCGCGGTCGGACTCGGCCTTGCCGGGGTCATGGTCTACGGCCGGGTCGGTGACGTGCTCCTGGACGATCCCCGATTCGACGATGTGTGGGCTGTCGCCGAACGGATGCGGCAACCCGTCTTCATCCATCCGCAGATCCCGGCTGAGACCGTGCGCGGCGCCGTCTATCGCGGACTCGACGCATCCGCCGACCTCGCGCTCGCGACCTACGCGTGGGGGTGGCACCTCGAGGCGGGCACGGCGGCACTGCGCCTGATGGCTCGCGGAGTGCTCGACCGCTATCCGGGCCTGCGCCTGGTCCTCGGCCACTGGGGTGAGCTGCTGCTCTTCTGGCATCAGCGCGCGAACGGTATCGCGCGCGCCGCGCAGCTCGAGCGCTCGGTCACGGAGTACCTGCAGCAGAACGTGTGGATCACGGCCTCGGGGATGCTCGATCCGGCGATGCTCGCTCACGCCCTGAGCGTCACGACGTCGGATCGGATTCTCTTCTCGACCGACTACCCGTTTCAGCAGCCTACGGCCGCGCAGATAGACGAGTTCCTCACGCACCTCCCCGACGATGAGGCGCGTGAAGCGTTCGCCCACGCGAATGCCGAGGCTCTCTTCGGGCTGTGAGCGCAGGGGAGTTCCCTACCCCTGATAGCCGATCAGCCAGGCAACGCCGAAGCGGTCTTTCACCATGCCGTCGTGGTCGCCCCAGGGGCGCAGCTGGAGTGCATCTAGCACCGTGCCTCCGTCGGCGAGTGCGGCAAACCACCGCGTGAGCTCATCGGGCGATGCGGTGCCGAGCAATGAGAACTCCATCCCGGCCATCGACACGGATGCTTCGCCGGGCGCGGCATCCGCGGCGAACAGCGTCACGAGGCCCGAGAGGGACCCGTGCGCGATCGCATCCTTCGGTCCGTCGGTGCGCGAGAACTCGCCATACGTGAACAGTTCGAGCTCGCCGCCGAACACGGACTGATAGAAGGTCAGTGCGTTCCGCGCGGTGCCGTCGAAGTGCAGGTAGGGGACAAGGCCGCTCATGCCGCGACTGTATCCCCAGCGGTGAGCTGCGACAACGGTGCGACCGTTTCGCGCGAGTGGCTCAGTCCTGCGGTGGCAGGAGAGCGACCCTCACGAAGAGATCGGCGAGGGCCGAGAGCTGCGCATCCGGATCGGGTTCGCCGGTGACGGCGCCGTCCAGGCGCAGGGTCGCGTATCCGTGCAGCATCGACCACAGGCCCATGGCGCGCGACTTGGCCGCGATCGGGTCGGCGGGTGGGGCATCCGGGACAGGGATCCTGCTGGTGACCTCGCCCATCGCCTCCGCGCGGAGCGTGTCGAGGTCGCCGAAGCGTGCGGCGTCATGAAACAGCCGCGACATCATGAGGCGGTAGCACCCCGGGTTGGCCAGCGCGAAGTCGAAGTAGGCATGAGCGATCTGCCGCAGCTGCGCAGCGATCGGATCATCGCGGTCGACGGCGCGGATGCGGGTGGTGAGGTCTGCCCATCCCACGCGCGCGCACGCGGCGAGCAACCCGGCCTTGTCGCCGAAGTGGTGGTAGGGCGTGCCCGAGGAGACGCCCGCGCGCCGGCTCACCTCGCGGATCGAGAGGTCGTCGGGGTGGTCGCGGTGGAGGAGTTCGAGCGCACAGGCGACGATCCGCTCGCGTCCGTCCGCACGCTCGGCGGTGGTGCTCGCCGACATGGCAACTCCTCTCTCATGAGCCTCAGCCCATGCCGGGGCTGGTGAAACTGATCACTGCTCAGTAGTATGGCAGCACCCCGCACTGAGCAGTGCTCAGTAACCGACGACTCGGAGCACTCATGACCCCTCGCGACTATCCGCCCCCGCCGTCCCGCTACTACGACCAGGTCGTCGAGACGCTTCCCCGCCTCGACGGGCTGACTGTGGCCGTCACCGGTTCGACCAGCGGCACCGGCGAGGTCTACGCACGCACCGCCGGTCGGCTCGGCGCGCGTGTCATCGTGCTGAACCGGCCCTCGGCCCGCGCGGATGCCGCCACCGACCGCCTGCGCGACGGAGGCGTCGACGTGGTGCCGGTCGCGTGTGACCTGCAGAGCTTCGAAAGCGTGCGGGACGCGGGGGAGCAGGTGCGTGCGGTCGCCGTCGGAGGACTCGACGTGCTGTGCAACAACGCGGGCGTCATGGGGCTACCCGACCAGGCGACCCCGGACGGCTGCGATGTGCAGATGCAGACCAACCACCTCTCGCACTTCCTGCTGACCTCGCTGGTGTGGCCCGTCCTCCAACGGGGCGCCGAGGCCCGAGGACGCGCACGTGTCGTGAGCCACTCCAGCGGCGCGCGGCGCGGTCCCGCACTGAAGGCCGAGTACCTCGAGCGCCGCGGCGGCCATCTGGGCGGCGACGGATTCCCCGGCTTCGGAAAGTGGCGCCGCTATCAGCAGTCCAAGCTCGCGAACCTGCTGTTCTCTTACGCCCTCCTCGAACGGATGCCGGCAGAAGACCAGGCCCGCGGCATCCAGGTGCTCACCGCTCATCCCGGCCCGACAAACTCCGGACTTCAGGCCAAGACGGGACGCGCCGGCGGCACGCGGATGCTCGACCGCGCCATCCTGAATCGCACGCTCAAGGTCGCGCATTCTGTGGAGGACGGGGCGCTCGGCATCATCCGCGCCTCCTTCGATCCGGCCGCTCAGACCGGCGAATTCTACGGTCCCGCCGGTCGCGGCGAGCCAGGCCCGCCGGTGCTGATGGAGCCCGAGCGTGATCCCGCCTCGGAGAAGATCCTCTGGGAGACGAGCCTGGCAACCACCGGTGTCACCGACTTTTTCGGGGTGCGCACAGGCCTCACCTGAGTGAGCGGCGGATGAGCTTGTCGACCTCGACCACGATCGGGGGATCAGGGCGAGTCCGATCGCGAGCCACCACTGCGCGGCATCCAGCGGCGTCGTCATCAGCAGGGCGTTCATGAAGTCCAGCTCGACCGAGAGCACTGTGAGCACGATGGGGATCCACATCCACTTCAGAGCGTTGGTGATCGGTGCGGCAAGGCCCGAACCCGGATCGCGGCGCATCGCGAAGCCCGCGAGCACCGACCCGAGACTCAGCACGACGAAGGTCATCGTGACGGGAACCGTCGGTTCGGTCTGACTCGGGGTACCGGGGGAGAGGAGCATCGCCGCCAGCGCGACGGCGAAGATCGCGACGCCGTACAGCAGCCACTGGCCAATCGAGCGCGCGTTCGCGAGCGGGATCTTCGTGTCGCGCGGAGGCTGGCTCATGAGCCCCGTGGGACTCGGGTCGAGGGTGATGACGATGACGGGGAAGAAGGTGATGAAAAAGCTCAGGAACAGCACCATGAGCGGCGTGATCGGGGTGCCGTTGTTGATGTCGAGCAGGCTCGAAACGAGGAACAGCAGCACGAGGGAGAACAGCGTCGCCATCTGGTAGCGGACATAGCTGACGATCTTGTCGTAGATCGTGCGGCCGAGCCGGATCGCCTCGACGAGGGTGCCGAAGTTGTCGTCGGTGAGGATCATCTTGCCGGCCTGCTTCGTCACCTCGCTGCCCGATCCCATCGCAACGCCGATGTCGGCCTGCTTGAGGGCTGCGGCGTCGTTGACGGCATCCCCGGTCATCGCCACCACGTCGCCGCGCTCCTGCATGAGCCGGGCGATCCGCAGCTTGTCTTCGGGGGTGACCCGGCCGAACACGTGCAGTTCGGGGAGGCGTTCCGTGAGTTCCTCGTCGCTGAGCGCGCGCAGTTCGGGGCCGCTGATCGCGCCGGGGCCAAGACCGAGCTGGGCGCCGATGGCGGCGGCGGTCACGGCGTGGTCGCCGGTGATCATGCGCACCTCGATGCCCGCCTCGCCCGCGATGCGCACGGCCTCGATCGCCTCGGGCCGCAGGGGGTCGATGATGCCGACGAGCGCCACGAAGGTGAAGTCCTCGGCCAGGCTCATCGGATCGGACTTCGCCGCGGCCTCCTGACCCGCCAGGTCACGCACCGCGATCGCGAGGACCCGCAGGCCGTTGCGGCTGAGCTCCGCATTGGCCTCCAGGATGCTGTCTTTCGCGTCAGCAATCGGCACGACACCGTCAGCAGTCACGACGTGCGAGCACCGGTCGATGACGACATCCGGCCCGCCCTTCATCGTCGCGAGGAACGTCTCGGTGCCCTGCAGCGGCGCGTGGTGGAAGGTCACCATGAACTTGTAGGCGGAGTCGAAGGGCACTTCGGCTTCGCGCGGATAGGCGCGCCGGCTCTCCTCTGCGTCGACGCCCAGCTTCGCGGCCAGCACGACGAGGGCGGCCTCGGTGGGATCGCCGACGACGACCCCGGCATCCGAGACCGTCGCGTCGGAGTTCAGGCACAGGCCGTAGGCCAGCGGCGTGAAATCGGGAACATCCTTGCCGGCGGCGTGCCGCAGTGCCCCGGTCTTGCGGTAGCCCTCGCCCTCGACGGTGAACCACTGACCGAGCGCATACAGCTTGGTCGCGGTCATCTGGTTGAGCGTGAGCGTGCCGGTCTTGTCGGAGTTGATGGCGGATGTCGCTCCCAGCGTCTCGACATCGCTGAGGTTCTTGACCACCGCGCGGTGCTCGGCGAGCTGCCGGGCTCCGTACGCGAGCATCCCCTGCACGAAGGTGGGCAGGGCTGACGGAATCGCGGACACAGCCATCGCGATACCGACCAGAAGGACTGTCGCGATCGTCTCGCCGCGCAGCAGACCCAAGATGATCATGATCGCCACGGCACCCCACGCGACGAAGCCGAGCACCTTCGTGAGGCCGTCGAGTTCGCGCTGCAGCGGCGACTTCGAGGGAGCGACGGCGGTCAGCATCGCCGCGATCTGACCCATCTGGGTCGACATCCCGGTTCCGGTGATGACCATCGCGGCGGTCCCTCGCGTGACCGTCGTGTTCTGCCACAGCATGTTCGCGCGGTCGCCGAGAGCGACGTCGTGCCCGTCGATCGTCGTGACGTCTTTGTCGACCGGTGCGCTCTCGCCGGTGAGGGCTGCCTCCTGTGTCTGCAGGTTCGCGGAGCGCAGGATGCGGCCGTCTGCCGGAACGAGATCGCCGGCCTCGAGTTGCACGAGATCACCGGGCACGATTTCGGGAGCGGGGACCTCGCGCAGCGATCCGTCGCGGATCACCTTCACATGGGGGATCTGGAGTTTGGAGAGACCGTCGACGCTCGCGCGGGCGGCGAGTTCTTGCCGCGTGCCGAGCACGACGTTGAGCACGATGAGGGCGGCGACGATGAACCCGACGGCGAACTGGGCGATGATCAGGCTCACCACCACGACCGCAACGAGCATGAGGTTCATGGGGTCGGCGAGCATCCGCAGCGCGATCGTCCACGCGCTCGGGGCCGGGGGAGCGGGGATCGTGTTGGGTCCACCGGTGGCCAGACGCCGTGCGGCATCGGCCGAGGTCAGGCCGTTCGCGGCATCCGTCCCGAGGCTGCGCACGACGGCATCCGTATCGAGGGTCCACCACGCGGTGGTGTCGGATGCCCGCACGGGCCTGTTCTGGGTGGATTGTGCTTTGGTCTGCTCGGTCATGCCGGTCCCTTCGCCGCGCCCGATCCTATCGAGCGGTGCGGGTTCGCCGACAGGCCTGGGCGCGCACCGGTGGAGCGAATGCCCAGCAATCTCACGGCATGGTTCCGAGCCTCCTCATAACCGTCGGACGTACCGTCGAAGTGTGCGTCTGGCAGTACACGAGTTCGGCAGCGGTGACCGTACCGCGGCCATCGTTCATGGCATCAGCGGTTCGGGTCTTCTCTGGCAGGACTTCGCCGAGCGGCTCTCGCGTCGCCACCGGATGCGCGTGCTCGCCGTCGACCTGCGCGGCCACGGATCCAGCCCCCGGGCAGAGCATTACCGGCTGAGCGACTTCACCGACGATCTGATCGAGACGCTGCCGAGCGATCTCGACCTCGCCATCGGCCACTCGCTGGGAGGCCGGGCGCTCGCGGACGCGGCTGAGCACCTGCAGCCGCGTCACGCCATCTATCTCGACCCCGCGCTTGACGTGGACGCCGGTGTTGCCGGACGCCGACTGCTCACCTACCGGATGGCGGGCCCCGTCGTGGCACGGATGCTGTCGGTCGTCGATCCCGCGGTCCCGGCGCCCCTGCGTCGCAGGCTCCGCGCGAGTACGCGCCGGTGGGACCGCTTCATGGCTCTCTCGGTCGTGCAGGAACTGGATGCGCATCGGGTTGAGCCCGCGCCGCCACCGGTCCCGTCCACGGTCGTGAAGGCGACGAAGTCGCGGCTGCTTCGGGAACGCTATCTTGAGCGGCTGAAGGCAGCCGGGTGGGACGTGCGCGAATTCCTCAGCCGTCACGAAATGCAGCTGCTCAAGCCGGAGGCGTTGCTGGACGCGCTCGAGGACGTGCTGCGAGCGCCGACGCGGGCGCTGAGCTCGGTCTGACCGATGGCAGACCGGCCCTCTTGGCTGGTTGGCGTCAGTCGAGGTCGATGCTCTGGCGTGCCTCCGGGATGCCCAGCGCATTCGGTGCAGCATCCGCTGACCTGCTCGCCGGTATCCCCGGGCACCACCCGGTGATCGCCATCGCCACAAGGCCGAGCGCGCCGATCGTGGCGGGAACCGCGAGTGCCCATGCGCCAGCGGTGACCGCGCTTCCGGCGACCGCTGCCACGAAGACTGCCGCCACCCACCGCGCGACCCGTTCAGCACGCGAGATGGCGCAGACCCGGAAGAGGCTCACGGCGTGCTCGGGGCGTCCTGCGCAGCGTTCTGCTCCGCGACCTGCCGGCGCACGTCGTCCATGTCGAGACCCTCGACGGCGGTGATCACCTGTTCGAGCTGGGGTGCAGCGAGTGCGCCGGGCTGAGAGAACACGAGGATGCCGTCGCGAAAAGCCATGAGCGTCGGGATTGAGGTGATGCGAAAGCCGGCTGCCAGCTGTTGCTGCGCTTCGGTGTCCACTTTCCCGAAGACGATGTCGGGGTGAGCCTCGGAGGAGCTCTCGAACACCGGCCCGAACATGCGGCACGGACCGCACCAGGCTGCCCAGAAGTCGAGGAGCACGATCCCGGGTTCGCTGATGGTCTTCTCGATCGTCTCGAGGGTGATCTCACGTGTTGCCATGGACAGTAGTATACCCTAGGGGGTATCACATCGGTCGTCTATCGTCCCGTCTGGAAAGGACCCTCCATGCGACGCATCCGCATTCTCTTCGCCGCGCTTGCCGCTGCCGTGCTCGTCACGAGTCTCGCGGCGTGCTCAACGACCCCGTCGGTCGAGGTTGCCGACGACGCGGTGATCATCGATGTGCGCGCACCCGAAGAGTACGCGGAGGGTCACCTCGAGGGCGCTATCAACGTCAATCTCCAGTCGGGCTCGTTCGACCAGGAGATCGCCGAGCAGCCCCTCGACGGGGCCTACGTGGTCTATTGCCGGTCCGGAAACCGATCCGCGCAGGCCGCCTCGATCATGACCGAGCTGGGCTTCACCGATGTCACGGATGCCGGCGGCATCACCGAGGCATCCTCGGCTACCGGCATCCCGATCGTCACGGGCTGACGGTTTCAGCCCGCTCGCCCCGAACGCGGAACGAACCGCGGAACCCAGCGGACGAAGGCCGCAGCACCGAGGAGGCCGAGCACACCCACCGCGCCGGTCGCGACTGACAGGGTCGACAGCGCCGCGATCCCCGAGACCAGCAATGGCGCCGCGGCCCCGCCGGCATCGGTGAACATGCGCCAGGACCCCAGGAACGGTGCCGGGTCGGTCCGGGGCGCGACATCGGCGCCCAGAGTGAGCAGGATGCCGCTGGAGAGCCCATTGCCGACACCGAGCACCGCTGCGAACACCGCGAACCACATCGCCGACGAGTCGAGCTCGTGTGTGAACGAGAGCGCGAGAAAGCCCAGGCTCATGAGGAGCATCGCCGGAAGTGCTGCCCAGAGCCGCCCGAAACGGTCCATGACCTGTCCGCTCGCGTAGAAGAGCGCGAAGTCGATCGCTCCGGAGATGCCGACGACAAGAGCAATCGTCTGCGCGTCGAGCCCGATCGAGACGCCCCACAGCGGCAGAACCACTTGGCGCGCCGAGCGCACAGCAGACAAGGACGCGGCTGCGACGCCGAGGCGCGAGAGGACCTCGCGGTATCGCCACGCGACCACGAAGACGCTCTCGCGTCGCCCCGGTACGCGGATGCTGCCCGTGATCGCCTCGCCCGTGTCCTCGCCTTCGAGTTCGCGCACCTCTCGCTCGCGCTCAGCCTCGGAGGACACCTCGACGGGAGGCGCGGCGAAGCGTTGTTCGGGATCGGGGCCGAACACCACGAGGATCACGGTCGCGGCCAGGCACACGCCGAAGAACCAGATGGCGGCGTGTTCGTCGCCGAAGATCGCGAGCAGCGCCGCTGCCACGAACGGGCCGACGAACATCCCCAGCCGGAACGTGCCGCCCAGCAGCGACATCCCGCGCGATCGGAAGGAGAGAGGCACGCGTGTGGTCATGAACGAGTGGCGAGCAAGCCCGAACGCCGCCGCGCACAGCCCGATGAGCAGCACGGATGCCGCGAACACGCCGAGCATCGGCGCCACGATCATGCCGGCCACCCCGACCATCGCGAGCCCGCCAGCCACTCCCATCGTGATGCGCTCGCCGAAGCGCGCGACCGCCCAGCCCGCTGGGAGGTTTCCCGCGAGCTGTCCGACGACCAGGGCCGACGCGACAAGGGCTGCCCCCGCGACATCCGCGCCCAACTGGGCCGCGATGACCGGAATCAGGGGGATGACAGCGCCCTCGCCGAGCGCGAACAGCACCGTGGGGAGGTAGACCATCGGACCGAACCGCCACAGCACATCCCGCGCGCGGATCGGGACGGGGGGATCGGTCATCGGTTCCACGTTAGTCTGGACTGTCATGCTCGAACTCGATCTGTCCGCCGACATCCAGGCCCTGCGCTCCACATTCAACGACATCCGCTCGGTTGTCGACGTCGACGCGCTCGCTGCGGAGATCGCCCGGCTGAGCGAGGAGGCCGGTGCGCCCGACCTGTGGGACGACCCAGAGAAGGCGCAGAAGGTCACCAGCGCCCTCAGCCATCGGCAGTCTGAGATGTCTCGGATCAACGCCGTCGCGCAGCGTCTCGATGACCTCGAGGTGCTCGTGGAGCTTGCCAACGAGATGGACGACGAAGAGTCGGCAGGTGAGGCCCGACGCGAACTGGCCGAACTCGAGCAGGTCATCGGTGACCTCGAAGTGCAGACCCTTCTCGACGGGGAGTACGACGATCGCTCGGCAGTCGTGACCATCCGCTCGGGTGCTGGGGGAGACGACGCAACCGACTTCGCCGAGATGCTCCTGCGCATGTATTTGCGGTGGGCAGAGCGTCACAAGTACCCCGTGAAGGTCATGGACACCTCCTACGCCGAGGGCGCGGGCATCAAGTCCGCGACGTTCGAGATCGACGCCCCCTACGCCTACGGCACGCTCTCGGTCGAGGCGGGAACGCACCGCCTCGCTCGCATCAGCCCGTTCGGTTCGGCCGACAAGCGGCAGACGTCGTTCGCCGCCGTCGAGGTGATCCCGGTGATGGAGGAAGCCGTCGAGGTCGAGGTGCCCGAAAGCGACATCCGCGTCGACGTGTTCCGTTCGTCCGGTCCCGGTGGTCAGTCGGTCAACACCACCGACTCGGCAGTGCGCATCACCCACATTCCGACGGGCATCGTCGTGTCGATGCAGAACGAGAAGAGCCAGATCCAGAACCGCGCTGCAGCGATGCGCGTGCTGCAGACGCGCCTCATGCTCTTGCAGCGTGAAGAGGAAGCAGCGAAGAAGAAGGAGCTGGCGGGCGTCATCACGGCCAGCTGGGGCGACCAGATGCGCTCCTACTTCCTCTACGGTCAGCAGCTCGTGAAGGATCTGCGTACCGGCCACGAGGTCGGAAACCCCGCGGTCGTCTTCGACGGCGACCTCGACGGATTCATCGCGGCCGGCATCCGGTGGCGCAAGCGCAAGGATGACGACGACTAAGTCGTTCGTCACGGCATCCGTCTGATCGAATTCGTCACGGCATCGTCTGATCGAAACCGATCCGACGCGGAGTGCTGCCGCGGCGGGTGTCGCACCCGGCGCTGATCGCCCTCGCGCTTAGGCTCAGATGGCCATGATCCGGTTCGAGAACGTCACCAAGAGATACCGGGGCACCGCGAAACCCGCCCTCGACCAGGTGAGCTTCGAAGTGCTCCGCGGCGAGTTCGTGTTCCTCGTTGGCGCGTCGGGGTCTGGCAAGTCCTCGTGTCTGCGCCTGATTCTGCGTGAGGATGTCGCCACCTCCGGCAACGTGCTCGTGCTCGGACGCGACCTGCGCACCCTCGCCAACCGCAAGGTTCCCTACTTCCGGCGCCACGTCGGCGCGGTCTTTCAGGACTTCCGGTTGCTGCCGAACAAGACGGTCTTCCAGAACGTCGCGTTCACGCTGCAGGTCATCGGGTCATCGCGCGGCTTCATCAAGCAGGCTGTGCCCGAGGCGCTCGCCCTCGTCGGTCTCGCCGACAAGCAGAAGCGGATGCCGCACGAGCTCTCCGGTGGTGAGCAGCAGCGCGTCGCGATCGCCCGTGCACTGGTGAACCGCCCCCAGGTGCTGCTGGCCGACGAGCCCACGGGAAACCTCGACCCGGGAACCTCAATCGACATCATGCAGCTGTTGGCGCGGATCAACGCCGGTGGCACCACGATCGTGATGGCCACGCACGAGGCCGGATTCGTCGACCAGATGAAGCGCCGCGTCATCGAACTGCGCGGCGGCCAGATGATGCGTGATGAGCGGCACGGTGGGTACGGCGACACGTCGGGTCTGCCACGCCTTCAGCCCGAGCAGGTGCGCGGTGCTGCGGCGGCTGCAGCACTCACGGCGGTGCTCGAACTGCAGCGCGAGGTCGGGATCGAGCCCACCGTCACGGATGCCGAGATCGCTGTGGCAGCTGCCGTGGACGTCGTCGACGACCCGGCGACGGCGCCGTTCGCCTCGGCGCTCGCCGAGGTGCGCGCCGCACCTGTGGATCCAGAAACCCCCGCTCCCGCCGTCGCTGAAGCCCCATCCGGCGACGCAGCCGCGCCCGCGCAGGCCGACGATTCCGCGGCCGCACCGCGTGCCGCATCCGTTCCGCCGGAGTGGCAGGTGCCGGCCGCGCAGTCGCCCCAGCAGCCAGCCGCACAGCCGCCTGCCGCGCAGCCGGCCCCGCGTGCCGCAACCCAGCCCGTACCCGTCATCGACATCCCCGAGGTCGACGTCGAGGAGCTCGGACTCGCCGAACGTCTGGGTCTGGATGCCGAGCATCGCGACGATGAAGTCGGGCCGACCTCATGAGGGCCGGGCTTGTCCTCGGTGAGGCGTTCAGCGGCCTGCGCCGCAACGCGTCGATGGTGATCTCGGTCGTCCTCGTCACCTTCGTGTCTCTCACCTTCGTCGGCGCCGCGATGCTCATGCAGCTGCAGATCGGCACAATGCGCACGTTCTGGGCCGACCGCGCCCAGGTGCAGATCTACATGTGCAGTTCGCTGTCGCAGGTCGACACGTGCGCGAACGGAGTCGCCACCCAGGAACAGATCGACGCGGTTCAGGCCGAGCTCGACTCCGACTCGCTTGCTCCGCTGATCAGCGATCTGCAGTTCGACAGTTCCGAGCAGGTCTACGAGGATGCGCTGAGCGTTCTCGGAGACGAGTATGACGGCATCCTCAGCGAGGACCAGTTCGGAGCGAGATTCCGCATCACTCTTGCCGATCCGAGCAAGTCAGCCGTCATCTCCGAAGCGTTCGGGGGAGGGATGGCATTGAAGAGGTCAAGGACCAGCTTCAGTACCTTGAGCCGTTGTTCTCCGCCCTCACCGTCGCGACCTACGTCGCGGTGGGGATCGCCGGACTCATGCTCATCGCTGCCGTGCTGCTCATCTCGACGACGATCCGATTGTCCGCGTATGCGCGACGGCGTGAACTCGGCATCATGCGGCTCGTGGGGGCATCCAACCGGTTCATCCAGACGCCGTTCATCCTCGAGGGAGTGCTAGCCGCGCTTATCGGCTCGGTGCTGGCGAGCGTGGCCGTCGTGGCGGGCGTGCAGTTCGGCGTGCAGGAATACCTGCGCTCGCGCATAACGTTCGTGGCGACGTGGGTCGACACCGCCGACGTCCTGATCGTCATTCCCGTCCTCATCGGCATCGGCATCGTGTTGGCCGCGTTCTCGGCGGGCTTCGCGATCAGACGCTGGCTTCGGGCCTGAGTCGGCACCGAGAGGGGGCAGGTCGATGGCACCGGACTCGCGAGCGGCACAGCCGGTGCGTTCCGCGCCCGCCTGGGGTATCGCAGGGATCCTTCTCGGGCTCGGCCCGCTGCTGCTGTTCGCGGTAGCCGCGCTGGCAAACCTCGGTGGTCCGCTCATCTCGGTAGCGGTGTTCGGGATCCCGGTTCTCGCGACCACCGTGTTCGCCATACTCGTTATCCGTCGCCTGCTGCGTGCCCGGCAGATCGGCTGGGGCTATTCGGTGGCCGCCGTCACGATCTTCGCCGGCGTCGTGGGATACCTCCTATGGCTTTTCCTCGCACTGCTGGCCATCCAGTTCGGCAACGGCCCGCTCTAACCCGCAGCCGGCGAGGGCTGACCGCTCGTCCGCGGACGACGGCTTGGTACACTGGTGGGCTGCGTCGAAAGGAGGAGCCATGCCACGCGAACGCGGAGAAAAGGTCATCGCGACCAATCGTCGTGCGCGACACGAGTACTCCATCGAGAAGACGTACGAGGCGGGACTTGTCCTCACCGGCACCGAGGTCAAGTCGCTGCGCCAGGGGCGCGCGAACCTCAGCGACGGATACGCCTATATCGATGGCGGTCAGGCGTTCCTGGATTCGGTGCACATCCCCGAGTACTCGCAGGGGCATTGGACCAACCACTCGGCCAAGCGGGTACGCAAGCTGCTGCTGCATAAAGACGAGATCATCAAGCTCAGCCACGCCGTCTCGGCCGGCGGCTACACGCTCATCCCGATGAAGCTGTACTTCTCGGACGGGCGCGCGAAGGTGGAGATCGCCGTCGCCAAGGGTAAGGCGGAGTACGACAAGCGTCAGACCCTGCGGGAGCGGCAAGACAAGCGCGAGGCAGAGCGCGCCATGCGCACCAAGAACCGCCTGGGGGAGTAGGCGGCGCCGGTGCCCGTCAGCGGGCGCTGAACCGCGCTTCCACGGCGGCGGTGACGACGATGTCCGCCGGCTGCAGCTCGAGTGAGACCCCCGCGTCCATCGGGCTTGCCGCCATCATCATCCGTGGAGCGGGTCCGGATGCCGCGACCGGCGCACCGCCACCGAGAAGGCCCACGTCGGCGACCTCGACAGCCGTGACCTCGGCGAGCCCGAGGGCTGCGGCATAGGCGGTAGCCCGTGTCATCGCGACGCGGACGGCATTCGCCGACACATCGGCTTCGACGGCAGCTCGTGTCGCCTCTGTCAGCATCCACCGCACCCCATCGACGTGGATCGCGTCGAGTTCGGAGACTTCACCGAGCCACCCCGAGAGCGCGTCGAGATCGGCGAAGGTCGCCGAGACATCGAGCGAGGCGTGGTGGACGAGTGGCAGCTGCTTGCCCTCGTTATTCCACGGGCGCTCGGAGCGGACGCTGACGCGGCCGGTCGACCACTCGCGCACCTCACCGGCGTCCTGGCGAGCGGTGAGCGCGGTACGAAGGATGCTCGCGGCATCCGTCGCCTGCGTCATGACCGAGGTCCGCTCCTCGCCCTCCGTGCGGATGGTGAGCCGCGCCACGGCCTCCTCGGGAGCGACCCGGGTCTGGTGTTCGCCGCGGACGGTGATGATGACATCGCGCATGACTGCGACTCTACGTCGTGCGACTGTGCGCGCGGGGAATGCGCCGCATGCGGCATCCGTTGTATCCTGGGAAGCTCGGATGCCACGGCATCTGCGAACCTTCGAAACTCCACAGTGTGACAGCGGCCCCTCACGTGAGGGAACAGCCTCTCTTGAGGCACATGGGGATGATCGGTTTCGACATCGTCTGCGAATTCGCGAGAAGCGGGCCGAGGATGCGGGGTTATCTCGTAAACGCCCCCTGCAAACAAATAACTGCCAATAAGAAGCAGTCTGACTTCGCCCTCGCTGCCTAAGCAGCGAGCCCGAGTCCGTTAGCCCGTAGGCGATCCCGCTACGGTTCCTAGCGTCATCTAAGGGATCTTGCTGCGTGACGGCGCCTGGACGTCACGCGGGACTTTATCCAGGCTGGGCTTGTCGACTTAGGTGTCTGTGACAAAGGTCGGAGCCGAGTAGAACGCTTTCACAGAATGCGCCCGGAGAAGGCGCGATGACCCAGCGATGGACGGGGGTTCGATTCCCCCATCTCCACTGCCGCTGTCACGGAGTTGAAGCCCCCGCGATCCCTTACGAGAGTAGGGATCGCGGGGCTTTTCTTCGCCCGTGGATGAGCGGCGCGATACCGAGTCGCCCACAAATCGCCCACAAGCTTCTGGCGCATATAGGTCGAAAAGCGTGTCCGAAAGCCGCTAGTTGCAGTTCATGCGCCGTCGGTCGTTGAGCGAGCGCAGCGAGACGAAACGCCCCGTCAGGTCTCCCAGAGCCGCGCGACGTTCGCGTTGAGCCCACCCTGATTCATCCGTTCGGCCACGTCGGCGAGGTCGTCGTCGAAGAGGTCGGCGTAGGTGTCGAGCGTCATCGCCGCCGACTTGTGTCCCAGCATCCGCTGCACGGCCTTGACGTTCGCACCCGACGAGATCGCGAGGCTCGCGGCGGTGTGACGCAGGTCGTGCGGAGTCAGCCGCTCGATGTCGGCGAGGTCGAGCGCCGTGGTGAACCACGAGTTCACGCCGTGCTGCGTCTTCGCGCGGCGCAGATGCTTGCCCTGCAGATCGGTGAAGACCAGATCGTCGGCGCGCTTGCCGCGACACAGCTGCTCCAGCGGCTCTTCCAGGAAGGCCGGGAATGGCACCAGCCGGCGCTCCCAGTTCTTCGGTGTGCCGAGCACGATCTTGCCTTCGACCTCGACCGCCGCTCGCTGCACCTGAATTCGGTGTCTCGGGAAGATGATGTCGCTCACGTGCATGCCGATCGCTTCGCTCCACCGGAGGCCGCAGTACGAGAGCAGAAGGATCAGCGTCCTATGCGTGTCGTTGTTGGTCGCCTCGGCGAGGCGAACGACCTCGCTGTGGGTCAGGTAGCGACGCGGCTTCTGGGACTGTTTCGGGGGCAGATTCTGAGCGCCGCGAGCGACGTTTCGAGGGATGCGTCCGTCGCGCACAGCTGTGTCAAGGATGCCGGCGAGCACGCCGAGCGCGCGATAGACGACGCTTGCAGACCGGGGGCTTGCGCCGGCCTTCGCGCTCTTCGTCCGCGTCGTCGTCGCGGTGCCCTCCGACAGCTCTCGGATCCACTGCTCCACGTGCGACGCGCGAATGTCTCCGATCCGAACGTCGCCCCAGCGGGGGAGGACATACACCCGCCACGACGTGTTCAAGGAGCTGAACGAGGAAGCCTTGAGTGCGTGCTTCTTGTTGCGCAGCCACTCGACGCCCAGCGCTCCGACAGTGATACGCGCCTCACCGGGGTCGGTATAGGAGCCGTTCGAGCGCGAGACCTCGGTGTGCGCGAGGTAGAGCTCGGCGTCCTTCTTGGTGCGGAAGCCCTTCTTCTCGACCTGCTTCTGCTGGTCATCGCGCCAGCGCACGCGGTAGCGCTTGCCCGCCGCGATCTCGTACGCCGTGATGCTTCCCATGGGTGACCTCGGGGTCAGGGTAGCGCCGACCGCGGACGCTGGCGGGTGCGCTCGAGCTGCACCAGCGTGTCTTGCGGACAACTGTCGGTATTTGCATGATGGGCGACCGGTGACCTCGGGTAGTGGCCCGGAAGAGGTGGGTGGGGTACGGCCAGGATGGTGCACGATTGAGGCTCCGTCGTGCGCGCTCGGATCGGCGTCGGAGAGGGCGCGTTGGGAGCACCGCAGAGGGCTCAGGTGGCCGATGCTCCGTTGCGGTGTTGTGTGGAGAGAGTCTCGTACATCCTCCCGGCGACGATCGCGGCGACGACCGCGGAGATCGCTGCGGCGACCCACAGTGCGGCCTGCAGGCTGAGGAGGTCGGCGACGATTCCGCCGATGACTGCGCCGACGGCGTAGCCGAGGTCCCGCCAGACGCGGTAGACGCCGACGGCGCGTGCGCGCCACGCGGGGTGCGCGACGTCGCCGACGACGGCGAGGAGGGTCGGGTAGACCATCGCCGTGCCCAGGCCGAGAAGGATCGTCCCGGTGGCCCAGGCACCGAGCCCGCTGCCCGCGCCGATGATGATCAGGGCGATGGCCTGGAGGGCCATGCCGCCGGTGACGAGGTGCTTGCGGCCGATGCGGTCCGACAGGGCGCCGGTGAACAGCTGCCCGATGCCCCACACGCCCGGGTACAGCGCGAACAGGAGCGCGATCTGCGCGGTGGAGAGGTCGCGGGTGGCGAACAGCAGCGGAAACAGCCCCCATGAGAGGCCGAAGTTCAGGTTGTTCACGAGCCCGGCGGCGCTCGCGGAGGCGAGGGCGGGTTCGCGGATGCTCGCGAGGAACCAGATTCGCCGGTGCGTCAGGTCCGCGTCCTGGCGGGGCCGGCTGGTGGCGGGTGCGAGCTGTGCGGCCTCGGCGCGAGCGTGCCCGTGGGTCTCCCGGACGAAGATGCCCGTGATGATGAGCGCGAGGGCGGTGTAGGCGATGCCGAGCAGGAACGGTGCGGGACGCAGCCCGTACTCGCTGGCGAGGTACCCGGCCAGGAGGGAGGAGACGGCGACGGCGCCGTAGCCGGCGGCTTCGTTCAGTCCCATCGCGAGACCGCGCTGGCGGGGGCCGACGAGGTCGATCTTCATGACCACGGTCGTGGACCAGGTCAGGCCCTGGCTCACCCCGAGGAGCGCGTTCGCGGCGACGACCCATCCCCAGTCGGGTGCCCAGATCAGCATCAGCGGGACGGGCACTGCGACGAGCCACCCGGCCAGGAGCACCGGTTTGCGTCCGAATCTGTCCGAGAGGGTGCCGGCGAACCAGTTCGAGATCGCCTTGGTGACTCCGAACACGGCGACGTAGCTGAGCACCATGGTGTATCCGGTGATCCCGAACACGTCGCGCGCGAGCAACGGCAGGACGGTCTGCTCTTGACCGACCATGCCCCCGACGAGTGCGTTCACGGCGACGAGCAGCGCGAACTGCGGAGCGTTCTCCCGCAATCCGAGGCGCGGCGGCGGCGTAGCGGCGGTCATGCGATTCGTCGCGGCACTCGTCTGCCCGCGGGCTTCCCGCTGGGTGCTCGGCGCGCGGAGTCCGCCATGATGGGCGAGCAGTCAGCTGCGGAGCGGGATGCGGCGGGGGAGGCGCCTGTTGTGCGGGGAGGCTGGGCGTAGTCGAACAAGGGGGCCTCGTGGGTTGCTTCTGAGGGGTGGTCTCGAGTCGCAGTCGGGTCGTCAGGACTGTTGCGACAGCGAGGTGGTGGCAAGCTCGCTGAGGACCTCGTCGGGGGTGATGTCGCCGCTGATCCGAACCCTGCGGCGTCCGGGTTCGTCGTGCAGTTCCACATTGGTGATGCGCGAGACGAAGGTGTCGCCGCACCCGCACGCGCCGACGTTGCACGAGGCCACGAACGCGTCCAGTACCTCCAGCGGTGTCTCACGGGGAGGAGCAGGTCGACGCCTCCGTCGACGGTGAGAGCAGTCGGCGAGATCTGGGCGGTCATCGGATGGTTCCCTTTCGGCTGGTGTTCGGGGTCGGCGGTGGGGGAGATCGAGATCACTCGGCTGGCTCGCCGCCGGCCAGACCTTGGAGGACGTCAAGAGCGTCGCGGATGCCCTCGGTCGCGAGGCAGTAGTAGACGTATCCGCCGCGCCGCTCCCCGACCACGAGACCGCGGTCGCGCAGGATGCGCAGGTGGTGAGACACGGTCGGCTGGCGTTCCCCGGTGGCCTCGACGATCGCGGTGACCGGCACGCACACGCCGTCCAAGGCGGTCAGGATCCGCAACCGGGTCGCGTCGCCCAGGGTGCGCAGGAACTCGGCCAGGGCGGACGCCTGGCCCGCCGCCATCGGCTCGTTCCCGCGAACGGGCGTCGTCTTCATCGTCACAGTGTGCTCCTCAAGGGCATAAGTATATCTACCTATCTAGATATACCCACATCGTGGGTGGGATGCGGCAATGGCTGTTTCCGTCGACAACAGGCTCTGACTCGGATCCGCCCAGTCGCGCCTCTTTATACCCCATACCCCTAGCGGGTACATTGGATGGTGCGACGGAGGTGCGGGATGGCACACGGATATTCGGGCGACAAGCAGGCGCTGCTGATGAGGTTGCGTCGGGCCGAGGGCCAGGTGCGCGGGATCGCGCGAATGGTCGACGAGGAGGCCCACTGTATCGACGTCCTCACCCAGGTCTCCGCGGTCACGTAGGCGTTGGAGTCGGTTGCGCTGACTCTGCTGGAAGACCACCTCGGACATTGCGTCGCGGAAGCCGTCGGCGAAGGCGGGCCGGTCGCGCAGGAGAAGCTGCGTGAGGCGAACGCGGCCATCGCGCGCCTGGTGCGCTCATAGAAGCGCGCATCTCACATTCACTCAACGCTCGCGAAGGGAGCACATCATGGCCGGACAGGGATTGCGGGACCTCGGACTGCGGTCGACCAACGGTGGCGGCTGCGCGTGCTGCAGCCCCACCTCCCACAGCACTGCGACCAAGGACGCGGCCGCCCTCGTTGCGGAGCCGATCGAGGGCGACGAGGTGTCGGCTCAGTTCCTGGTCGAGGGCATGACCTGCTCGCACTGCGTGCGCAGCGTCACCGAGGAGGTGTCCGCGATCGATGGTGTCTCCGGTGTCGACGTCGATCTGAAGGCGGGCGGCGTATCGACGGTGACCGTGACCAGCACGGCGCCGGTGGATGCGGTGCAGGTGCGGCATGCGGTCGAGGAGGCCGGGTACAGCCTTGCGTCCACGTCATGAGCACGGGTCGGTGATGCGGTCTCCACAGCAACGGGGTGACTCCGCGGGCTGTTCAGTGATGGCGACCACGGGCTGACTCGACGAACGGCGCTCCCCTCGGGATCTTTGCCTGAGGGGAGCGCCGTTGCCGTCTGCGTGGTGATTCGCCGGGTGGCGTCAGCGGCCGAGGATCGTGCGGGCGCTGTTCGCCGGGGTGAGGTCGAGGCGCCGCAGCAGCTGCGCGTTGAGGGCGACCACCACCGTGGACAGCGACATCAGGATCGCCCCGACGGACACGGGGAGGACGAATCCGATGGGAGCGAGGACGCCGGCGGCGAGGGGCACGGAGATGAGGTTGTAGCCGGCCGCCCACCACAGGTTCTGCTTCATCTTCCGGTAGCTCGCTCGGGACAGCTCGATCACCGACAGCACGGACCGGGGATCGTCGCTGGCGAGGATCACGCCCGCGGAGGCGATGGCGACGTCGGTGCCGGCGCCGATCGCGATGCCGACGTCCGCTCGGGCGAGGGCGGGCGCGTCGTTGACGCCGTCTCCGACCATCGCGACGCGCTTGCCTTCGGCCTGCAGCTCGGCGATCTTGGCGGACTTGTCCTCGGGGCGCACGCGCGCGAACACCCGGTCGACGCCGAGGTCCTCGCCGACCGCGTGGGCGACGGCTTCGGCGTCGCCGGTGATCATCACGACCTCGATGCCGAGGGCATGGAGCGCGTCGACGGCATCGCGCGACTCGGGACGGACCTCGTCGGCGAGCTTGAGGCCGCCGATGGCCCGACCGTCTCGGACGACGTGGAGGATGATCGCGCCTTCCGCTCGCCACGCGTCGGCATCCTCGATCTCGTTGAGGCCGAGCTCTTCGAGGAGAGCGGGGCCGCCGACGCGGACTTCATGGTTCTCGACGGTCGCGGTCACCCCGACCGCGGGGACGAGGTGAAGCCGGCAGCGGACGGGATGGTCAGATCCTTCTCGCGGGCAGCTCGCACGATGGCCTTGGCGAGGGGGTGTTCGCTGTCGGCTTCGGCGGCGGCCGCGAGTGCCAGAACGGTCTCGGCGGAGTCGGAATCGGCGGTGGAGATGCCGGTGACGGTCGGCTCGCCCTTGGTGAGGGTGCCGGTCTTGTCGAACAGGACCGCGTCGATGGTCCGCATGCTCTCCAGGGCGAGGCGGTCCTTGACGAGAACACCGCCGCGGGCCGCGCGCTCGGTGGCGATCGACACGACCAGGGGGATGGCCAGACCCAGCGCGTGGGGGCACGCGATCACCAGCACGGTGATCGTCCGGATCACCGCGGTGTCCGGGTCTCCGACGAGCGTCCAGACGAGCGCGGTGAGTGCGGCGGCACCCAGCGCGAACCAGAACAGCCAGCCGGCGGCGCGGTCGGCGATCCGCTGCGCCCTCGAGGTCGAGTTCTGCGCGTCGGCGACCAACCGCTGGATGCCGGCGAGGGTGGTGTCATCGCCCGTAGCGGTGACCTCGACCCGCAAGCCTGAATCTGTTGCGACGGTTCCGGCGGTCACCGTGTCGCCCGCGGTCCGGCTGACGGGGCGGGATTCGCCGGTGACCATGGATTCGTCCATGTCGGCGCGGCCCTCCACGACCCTGCCGTCCGCGGGGACGCTGCCGCCGGGGCGGACGACGACCACATCGCCGAGTCGGAGGTCGGCGGGGGAGACGGTGACGACCTGGTCGCCTTCGACGCGTTCCGCTTCGTCGGGCAGGAGCGCGGCGAGGGAGTCCAGTGCGGAGGTGGTCTGCGCGAGGGACCGCATCTCGATCCAGTGGCCGAGCAGCATGATCACGATCAGCAGCGCGAGCTCCCACCAGAACTCGAGCTCACGGTGGAGGAGTCCGAGGGTGGCGCCCCAGGATGCGAAGAATGCGACGGTGATCGCGAGACCGATGAGGAGCATCATCGCGGGTTTGCGGGCTCGGAGTTCGCTGACCGCGCCGCTGAGGAACGGCCAGCCGCCCCAGAAGTACATCACGGTGCCCAGCACGGGAGAGATCAGCTGTGCTCCGGGGAACGAGGGAACCGAGTAGCCCAGGACCATCCCGAACATGCCGGAGAACGCCACGACCGGGACGGCGAGGATCAGGTTGATCCAGAACAGCCGCCGGAACTGGGCGACATGATGTGCGCCATGTCCGGCGTGCCCGCCATGGCCCGCATGCTCCCCGTGGTCGGCGTGGCTGTCATGACCGGCATGCTCCCCGTGGCTGTCATGTGCACCGTGGTCGGCGTGCGCGTCGTGGTCGGCGTGCGCACCGTGGTCGGCGTGCGCCTCATGGCCGCCGTGTCGGGCGTGCTCGTCGTGGACGGCCGCGTCGGTCGGCTTGGCCGCCGGGTCTGGGTGGTCGGTGGTGGTGCGCGCGTGGTGGTGGTGCGCGTGTGGGTCGGTCATGGTGTGCTCCGTAAGTTGTTAGTCGGCCCGGGTGGGTCGGATGTGGCTGATGGTGTTTTGTCCTTGGTGGCTCCGAGGGAGTGGCCGTCCGGCTCTCCGGGGCGCTCTGGCCGCTGATTGAGATCCGCGTTCTGGTCGCTGTTTACGGAGATGTCGGCGGGGCGTTCCTCGGGCTGACCGATGGTGGCCGAGAACGAGGAGGTTCGGATGATGGCCGCTGAACTGGAGGCAGCAGGGCCCCGTTTGTGGGCGGGTATCGATGCGGGCAAGGGTCATCACTGGGTGTGCGTGGTCGACGGCGCCGGGGAGACCGTGTGGTCGGGGAAGGTGATCAACGATGAGACGGTGATCCTCGACACCCTGGGAGCGGTCGTCGCGCTCGGGGGTGAGATCACGTGGGGCATCGACATCACTGGTACTGCGTCCGGGCTGCTGTTGACGTTGCTGGCCGCGCATGCGCAGACCGTCCGGTACGTGCCCGGGCGCACGGTTAACCGGATGTCTGGCGCCTATCGGGGTGAGGCGAAGACCGATGCTCGTGACGCCTACGTCATCGCCGAGACCGTCCGCCATCGATCCGACCTGGCGCCGGTGGAGGTTCCCGCGGAGATCGTCGCCGAGCTGCGGCTGCTGGTCGCGCTGCGCGCGGACCTCGTCGCCGACCGGGTGCGGCTGATCAACCGCCTCCGGGACACCCTCACCGGGTACTTCCCGGGCCTGGAGCGCGCGTTCGATTTCGGTCGACGCAAGGGAGCGATCGTGCTGCTGACCCGATATCAGACCCCGGACGGACTGCGCCGGGCAGGTCGCGTCCGGGTCGCGTCCTGGCTCGCGAAACGGAAGGTCCGCTCGGCGGCGGAGATCGCCGACACCGCGCTGGACGCCGCAGACGCTCAGCACACCACCGTCCCAGGGCAGAAGATCGCCGCGCAGATCGTGGCCGAACACGCTCGCGCCCTGCTTGCCCTGGACGCCCGGATCACCACGATCGACGCCCAAGTCGATGACACGTTCCACGCCCACCCGCAGGCCGCGATCATCGAATCGATGCCCGGCATCGGCCCGATCCTCGGCGCGGAACTCATCGTCGCGGCCGGCGACCTGAGCGCCTACGCCGACGCGGGCCGGCTCGCGTCGGCTGCCGGCCTGGTCCCCGTTCCCCGGGACTCCGGCCGCCGCACCGGCAACATGCACCGCCCGAAGCGCTACAACCGGACCCTGAGACGCGTGTTCTACCTGTCCGCGCAGACCGCGATCGTCCGAGACGGACCAAACCGCGACTTCTACCTGAAGAAACGCGCCGAAGGCAGCAAGCACGTCTCCGCGCTCCTCGCACTCGCCCGCAGACGAGTCGACGTCCTCTACGCGCTTCTGCGAGACAACCGCACATTCACGATCGAGGACCCAGCGAAGACCGCGACCGCGGCTTGACATCTTCATTGAGACTCCCTCGCTTTGGAGTGGGATGGGTGATGCCCACTCGTCCCTCACAAGACTTGCTCACCCCAACCACGATACCCCCTAGGGGTATTCCCTCGGGAGGGGATCCACGTCGGGTGCGGGGACTGCTGTGTCGTCAGATGGGGAGGGGGACGCTCAAGAACACGCCTTGCAGGTTCGACATCAGCGCGGTCCACAGGCCCGTGACCATGAGCGTGCCGAGCGCGATGAGGAGTGTGCCGCCGATGATGTTGATCAGGCGGATGTGGCGGCGCATCACTCCGACGGATCGGGTCGCCCAGCCGAATCCGAAGGCGAGGAGGATGAACGGGATGCCGAGACCGAGCGAGTATGCGAGGCCGAGGAGCGCGCCGCGTGCAGCGGATGCCTGATCGAAGGACATCCCGAGGATGACGGCGAGGGTGGGGCCGATGCAGGGTGTCCAACCTATGCCGAGAGCGATGCCCAGCAGGGGGCTCCCGCCAATCCGATCCTTCCGCGCACGCGTGGCCGCATGGTGCGTTGCGCGAACCGGAGGCCGCCGATGAAGACCACGCCCATGATGATGATGAACGCGCCGAGGACGCGGGTGATCGGGTCGGCGTATTCCAGGAGGAGCCTTCCGGCGGTGCCGCCGAGCATAGCCACGCTGATGAACACGACGGTGAATCCGGCGATGAACAGCACCACGCCGATCACAACACGGTGCCGACCGGTCGTGAGAGTCGCGGTCGGGGTCGGAGCGGCGGATACCGGGGCGGCCGCGGTCGGGTCGTGGCACTCCGCGTCGGTGGTGCTGTCCGGCTCGTCGAGGTGTGCTCGAGGCGCGGGTGTGTGTGTCGTGCGGGGTGCTGCGGCGGCGCCGATGTAGCCGAGGTAGCCGGGCACCAGGGGAAGGACGCAGGGGGAGAGGAAGGACACCAGCCCGGCGAGCACGGCGATCGGGATGGCGACGAGCAGGGATCCGCCGGCGACGGCGTCGACGAGGGTCACGATTCGTCCAGTGTCTCGGAGATGAGTGTTTTGAGGATCGAGGCGCTGCTGAGCTGGCCGATGATGCGGGCGGCGACCCTGCCCTTGCGGTCCAGCACGATCGTCGTCGGGACGGCGTTCAACGGTGTCTCTTCCGCGAATGCGAGTTTCACGGACCCATCCACGGTCGCGAGGGCGCTGGGGTAGGTGATGCCGTAGGTGTCGGCGAACGCGGTCGCGGCGGCGGCGCTGTCGTAGATGTTCACGCCGAGGAAGGACACGTCATCGTCTGCGAACGCCTCGTGCGCGGCTTCGAGCTCCGGCGCCTCGACACGGCACGGCGCGCATGCGGCGTACCAGAAGTTCACGACCACGACATCGCCGGCGTACTCGTCGCTGGTGACGGTGTCGCCGGTGTCGAGCACTCCCTGGAACGTGACGGGTCGACTGCGGTCTGCTGTGGGGATCTCGACGACTCGGAAGCCGTCGGCGGCGATGAACCCCTTGTTGTCGCCCGCCCGGTACTGGTCGGAGAGGGGTTGTCGGAGCAGGATGCCAGGGAGGCTGTGAGGACGAGGGCAACGCTGGCGGCGGTGAGACGCCGCAGTGTCGTCGGTGTGCGTCGGGTCATCGGTCGCTCGTCTCGGTTCGGTGCCGACGGGTGACGACCCATGCCTGTGCGGCGAAGATCACGGCGGCGAGGCCTGCCGCGACGCCGACGGTGAGCAGGTCGGACTGCACCTTGCTGATCGTGAACGCGGCGAGGATCGCGACGTCCAGCACGATGGTGGCGATGGGCAGCCAGCGGTGCGCGTCGATCTTGTCGCGCAGGCGACGGAGCACTCCCCATTGCACGGCGATGTCCATCGTGAGGTAGAGGAACACGCCCAGCGCTGCGATGCGGCCCAGGTCGAACACCGCGGTGAGGACGATCGCGGCCGCGGCGGTGATCAGCAGGGGCTGGTGGGGCACCCGCGCGGGCAGCGCGGGTGCCTGCTTCATGTCCTGCAGCATCCCGTACAGGCGCGACACGGAGAACAGGCTGGCGAGCAGTCCGGAGAGGGTCGCGATCACCGCGACGGCCACGGTGATGCCGACGCCCCACGCGCCGAACAGCGGGTCGGCTGCTTCGGCGAGGGCGTAGTCGCGGGCGTCGATCGCGCCGGATGCTCCGATGCTCGCCCCGACCGACAGGGTGATCAGCAGGTACAGCACGGCGCAGATCGCGATCGAGATCGTGATGGACCGGGCGATATTCCGTTTGGCGTCCTTCAGGTCATCGCCCTGGTTGGTGATCGTGGTGAAGCCCTTGTACGCCAGCACACACAGCGCGACGGCGGCCACCACCCCGAGCATGCCGTCGCCGCTGTCCGAGCTGTGCGAGAAGAACCCCGCCCCGGTCGCTGCTGCACCGATGAGACCGGCCGCTGCGAGCACCGCGATGCCGACGATCTTCAGGACGGCGGTGACGAGTGCGGAGCGTTCGACGAGCTGGTTGCCGACGAGGTTGACCGCCGCGGCGGCCGCGATCGCGACGATGCCCAGCAGCGGCACCAGCACGACGGAGTCCTGGAGCCCGAAGGGCCGCAGCAGGTAGGTGCCGAAGGTGCGGGCGAGGAGGCTCTCGGCGACCACCATCGACACGTACATGAACAGCGAGAACGACCCGGCGACCACGCCCGGTCCGTAGGCGTCTTTCAGCAGCATCGCGATGCCGCCCGCCGACGGGTTCACGCTCGAGTACCGTGCGTAGGCGTACGAGCTGACACCGGCGACGGCGGCGCCGGCGATGAACGCCACCGGGAACCAGTCGCCGGCGAGTCCGGCGACCTGTCCGACGAGCGCGAAGATGCCCGCGCCGATCATCACTCCCGTGCCGAGCGCCACCGAGCCGACGAGGCTGATCTTCGTGTCCTGCTCGCTCACGTGCGCCTCCCGATTCGCAGGTTCCGGATTACTGGTCGCCGCCGAGGAGCCGGAGCCCGCTGTCGTCGGCCACGGCGATCTCTCCCGACGAGGTGAGAGCGACCGCCTGCGCCTGACCGTCCGCACTGCCCGCTTCGACCCACGATGCGGCGGCGTCCGCGCTGGTCCAGATCGTGCCCTCGACGTCGACGCCGACCAGTGTCGAGTGGTCGGGGGCTGCCGAGAGCAGATACAGTGCCGGCGCATCCGCGATGGGCGCGAAGGTGGCTGCGCCGTCAACGCTGAACAGAACCCCGCCGGGGGTGGTGGCGTAGACGGTGCCGGTGTCGTCGACGGTGAGCGCGTACGCGGAGATGTTCGCGCCTGCCGCTGTCCAGGTCGAACCGCCGTCTGTGCTGGTCAGCACAGCCGGCTCGTCGGTGGAGAGCCCGTACAGGGTGCCGTCGGGTCCGGCGGTCAGGGCGTGGAAGTCCTTCTCGCTCGTGTACGCGATGGGGGACCAGGTCTGGCCGGCGTCGTCGCTGCGGATGATGCCGAGGTGCGGGGATCCCCACTCTGCGGGGGTGTTCGCGCCGGGGTGGCCGGACGCGACGAAGGCGTCGCCGGTGACGGCGAGCCCCATCGCGTCGAATTCGTACCCGCCGATCGGGTCCCCGACGCCGCCGTCGGCATCGACCGGGAGGAGACCGTCGTGGGTGCCGAGGATCGTGGTGCCGGTGGCCGGGTCGGTGATGATCGCGTGGATGTGTGTGGACAGGGCGGACGAGTGGGAGTCGCCCGCGGTCGTGGTCTGTGCGGTGCAGGCGGTGAGGGTGAGGGTGGCGACAGCGGCAAGAGCCGCCGCCGCGCGAACGCGGAAGTGCATGGGGTTTCTCTCTATCAATGTGAAGGGGTGGCGCCGAAACGGCGAAGACCGGGTGGGCCCGACACGTCGGGCACTCCCCTCACGTGCGGCTGATCGAAAGCGCCGTCAGATCCGGCGAGGAGGGGCGCGCACTCGCGCGCATCGCGCCCCGCAGCCGGCTGAGGGCCATCGCAGCGACTTCGATGCGCACCTCTCTGGGCAGAGCTCGAACGGCGAGCAGAACGATGAGGATCAGCGCGGTCACGCACATCGCCGCGACATCATGGCTGCCGACCGTCGCACACCCCGCGCAGTCGGCGCTGAGATCGGCGGGCGCCGACAACGGTGCCGACGCGGCCACGGATGCCGACGTGGCAGCGGCGTCGTGGTCTCCCCCGGTCGAGTCGACCGCGATCAGCGTCGACGTCGTTCCGGCGTGTGCTGTCGAGGACCCGGTCCACAATGCGTGCATGCCGACCAGCCCGGCCATCAGCAGCGACACCACGATCACGGCGAACCACCGGCGGTAGGCGCTGCCGCCACCCGCTGCGTTCGACCACTCGTTCATCCGCTGCCCCTTCGGCACCCAGCCATCGTAACCGCGCTCGGCCGGCGGGCGAGCCCGCGGGGCGAGCGCGGGGTTACGCGGCGTCGACGACGCCCATCATGCCGAGGTCTTCGTGGTCGAGGATGTGGCAGTGGTAGACCGTCTGGCCGGGGAACCGGTCGAACGCGATCCGCACCGTGACCGACGTCCCCGCGGGCACGTCGACGACGTCTCGGACGTCGAGACCGGTAACGTCGGCGCCTCCCGTGCGGAGGACCTGCATCGGCCAGACATGCAGGTGGAACGGGTGGTCCATCGGCGACACGTTCACGATCGTCCAGTCCTCGACGGTCCCGATCGTCACACTCTGATCGGTCCGGCCCGCATCGAACGCGCGCCCGTCGATCAGGAACCGCATGCCCGCGCCGCCGCCCATGCCCATGCTCATCGTGAGCGTCCGCGTGCCGTCGACCGCGGTCTCGCGAAGGTCGCGGCGGGCACTGACGACCGGGTCGGCGACCACGGGGGCGTCGCTCCGGCATCCGGGACCACGGTGAGCACGACAGCCTCGGAAGACGTCGTGGAACCACCGCCCATCATCCCCATCCCCGCCTGCCCTCGGTCGTAGGCGGCGGCGATCAGGTCCGTCGCCGCTGTGGGAGTGGTGATCACGACATCGGCGCGGTTCCCCGGGGCGAGGACCAGCCGATCCGCGGACTGCGGGGTGCGGCGGTGTGAGTCGATACCGCGCACCCGGGCGTCCAGATCGCCCAGTCGCAGGTCGAGGTAGCGGCTCGTGCACGCGTTGACGATCAGGAGTCGCTGCTCCGATTCCGCGGGCGCGGGAAGCGTCGGGGAGGGCTGGCCGTTGACCAGCAGCACCTCGCCGGTGCGTCCCAGCATCCGCTCGACTCCCGACACCGATGCGACAGCGCCGCCTGAGACGGTCACGTCCGAGACGACCACGACCCGCGGGGGCGTGACCGTCCAGTCCTCCTCGTCCACGACGATCGCCCCGTACAGGCCTGCGAACACCTGATCGGCGACCAGCTCGTGATGATGCGGGTGGTACCAGAACACTCCGGCCGGGTGATCGTCCGGGAGCTGGATCTCGTAGTCGAAGCTCTCCCCGGCACCGATGCGCAGGAACGGGTTGTCGCTGTTGTCGGATGCCGACACCAGCAGACCGTGCGTGTGCAGATTCGTCGGGTCGGTGAGGTCGTTCTGCAGCCGCACCCGCAGGAGATCACCGGGACGGAGGTGAAGCGTGGGTCCGGGAACGGTGCCGTTGTAGGTCAGCATCCGCACCGACGCGCCACCGACCTCCACCTCCCGCTCGGCCGCCTGCAACGTGACATCGAGCACACCGTCGACCGACTCCAGCACCGACGGCTCGACCCACCCGGCCGCCCCCGACGTCGCGGTCGCCGTTCCGCTCCCGGAGGTCTGCGATCCGACCGTCGTCCACACCAACCCGGTCGCGCCGATGCCGAGCGCGCCCACACCGAGAGCGCCGATCGTCAGAGCCTGCCGGCGTGTGATCCCCCCGCTCATGCGCCGTTGAGAGTACGCATACGTTCGTTGAACTCATCCGTGTCGATCTCACCGCGCGCGTACCGCTCCTCGAGGATCCGCCGCGCCGACGACACCTCAGCCACTGGGGCCGGCGTGCCGACCGCGGGAGGTGCGGCGGCGGGCGGGGCCGCGTTCGTGCGCGTGCTCAGCCGGATCGCCACGAACACCAGCAGCCCGATCCCGATCAGGATGAGGATGACCCACAGCCAACCCCAGCCCCAGCCCATGCCCATCCCGAAGCCCATGTCGTAGCCGCCGTCGCCGTCATCCCACATCATCAGAACACCACTCCTTCTGGACAGGTCACCAAGACCTGCGATGACCTCGCGCATACCCTGGGTGGGTATCGAGGACACGTCCACCCTACGTCCGATACGGACGGCGCAGGTCGGGACGAACGTCCCGACCTGCGGCCGCGCACGGGCTAACACTGAGTGGCCGGAGACGTGATCGACGCGGGTGGTAGCCTGGCCGCACATCCCCGGGATCGCTCGCCCGAACGGCTCCGGCACGTGGGAAACGTTTGGGAAGAATCGACCGCAAACGACCGTCACTGAGCACAGCGTGGAATGCAGTGATTCCGCGGAATCATGCGGGACTGTGGCCGTCGAAATGTTGGAAATGTCGAACCTTCAGAGTTCAAATCCCTCCGTCTCCGCCATGAAAGCCCTTTCCGACATTTCAGAGCATTGCTCGGTCACGCTCGACGACGGAAACTAGCGCTAATCTGGCCGTTTGAGATTTCAAAGACGAAGGGATCGCGCTTCTCAATCGGGAGCTCTCCCGCGAGATTCCGCAGTTCTTGCTGTTCCAGCGGCCGCTTGGGAAGAGTTTGGGAAGAGCTGGAGACGGAGGTGTCTGGACCCTCGGTTCACGAGATCACTCGGCAGCGGCGTCGTCTTGTCGGACCGCGTGGTGAACGGCGCCCATAGACGCCGTAGTTCTCCGCATGCAGCCTCGCGACCTCCGGCACCAGCAGTTCGTCCTTCAGCTGTCGGGCCGACGGGGCGCGGTCTTTCGCGCCGCGCGGTAGCCGCGGGAGGTGAGGAAGCCCTGCACTGCCGGTCGCAGGACACGGCAGATGAGCTCGACCCGAAGCGATCCCGGTACTCGTCGATGAACCGGATCATCTCGGTCAGGGGCGGTCGAGCTCCTTCGCGAAAAACACGCTCGCAGCCTTGAGGATCTCGTTCGCCTTCCGCAACTCCGAGACTTCCTTCTCCAGCTGCTTGATCCGTTGAGCGGCGTCGGTCGAGACGCCTGGCTTGGTGCCGGCGTCGACCTCGTAGCGGCGCCGCCAGAGGCGCAGCGTCTCCGGGCTCATCCCGAGCAGACCGGCGACATGACGGACCGCGCTCATCATGTTCGGGTGCTCCGGCCGCGCCTCCGCGAACACCCGCAACGCACGCTCACGCATCTCCGGCGAGTACTTCCTGTTCATCGAGTTCCATCCTTGCTTGAAGAACGGAACGAAAGTGCAGCCGATTCACTCTGCCAGCCGGCTGAAGTGCGACTACGTGATAGGTCAGCACAAACTGTATAGTCATCGCGTGCTGACTATTGCCACGCGAGTGGATGTGATGAACCGGCTCGGCAGGGCCATGGCGGACCCGACGCGTTCACGGATCCTGATGACTCTGCTGAATGGGCCAAGCTACACGGCTGTGCTTGCGCGGGAGCTTGAGCTGACCCGGTCAAATGTGTCCAACCACCTGGCGTGTTTGCGTGACTGTGGCATCGTGGTCGCCGAGCCTGAGGGCCGGCAGACCCGGTACGAGATCGCCGATCCGCATCTTTCCCACGCGCTGACCTCGTTGCTCGAAGTGACGCTCGCGGTGGACGAGAGCGCACCGTGTATCGACCCGGCCTGTACCGTTCCTGGCTGCTGTGTGCAGGATGTCCAATGAGCGCGGCGATCACGGCTGATCGCCGCGTGACGCTGCACCGGCGGGTGCGACTGATCGTCGCGTTCACGATCACCTACAACATCCTCGAGGGCATTATCGCGGTCGCTGCGGGTGCGGCCGCGTCGTCGGCTGCGCTGATCGGGTTCGGTCTGGACTCATTCATCGAGGTCCTCTCGGCCGTGGCGGTGGCATGGCAGTTCACCCGGAAGAATCCCGAACGGTGGGAGAAGCCGACCGTCCGGGCGATCGGCATCGCGTTCTTCGCGCTTGCCGTGTACGTCACCGTCGACGCGATCATCGCCCTCGCCGGCGTCGAACCGGTTGAGCACAGCCCGCTTGGCATCGGTATCGCGGTCGCGAGCCTTGTCGTCATGCCCGCACTCGCGTGGTTCCAATTCCGGACCGGCCGCGAACTCGGGTCCAAGAGCGTCCAGGCAGACGCCAAGCAACTGCTGCTGTGCATCTACCTGTCCGGCACCGTGCTGATCGGCCTGCTGCTGAACTCGCTCTTCGGCTGGACGTGGGCCGACTCGATCGCCGCACTGATCATCGCTGCGCTCGCGATGCGCGAGGGAATCGAGGCCTGGCGCGGCGACATCGAATCACCGTTCGAATTGCTCCAGAACGACGACGGCGATCAAGAATTCGAAGCAGAGGAGGTGTCGTGATTAGTTACTGTTGCGAGCCCTTCAGCTGCCCGCCTGAACTGTGTGACCAGGACTGCTGCTAGGCAGTGTTACCCATCCGTGCGTTGAACTAGTGGAGGGTCCTTGACCGGGCGCGTGGAGGGGGTCGGCAAGGGCATGCCGGCGATGGGCGACTTCGGTCGCCAGATCCGCCGCGACACCGTCGCCGCGTCGTCCCAGTGCCGCGTTGCTATTGCCCGGCCGATGGAGTGCCCGCCCTGCTCCGGGCGACTGCGGGCACCTCGCTGGAGCAATGAGTGGGCCTCCCCGCTGCCGAGCTACCGAAACGCGACCGCGAGATGATCGCTCTAGGCTTCCGAACGGACTCGCCGCTGCGAGACAGGGGGCTCCGACACATCGCGACGCAGTGCCGCGACGAGGTGACCGAACGGCGAAGACGAGCATCGAACTGATCACCTGGCGAATGACGATGCACGCAGGCATCACGGGATGACCGCGGCCGGTCCGCATGCACAAATCTGCATCCGCCGCCACTTGGCTACACTTCGGAAAAATCCCTGGATAATCGAGAAAACCGGTCGTACCCTGGCGCCATGAGAGGTGGCCTGGAGCGTTGGAAACGGGGTGCTAATTCGCGCGGGGTCCGCCACGCGATCGCGTACGCGATGGAGGGCACCTGCGATGCTCACCTCCCGCACCTTTACGGTGTCGAAGCGCTCGAGAACTACAGCGATGTCTCAGGTGCGACCGTATCGAGATTCATCGTGGAGAACGGTGCCATCTCGAGCGACGAGTTGACCGCCGGTGGACTCCGCGTATGGCTGACCGGCCACGATCCGATCACGGGGGAGGAACGAGGCCGTCAGCGGTTGAGTCCCGACGCTGACTTGGTGCTCGACGGGACGATCAATCACCCGAAGTCCTACAGCATCGCCGCGCTTCTGCATCCTGGGCTCGCACGAGAGTTCGAAGCGCTGCAGGACCGGCTGAGAGACCAAGTGCTCCTCACCTGGCAGCGGCAACTCAATGCCCGACGTGGACACAACGGGCTCATCCGCGAAGACATCACCCGGCTCGAGGTTGTCGAGTTGCAGCACCGCCGTTCGCGCGCGCTTGACCCGCACATCCATCGTCATCTGTGGCTCAACGTGAAGGTGCTCGGCGCCGACGGCAGGTGGTCGAACGTCGACTCCCGAGTCGCGATGAAGCTGCACACCGTTGTGAATGCCGAAGGTGAGCTTGCTGCGCGCACCGATCCTGAGTGGATCGCAGCGCTGGCCCGCCACGGCTACACGATCGGGATCGACGGCGAGATCGCTGAGCTGGCCGCTACCGTGCGCCCGCTGTCTCGTCGGTCCGCGCAGATCGAAGCCAACCGTGCACGCCTGATCGCTGAATGGACGTCTGCTCACGGCGGGTCCGCGCCCAGCATGGACGCGCTGACGCAGATCGATCGGCGCGCGTGGGCGGTGTCGAGGCCGAACAAGCCCCAGGGCCTCGATGAAGGCTCGTGGGAAGCAGTCGTGCGCGACGAGATCGCCGAGATCGATCAGACCCTGCGCCAGGAGCGCGCCACGGTCGAACTCGATCACGTCGATCCTGCGGTGCTCGATCGTGACCTGCTCGCGGCGATGGCGATCGTCGACGCGGACGGGCGCTCTGTGGGCTCCAGTGGGCGATTCAGTGCTTTCGACGTGCGCGCCGGCGCCATCCGCGCGCTCTCACGCAGTGGAATCGTCGCCGCGCGTGCCGACCTCGATCAGGTGATCGACGACGTCACCGCACGAGCGCTGCGCGAGTCGGTCGACCTCGGAGGCGGGGCCGACGCCCCCGCGCACGTCAAGGTCTTCATGGCGACCGAAACGATGAGGTCGAAGATCTTCCTCTCGCACCGGCTCGACCGAATCGCAACGCCCGGACGCTCCCTCCTCCCCACCGAACTGCGAAAGCAGGCCGGTGGGGAGTGCGGCCAACTGGACTCGGCGCAATTCGTCGCCGCAGCCGCGATCGCCGGAAGCGACGGCCTGGTCGCCGTCACCGGGCCGGCCGGTGCAGGCAAGACGACCATGCTGCGGGTCGTCTTTCGCGCGCTGAGCGCGCAACGCCGACGCATGCTCATCGTCGCGCCCACGCGCAAGGCGGCTTCGGTTGCAGCGCGCGAGGTCGGCGCGGCCGCAACCAGCATCCACGCGCTCCTCGCGGATCACGGATTCCGGTGGGGCACGGATGCCGCGGGTGCCACGACCTGGCATCGACTGTCGATCGGCGACGTGGATGCTGCTACCGGAGCGATCTACGACGGCCCGACGAGCTTCGTCCTGCGCGCGCGGGACCGCATTGTCGTCGACGAGGCCGGCATGGTCGACCTGCAGGTCGCGAACGCGCTCGCAGAACTCGCCCACGAGCGCGGTGTCGGCGTCGCCATGGTCGGCGACCCTTATCAAGCTCTCCCCGTCGGACACGTGGGTGCCATGGCTGCCGCCGTCCGGCACGCTTGCGCCGCGGTCGAGCTGGACGCGGTGCACCGATTTGCGGATGCCGAGTACGCGGCCCTCACGCTCGAGCTGCGGCATCCCGACGATGCCGAGCACGCGGCGCGTATCGCGAGCCGACTGGACGAACGCGGGCACCTGACACGAGTCGACCATGCGGAGGATGCCCATCGGCACATGATCGACGCCTACTTCGCATGGCAGGCGCGCGGCAAGCGTGTCGCGCTCGTCACCGGCGCCAATAGCGACGCCGGCGCACTCAACGACGAGATCCAGCAGCGGCGGGTCGATCGCGGGGAACTGGACCCGACCGTTCTCGCGTGGGGCATGGGGGAGCAGCGCATCCTCGTCGGCGACACCGTTCAGACGCGCCGCAACGATCGTCGTGTGGGGGTGGAGAATCGCGCCACCTGGGTCGTCAGCAAGATCGCCGAAGACTCGCTGCTGCTGCGATCCGTCAACGACAGCGGCGACGTGCGGAAGGTCACACGCGTCTACGCGCTCGAGCACGTGCAACTCGCGTACGCGTCGACCGTGCACGGCATCCAGGGCGAGACGGTGGATGCCTCGATCGTCGGCCCTGACGTGGACGCCGCCGGCCTCTACGTCGGCCTCACCCGTGGACGCGAGCACAACGAGGTGGTCACTGTCGCACCCACCGGCCGCGCCGCGCGCGCGAACGTCGCGACTTGCATGCTGCGCGGCACCACGGAGCTGACGATGCAGGACGCCGTGCGCGCAGCCCAGGCAGAGATGCAGCGGGCTGCGCAGGTTCGAGATCGACACGAGGCCTTCACCCGCGGGCCTCACGTTGCGCCGAGCGCGGGGCGTGGGATGTCGATCTGACGGAGGCAGTCCTGACTCGCGTACCGATGCCATCGCCCGCGCGAAAGACGTCGGAGCAACAGACCCGGTGCGATCGCGCTCCGTTGTCGGCCGCTCATGGTGAACTAGGCGAATGACGTCGGCGATCGAGATCTTCGAGTCCATGGATGGTGTGGTGTCCCTCGAGCTGCGCACGGAGGGTGAGGCCGTGTGGGCGTCGCAGGCTGACATCGAGCAGCTGTTCGGGATCGATCAGTCGGGCGTCTCGCGCCACATCCGCAACATCCTGCGGTCGGATGAGGTGGACTCCGAGAGCAATATGCAAAAAGTGCATATTGCTGGGGTCGCCAGGCCGGTGACGTTCTACAGCCTCGACGTCGTCCTCGCAGTCGGGTATCGCGCAAACTCCGCCCGCGCTGTGGAGTTCCGCCGCTGGTCGACCGATGTGCTCAAGAGATACATGCTGAAGGGAGTCGCGACCAACGAGCGCCGGCTCCTGGAGCTCGACTCGCTTGTGAAGGTTCTGTCGCGGTCGACTGATCAGCTCGTTGCCGGGGTAGCCGAAGTCGTCGCCAGATATCTGCCGAGCCTGCGCGCGCTCCGCGACTACGACGAGGGCGAGATCCCGGTTGTTGACGGCGATGTGCCGACCTGGACGCTGACTTATGACGAGGCGCGGGCGGTGATTGACGAAGTCGGGGCGGAGTTTCCGGTCGACGCGCTGTTCGGCGGCGAACGGGGCGACGCGCTGCGCGGTGTGGTGGCGACGATCTATCAGGGATTCGGGGGAGTGGATCTGTACCCGACGGTGCAGGAGAAGGCGGCGAATCTGCTCTACCTCGTCGTGAAGGACCACCCGCTCACCGACGGGAACAAGCGCAGCGCGGCGGCGCTGTTCGTGCACTTCCTCGCCCGTAACCAGGTGCTCGATGACGCGCGCGGCGTGGCGCGGATCTCCAACAACGCGCTGGCAGCGATCACGCTCATGGTCGCGATGAGCGACCCGAAAGAGAAGGAACTGATGATCGCTCTTCTCGTGAGCATGCTCGCCGGCGAAGGCTGACCCGAGTAGTCAGGGCTCGACGCCGAAGATCCTCAGCAATGCAGCCCTCGGGATCATTCGCCGGGGGCCCAGCTGGACAGTCGGGATCGTCCCGCTGTCGATGCCGAGCTTGATCGTGCGGTAGTCCACGCCGACGAGTTCTGCAGCAGCCTTCATCGTCAACGCGAGCGACGTCGATGTCTGGTTCATCGTTCCATCTCCCATGGTGTTTGCGCAGTGCGTGACAGCACTTGCGCACACCGTACACCCGAAGTGAGCAATGCGCGACATGAATTCTTCACGTCACGCATTGCCCTCCAGAAATGCGCATGGCAGACTCGCCGCATGACCGAACTTGTCGTCGAGTCGATCGCGCCCGAGCGAGTCGAGGTAGGCGATGGCATCAGCATCCCGACTGCCTGGGACGTCATCGTGACGGGTGAGCCCGGCGTGCCTGGCGCCATCCGACTCCACGGCGAATACGACCACGCCCTGCGTCGCGCGGTAGCCGCGACAGTTCGTGTCGACCGCGTCGGCGAGGGCGATGAGGTCACGGCGCAGGTGCTGCGCGAAGCGCGGGTCCAGTGGCTCGTCGCGGCATCCGCGTTCCGGATTGTCACGGTCGCACGAGAGGGCGGCGAGTTCCAGCCGCTGTCGTCCTATCTCGCAGACGTGAGGGCACACAGCGATCGCACGCCGACCGAGGCTCGCGACCAGGCGATCGTCCTGTACCGGATTGCATCCACCATCAATCTCGCTCCGCTCAAGTTCGTCTCGGACTACCTCAACGTGAGCGTCAGCACTGCGACCCGGATGATGGCTCGGGCGCGCCAGCAGGGGCTGGCTGCAGATCTGATCACCCGTGAGACCTACAACCGCATGCAGCAGGACGAGCAGCGACGGATGACGGGGCCACACCGGGTGCCGGGCTCGAGCCCCTCGCGTTCCGGCCCCTCGATCGGCATGTGATTCCCGCGTCGCTGCGACTCGGATGGATTCGCGAGCGCGAGCGGCGTAGCCTTGACTGAAGCCGGGGATCAGCCACGCGGCGGCGTTTGCGGCCTTGGTCAACTCCCCGATCTCCATCGATTCGATGTTGAGAATCTCCTCCGTCGGATCGCCCACATATCGCCCGCATTTGCCATGAATGTGGGCGATTCTTCTTGCATGTTCCTGTCGGCGCATGCCCTCGACAGCCGCAGGATTCAGCGGTTTTCGGCGCCGAATGCGGGTCGTTCACATGCCCCAAGCCTCATTCGATTCCCCCCATCTCCACCACGGCACACAGAAGATGGATGCCGAAGCCGCTGTCACACTGTCGGATTTCCCGCACTCGCGGCATCGGCCGAATACCTCGATGCGGTGATGGGTGACCGTGAAGCCGTGCTCAACGGCGGCCGCACGGATCCAGTCCTCATCGGGAGGGTCGATATCGGCCGCGTTTCCGCACGCCTCGCAGATGAGGTGATGATGATGGTCCTTCGGCCTGTGGCACGTGCGAAAGAGCTGGCCAGCGCTCACCGTTACCGTGTCAGCCTCGCCCATGTCTGCGAGAGACCCGAGATGCCGGTAGACGGTGGCAAGCCCGATGGACTCGCCATGGCGCGTGATCTGCAGGTGTAGCTGCTGGGCTGAGACGAACCCGTCGGCCCGGGCGAGGGCCTCGCGTACCGTCTCCCGTTTCGCGCTCTCCCGAGTGGGTGCCTGATCGCTCGTGGATTCGGTCACGGTGCCTCCTTGCACACGGGAAACGTCGACGGGGGACGAGGGCACCGGTGCGGATCCCCCCGAGGGTTCCGCACCGGTGCCTGTCTCATGAGTCGAACGAGATCAGCTGATCGCGATCTCGTTCGGGGTGTGGTCGAGCTCGACGCTGGAGAGGACCTCGCCAGTGGTCAGGTCGATCGCGTGAATCGAGTTCTTCGCCGGCTCGGTGACATACGCGATGGTGCCGTCGACCTTGATGGCCGGGTGAGGGTTCTGCCATTCGGCGGGACCCTCCCATGCCTCGATGACCGGATACGCGTCGGTGATCTCTCCGGTCTCGGGGTCGAGCACATGGATCTGGCCGTCCGTCGAGAGGATGTAGGCACGGTCGCCGGGGCCGCGAGCGACGTCGCGCCAGGTGTACTGCACCTCGTCGGGGAGGTCGATGACCTCGTAGCTGTGCGCGGCAGTGTCGATGAGAGCGACCGCGTTCAAGAGGTAGCTCTCGTCATCGGGATCGTTCTTGTAGTCACCGACGATGACGGTACGGCCGTTCTCATCACCGACGGTTGTAAGAAGCAGGCCGTCTTCGAGGACGATCGACACGCCGTGGTGGGGCGCGTCGGACGTGTAAGCGGTCGCCTCGGGGAGCGAACCGTATCCGTCCGCGAAGGCATCGGTGTCGACGATGGTCGTTGTTCCCGTTCCGTCGTCGAACAGGACGGTCTTTCCCCCGTGGATGACCACGTGGCCAGCGGCCGTCGCGTCGAAGACGAGATCGGTGAGGGCAGGCTCGGCCGTGTCGAGGATCTGGAAGCCCTCGGAGGTGGTCACGGCGACGGTGCGGCCGTCGCCGAACGCGTTGAGGCGGACGAAGTCCTCCGATGCGAATTCTCCGACGACTTCGAGGGTCTCCGGATCGAGGACGGCGACGCCGCCCTCATAGCCGACCGCGATGCGTCCTTCAGCCGCATCGACGGAGTTGCTCGACGCATCCGATTCGCGAGGACTCTCGGTCGTTCCGCTCGCGCATCCCGCCGCGAGCAGCGAGATGCCTGCCACGGTCGCGGCGAAGGCGACGCGGCGCTTGTGCTGTGTCATGGTGTTTCCTTTCATTGTTGCCTCAGCGAGTGAGGCCGTCGGAGATGCGCGCAGTGTTCTCGCGCATCATCGCGAGGTAGGTGTCGGCGCCTTCGCCGGGGTCGGTGAGGGACTCGGTGAACAGCTCGACGACGTCGACGTCGAGGCCGACCTCGCGCGCCAGAACCTGAACGAGCCGGTCTGGCTGCGAAGACTCGGCGAAGATCGTCGGCGCGCCGGCGGTCTCGATTGCGTTCGCCAGGTCGCGGAGGTCTGCCGCACTCGGCGCCGCAAGGGTCGTCCCGCCGGGGATGACGGTGCCGACGATCTCGAAGTCGAACCGGTCGGCGAGGTAGCCGAAGACATGATGATTCGTGACGAGAGCGCGCTGAGCGGCCGGGATGGCAGCGAAAGCTGAGACCATCTCGTGGTCGAGCTCGCCGAGCTCGGCGAGGTAGGCATCCGCGTTCGCTCCAACGGCCGCCGCGTCGACGCCGTCGACCTCGATCAGCGCCGCTTCGACTGCCTCGACCACGTCGACCACACGCGCCGGGTCTGTCCAGAAGTGCGGATCAGGCACCCCGGCGGTTTCTCCGGAGGCATAGTCAAGCACCTCGATGACCTCACCGGCGACGACCATCGCTACCCCTGCCGAACGCGCCCGGTCGACGTGCTGCTGCAGCCCTTCCTCGAGGCCCAGCCCGTTCGCGACGAGGAGGTCAGCGTGTTCCATCGCTGCCGCCTGCTGCGCAGATATCTCGAACGAATGCGGGTCGGCGTTCGGCTTCATGAGCTTGATGACCTCTGCCTGGTCGCCCGCGATCTCCGCCACGACGTCGCCAAGGATGTTGGTCGTGACGACGACGTGGGGCCGGATGTCCACCGCGCTTGGGGTGCAACCCGCGAGGGCGAGTGCTGCCAGAGCGGCACCAGCCATGGCGAGCGCGCGTGACGGCATCATCGTCCCACCTCCGCGATGTACAGAGGGAGCGTTGATGTATCAAGAGAGCGGGCCACGCGGGCTCCGTCGGCGTAGTCGATCTCGTAGACCACACCGGCCACTGCATCGTTGACGTATGCGCGCTGGCCATCGACTGCCAGCGCTGTCCCCTCGCCAGGTTGGTCGACGAGCGTGTCTGTGACAGCCATCTCTTCGCCGGTTGCTGCAGCGTAGACCCGCACGCGGCCGTCGGCATCCAGCGTGACAACGTGACCGTCTTTGTCGTCGACCGCGCTCACGCGCACCGGTGTGTCTTCTGTCGCGACATACGTCCACGACTTCTCGCGAGTGTCGAGCAGCCAGAATCCTGACGAACCGGTCAGTCCTGCCACCGTCGGACGTCCCTTTCGGGCGTCGAATTCACGTACGCGAGGGGCCTCGAGATCGTCCGGGTAGGCAATGAGCGTGAACTCGGCGGTCTCGTCGTCTCCGCCGACCAGAACGGCACCCTCGGCGCAGCCGATCACGAGCCCGACGACCGTCGTGATCGCTCCCGCCGGTTCGGTGCACACCGCAGACAGCCCGGTCTTCGTGCCCGTGGAGTCGTACGCCGCCAGCGTGTCCCCGTCGCTGATAATTGCTCCCTCGCCGAGAGGGACGACGACGGCCCCTGCCGCGGCGTCCACCCGGAAGCGCTCGACGATCTCCCCTTCACCGAGGGCGCGGTTATCGAGCAGAACGGCTTCGCCGGATCCCTCGAAGTGCATCGCGGTGGAGCCCGCAGTGGCGAGCATCCCCCAGGTGACGGTGACCGGACCTGACCCGGGGACCGTTCCGGAGATCTGCGGGGCACCCAGGTAGTAGTGAAAGTGGTCGCCGTGATTCCAGCTCCACCGGGCGGAGTCAACGATCTGGACTCCGTCCGTGGTGCTGACAAAGGCATATCGGCCATCGGTCGCCAGTGCACGCGGCTTCTCGACGGATCCGAGATCTGTGGCTTCCTCCGATAGCAGGTCGAGCATGCCGACGTTGCCGTCACCGTCTACGGATATGAGGGCGAGCGGTGGCTCTTCCACCTCGGCTGCGGTGGCGATGTGTCCGTGCCCGTCGGAGGTGTCTTCGGTGGGTGCGGCGTCGGGCGCGAGAGATGACCTGGTGGGGGACGCTCGTGTGTGCGTTTCCAATCCTCAATCGCACACGCACATCGGGGCGTCCCGGTCAGTAGTCGGTGGAGATCTCGTATTTGTCTTCAAGCCCGACGATCCGGACTGAACCGTCAGGCTGGTTCTGGACGCCGACCTCGTACGTGCCGCGCACATGAAGCAGGTTCGTGCCCGTGCCATCACCGAGGATGTCCTCGGGGATGTTGGACGAACCGATCGCTTCCAGGTACGCCGCCATAGCCTCGTCAGACACCCGATACGACACATCCATGCGGAAAGAAGCGTTCCCGAAGACGGTACCCGCGTCGTTCTGAACCAGCTTGAAATCGGTCGGCGTCAGGTAGTTGCCGAAGTTGCGCGTTACCGAACGTGGTCCTCCGTCGTGAAGGAGCTGCGGTAGTTGCCCGAGGCCATCGGCGTAGCCTTCGATGACAACTTGGTTGTCTGGTTGGGAGAGCAGCCCCTTGATCTCATCAGACATGGGGAGACTGGCTGCGACCGTATTCACCCATTCCGCTCGTTCACTATCGCTGAATGTGCGGTCGGCAGCGTCGGAGTCAAAAGCGAGGGTCGCCATCTGGAAGGCGAGTTGCTTCGCTGCCACGATCTGCTGATCGGTCCAGCCGTTGTCTGTGAAAACCCCCAGGTCCGTTCCCCAGCTGTCGTACACGCCAGACGAGTTCTCTTGCGTGGGGACGAACCACCGATAGTAGGAACCATCTGCGGTTTCCACCAGCCCATCCTTGGCGAGGAAGCCGTAGTAGGAGTCCCCGTCAACCTCTTCCGAGTAGGAGAGGTAATCGCCAAAGTCGTCAAGTGTGGGTTTCTGTTGGGGCGCAGCTGTGACGTCGGCAGGCTCTGACGCAGCGGAGGAAGGTTCCTCGGGCTGGGCGCAACCAGCAACGCCGAATGCCAGCACCGGCACAACAGCCACGGCAATAAAGCTCTTCCAACGCGTGTTCATCAGTCCCCCAGGGTTGCTCCATTGGAGCCGTCCGTTCACGCAGAGCATATCGGCAGGCTAGGGGACACCTGGAGAACGGGTGCGCTACGCCCAAACGCACACGCAAGCTGGAACGTCCCGGTCAGAAGTCGGTGGAGATCTCGTACGTGTCTTGGAGCCCTACGATCTGGAGTGAGCCGTCCGGTTGCTTCTGAACTGCCACATTGTAAGTGCCGCGCACGTGGAGAAGGTTCGTGCCTACTCCATCACCGAGAATATCCTGGGGGATGTTGGAAGCCCCCTGGGTTTCCAGATAAGCCCGCATGGACTCATCTGAAACGCGGTAGGCGATGTCAACGTTGAAAGCCGCATCCATGAATGGACCATTGCCAGAATCTTTGAGAGTGAACCCTGACGGTGTTGCCAGAAAGCCGGTAGTCGTTACAGAGCGGGGTACTCCATCTTGAATCAGCGTCGGCAACTGACCAACACCGTCTTTGAAGCCCAGCAGTACAACCTGCGTGTTGTTCTGGCTCATCAGCGACTGAACCTCATCCGATAGCGGGATGTTGGCTGAGACAGCTGTTACCCACTCAGCCCTCTCAGAATCTGAGAGTGACTTGTCTACCATTTCGGAATCAAAAGCAATCTGAATCATCTGGTATGCGAGGTGGCGCGCCTCAAAGACATCTGCCTCTGTGTACCCCGCTTGTTGTAGCTCCTGTTTGTATGTATCGCTACCGCTGTTCCAGACGGTGTCGGTGAACATGGATGCTCCGTCTTCTTCCGGGGACGGAACCCACCAACTGTAATATGAACCACTATCCGTTTCTACGAATCCATCTTTGGCGGCGGATGCTGTGTACCAGTCATCCATGTTTTCTGGATCCTCTTCGTAGAGCAGGTAATCGCCAACATCAACGAGTTCAGCAGCCGAAGTAGTTCCGGTCTCCGCTTCAGTTGAGGGTGCGGCGCATCCAGCAATCCCGATCCCGAGCACCGGAACTGCCGCCATCGCAACAAAGCTCTTCCAACGCATCTGTAGTCCCCCAATGTCCTCTGGCAGAGCCGCCCAGCTCACGGAGAGCATAGCGGCAGGCTCGGGGACGTCCGGAGAATGGGTGCGCATTGAACGATCGCGCACGCACGGTCCAGTGGTCCCGTGAGGTGCCCGAATGTTGCTTCGGGGCCGTACGATCCGGTTGCCTCCACCTGTGCGGGAGGCCCGATATGACCGAATGGAAGTCACCATGAGAAGCGCACGCATAGCAACCGTCACCGCCATCGCAGCCATCTCCCTCGCGTTCACCCTCATCGGGTGCGGAGCGAGTTCCACCGGCACCACAGGAGGGGAGCGGCCCCAGCCGGAAGCCTGACACCGCAGCGTGGGCAACGTTGGAGGAAGCCGCCCTCTCCTGGCAGACCCTTACCTATGAGGGTCAGTATGCGGAGGCTTGTAGGTACCTGTCGGAGAAGGCGGAAGCCGTGACCCTCGCGGTGGGCGGCTGCGAAGCCTTCCTACCGCGATATGTGGACAACCACCACCTACGGAGCTACCCCTTTGATGACACCACCGTCATTGAGTGGATCTCGTGGGATGAGACAGAGGAGCAGCTGCGGGAACGCTTCTCGGAGTTCAACGACGGCAACGGGTACTCCCTCTCCGGCATCGGCTCAGCCCCAGGCAACCCTATCCCGTTGGAAGACGGCACCAAGCTGCGTTACTCCAACCACTACCAGCATTCCTCAGCCGCCTTCTTCGGGTGGGATGAGGCTCGTGGGGGCTGGGTGATCACCAATTTCCAATACACCGGGTGACTGCCTCTGACGGTGCGCAGCGGGTGACGGCGATGGTTCGCCACCCCCTGTTCTCGTGGTGCGCGGGACGCGCCTGCCAGAATGACTCCACGGTGTGGTGGAGACAGGTGGGGGCATCATGGACTGGGCAGCCGTACTGCTCTGGGCGATAGATATCCGCGGGTACCTGCTCGCGGCTTGGTCGGATGGGTCGTAGCGAAAGTGCTGGCGCCGTGGAGCGAAGAAACGGCAGATAGCGTGACCGATAGTGTGACCTCAGGCCTTTCACGCCCCTTCCGGCTACGGAAAGCCGCATAAAATCAGGACGTTCTGGCACAGATTGACCGGTTCTGTGGATTCCCCCCATCTCCACCACGGCACACAGAAGATGGATGCCGAAGCCGCTGTCACACTGTCGGATTCCGATGGCATATCTCGTGCGAGGATGCAGGTATGCCCGGCTCCCCGCTCATCTCGGCCCACGAACTTCACGGTCTGCTCGAAACGGGAAGCGGCATCCGCCTTCTCGACGTTCGCTACCGCCTCGATAAGCCCGACGGTCGTGACGACTACCGCGCGGGGCATCTCCCCGATGCCGTCTACGTCGATATGGACACGGAACTGGCGACGCACGGTGCGCCGTCTGAAGGGCGGCACCCGCTGCCATCGCGCGAGACGCTTCAGGATGCCGCCCGTCGCTGGGGGCTGAACGCCGGTGACACGGTGGTCGTCTACGACGACTACCGCTCGGTCTCGGCAGCGCGCGCCTGGTGGCTGCTTCGCGGTGCAGGGGTCGCGGGTGTCCGAGTTCTCGACGGTGGTCTGTCGGCGTGGCGGTCGGCAGGGTTTCCGCTCGAGACGGGCGCGGTCTCACCCGAGCGGGGATCGATTGCGTTCGATGACCTGGATGAGGGCATCTCGATCGACGACGCCGCGGCCTGGCCGCAGCGCGGAGTGCTGCTCGACGCGCGTGCACCCGAGCGCTACCGCGGAGAGTCCGAGCCGTACGATCCGGTCGCCGGACACATCCCGGGCGCGGTGAACCTGCCCGCGGATGCCGTGCTGGACGGACAGGGTTTCGCGTCGCCCGCGGCGATTCGCTCAGCGTTCGAGAGTGTCGGGGTGAGCGAACTCACACACGTCGCTGCCTATTGCGGGTCAGGTCTGACCGCGGCGCACACGGCGCTTGCCGGGGCAACTGCAGGCCTGGAGGTCGCTGTCTATCCCGGATCGTGGAGTCAGTGGTCCAATACGCCGGATCGCCCTGTCGCGATAGGCGCCCAGCCCGGAGTCTGAGGCACACCAGATAGTCATCGTGCGCGGCGGGCCAATAGCCCGCGCGAACTGGGTCTCTCTTCGCGCCGCCGCCGTGCCTTGGCGCGCCCTTCAAAGAATTTTGCATTCCGCTGCATCCAAATCGCACCTTCCCCAGGAATCACTAGGTAGTGGGGCAACAACGACCCACCTGACCCTGGAGGAACGATGCGCAAGACACTTCTCGCCGGCGCAACGGCCGGCGCTCTACTCGCTTTCGGTGCCGTCACCCCGGCCTTGGCGATCTCCGACACCAGCGCCGACCTGTCGGTGTTGCACGGCATCCCCGACACCCCTGTCGACGTCTACGTGAACGGTGAGCTCACGATCGACGACTTCCAGCCCGGTGACCTCGCTGGTCCCCTCGACCTTCCTGCGGGCGACTACGAGGTCGCCCTGACGGCGCCTGATGCCGCTGATGCGTCCAGCCCTGTGCTCGGACCCATCACGCTGACGCTGGCAGCCAACACGAGCTACACCGCCGTCGCGCACCTGACCGAGGCCGGTGACCCCACGGCGACGCTGTTCACCAACGACATCAGCGAGACCGCCGCCGGCGAGGGCCGTCTGACGGTTCGTCACGTCGCTGCCGCGCCCGCTGTCGACATCCTCGCCGGCGACACAGCCGTCGTTGAGGGTCTCGCCAACCCCGACGAGGCAACTCTCGATCTCGCGGCGGGCACGGTGTCGGCATCCGTCGTGGCGGCAGGAACGACCAGCCCGGCGCTGCTCGGACCCGCCGACGTCACGATCGCTGACGGGCAGCTCACGATCGTCTACGCGTGGGGCAGCCTCGATGACGACAACCTCGCCCTCGCCGTGCAGACCATCGATGGCCTGTACTCCGCGCCCGGCGGCGTGAACTCTGGCACGGGCGGACAGCTGGCCCAGCAGGACGCCATGATGCAGGGAGGCCTGCTCATCGGCGGGCTCGTCGCTGCCGCGGTTCTCGCAGGCGGTGGCGTGCTGATCGCTCGTTCGGTCGCTCGCCGCTGATGCCCGCCTCAGCGCGAGCGCGTACCGCGGCTGCCACCGCTGCCGTCGTCGCCTTGTCGCTGCTCTCGGGCTGCGCCCTCATCCCCTCCGGGGTGGGGGCGCAGCCCCCGGTTACTCCGAGCCCGAGCGCGACAGTCCCGACTCCTCCGCGGCCAGCGGTCGATGTGCCGGTCGTCTCGGCGGCACCGCAGGCGCTTGCGCCAGCACCGCAGCCGCAGTTGTTGACCGTTCCGGACGTCTCGCTATCCGTTCCTGTCGTTGCGGTCGGCGTCCTCCCGGATGGCTTCATGGAGATCCCGGAAGATCCCGCGGTCGCCGGGTGGTACCGGTTCGGGCCGGCACCGGCATCCGAGGAAGGAAACACCGTGATCGCGGCTCACGTCGACTCCGCAACGTACGGCATCGGCCCGTTCAGCAGGCTCCGGGACCTGGGAGTCGGCGCCGAGGTCAGTGTCGCTGACGAGTCGGGCCGCGACTTTACGTACCGCGTCGAATCGGTCACCGAGTACGTGAAGAGCGAGCTACCCGATGAGCTCTTCGCCAGGTCGGGGGAGCGTACGCTGGTGCTCATCACCTGCGGCGGACCCTTCGATCCGGCGCTCGGACATTACCGAGACAACATTGTCGTCGTCGCCGGCCCCGCAGATGCGTAGGCGCGGTGATCGCAATGAGGCGGGAGGTCTCCCTGGTGCAGGACGAGGAACACCTCGAACTGAGCGACCGGTTCCGCGCGGGTGACGAGCGGGCGTTGGCGCAGATGTACGAGCGGTGGTCTGCCGTGGTCTACACCATCGCGCTGCGATCGCTTGGCGACCGGCTCGATGCCGAGGATGTCACGCAGAAGACCTTCGTGTCGGCGTGGCGCTCTCGGGATTCGTTCGACCCGTCCCGGTCGATGCTCTCGACGTGGCTCGTCTCGATCGCCCGTCGTCGTATCGCCGATGCGCACGAGGCGCGCTCTCGCGCGGCTCGCCTCCAACAGGAGCTCGAGCGCGTGGCAGGCCCGGACATCAGCGGCGCGGAGGTGGACCTGGGCGATTCCCTCCTTCTGGCCGAAGAAATCGACCTTCTCGAGCCCGATGCGAAGGCCGTAGTGAAGCTCGCCTTCTACGATGACCTCACACATCAACAAATCTCCGAGCGGCTGGACATGCCGCTCGGGACCGTCAAGAGCCATATCCGACGAAGTCTGTCCAGACTTCGCGACCGACTGGAGGTGAGTTATGTCGCATCTTGACCCCGACATCCTTCCTCTTGTCGCCCTGGGGGAGCAGGAGCTCACGGCGGATGACCGTGCCCACCTGGAAGAGTGCCCGGTGTGCGCGGAGGAGGTCGACGCACTGAAGCGAACCGCTGTCGTCGGCCGGTCGACGATTGTCATCGACGCGCTCGAATCACCGCCTCCGCGGGTGTGGGATGCCATTGTCGATGAACTCGGTATGAGTCCCGGTGCGACTGCCTCGACGGCGGACGACGCGACAGTTTCAGCATCCGAGGAGGCTCCGGCGCAGACCCGGCGTGAGCACGTCGCACGAACGCGTGACCGAGCTCCCCGGCGTCGGGCCGGCGGGCTGACACGCGGCCTGCTCGCATTGGCCGCTACGGTTGTGCTCGTGGTGGTTGTCGGCGGCGTCTGGTCGCTGACATCCTTGCCGCAGACGACCCCGATCGCATCCGCAGAGCTGCTCGCGTTCCCTGACCATCCCGGTGCTCACGGGGAAGCGGTAGTCGAGGAGCGCGGCGACGAACGGACCGTCGAGGTGACACTGGAGGCTGCGCCGATTCCCGGCACGTTCCGCGAGGTCTGGTTGATCTCCGCGGATGCCACGCAAATCGTGAGCCTCGGAGTGCTCGACAGCCAGACCGGGACCTTCCCCATCCCTGCCGATATCGATCTGGATGAGTTCGTTCTCGTGGACGTATCGGCCGAACCCGATGATGGTCCGCCCGAGCACTCCGGAGACTCCATCGTGCGCGGCGAGCTGCAGCGCATTTAGCGGCGTCCGTCTCACGCGAGGGGTCGCAACACGCCGTACGTCATCGACCTGCAACGGCGTGTTGCGACCCTTCGCGTGAGGGTTCGACGTAACTGCTCAGCGCCAGAGCGTGTCAATCGGGATGTCGTGATTCGCGATCCGCTCGGCGGCGCGGTGGCCCGAGAGCATCGCCGCGGGAACCGTCGCGGGATCGTCGGTCCAGGTCGCCTCCCCGGCCAGATGCAGCACGCCACCGATCGGTGTCGCGAGATCGTCGTGGTCGGCCGTGGTCGAACCGAGCGTCATATACGCATAGGAGCCTCGGGTGAACGGGTCGTCGTGCCACGACGTGATCGCCACGCTCGTGGGTTCGACGACGCGGTCGCCGTAGAGCCGGCGGAGCTGCACGAGGATGTCGGCGACGATGCGTTCGGCATCCCATCCGGCGACCTGTCGTGCTGTCGGTCCGGCCGCGAAGGTCAGCAGGGTCGGGGTGCCGTGCAGCGCGGTCAGGTCGTACCACGAGTGCCAGGCCCGCCCTTCGGGGCCCTGCTGACGAATCGCGTACACACCCTCATCCCAGAACTTCGTCGGGAAGCGGAGGAACACCTTTTCGAACGCGTTCATCGTGAGGCGGCTGAGCGCACCGGCGACCGGTTCAGGCAGCGGCGGATGGATGACGAACTCGTCGGACTGCAGGACTCCGACCGGCACCGTCACGACCGCGGTCTCGCCGCCGAACACGCCCCGGTCTGTCGAGACGACGACCCCGTCATCCGACCACTCCACCCGCGTCACGACATGCTCGAGGCGGATATCGAGCCCCGCGGACAGCCGCGTAGCGAGCACGTCGTAGCCATCCGGGAAGACGACCTCGTCGCCCTCGATCGCGTCATCGTCGAGGCCGTGCGCCGCAAGATCCTCGATCCAGGCGCCGTACTGCTCCTCCGCCCGGTGCTCGAGGTACTCGCGCACCCGCTGGGTCCGCTCGGCATCCCACCCCTGGTCCGCGAGCGCCTGTTCGGTGACATCGCGATACGACGCGTCGGGGGCGGATGCCGCGATCACGGCGAGCAGCGCCGCATCGACCGTGTGTACGTCGTCGGCGAAGGCTCGAGCCTCGGCATCCGAGAGGCGAACGCCGTCCGGGCCGTAGTAGGCGATCGGACGGCTATCGGGCTGGTATCCACCGACCGTGAACTCGACCATGCGCATCCCGAACGCGTCCGCAGCTGCAGCGACGGGGCTGCCGGTGATGCCGTGGATCCACGACGCGCCGAGGTCGGTGACTTCACCGCCCGTGCGATCGGTCTGTACGCGGCCGCCAACGCGGTCGCGCGCCTCGAGGATGACGACGGTGCGGCCGGCCGCCACGAGTAGTCGCGCGGCGGTCAGGCCAGAGATCCCGGCGCCGATGACAACAGTGTCGAAGCGTTTCATGCCCTGATTCTGCACTGTCCGGGTGCTCACGGGCAGTGCCCCGTTACGGACGTCGTCCTAGGAGGGCATCCACCGACGCGGTGACGAAGGATGCGGCAGCCCCAATCGCCAGCGCCACGCCGGCTGCGACAGGGGAGAGTGATCCTCCCTCGAACGGTGGAAGCACGAACATGACGAACGACGCGACGGCCAGCATCCCGCCGAGAATCACGGTCGAGACGCGACGGATGACGCCCGTGACGACACGGCGATCGCGGTCGTCGGCGAACAGCCGGATCTTGACGGTGAGTTTGCCGTCGGCAAGATCGCCGACGATGGTCTCGAGACGATCGGGAAGCCGCCGCAGGCGCGGGAACGCGCCCAGGGCTGAACGTCCGATGGCGCCGGCGAGCGCGCGCGGACGCAACTGGGAGAGGATGAGCGCCTGCGCCGCGTCGCGCGATTCGCCGATGACATCCATCGTCGGTGCCGCGGTGCGGAGGGTCCCCTCAAGGATCGCGAAGGCGCGACCCGCGGCGACGAGATCGGCAGGCAGCGCGCTGCCGTAGCGGGTGAACAGGTCGCTCGCGTTGTCGATCGTGCGCAGGGTGACGCGGGAACCGCTGCCGAGATCGTGGGTGACGAACTCGGCGAGTGCCCGTCGGAATCCGGGCTCGTCGGCGGGGTTTGCCAGCGGCATGATCGCCAGGGCGGCATCCGCGACCCGACGGGTATCGCCCTGCAGGAACGCAATCGCGAGGTCCTGAACCGTCTGCCGCAGGTCCCTGTCGAGCCGGCCGACCGAGCCGAAATCGATGAGTGCCGGTGTGCCCTCGGGATCGATGATGACGTTGCCCGGATGCAGGTCGGCGTGAAAGACGCCGTCGATCACAAGCTGGCGCAAGAAACTGCGCAGCACCGTGCGCAGGGCATCCTCGATCTCATCGGTCTGCCCCTCGCGCCGCAGTGCCGTGATCGTCTCGCCGTCGATGAACTCCATCGTCAGGACGCGGTCGGTGGAGAGGTCGGGGAAGATCCGCGGGATGCGCACCTCATCGCGGGCCGACCGCGCGGACTGGGCGAGACTCTCGAGGTTGCTCGCTTCGCGCGCGAAGTCGGCCTGATTGCGCAGATCCTGGGCGTACTGCTTCGCAATATCCAGCGCACCGAACTGGCGGGCCTGCTTGATGCGGCGGGTCGCCCAGCCGGCAAGCCGCAGCATGATGTCGATGTCGCAGTCCAGCAGGGCACGGATGCCAGGACGCTGCACCTTCACGGCCACGACGGTGCCGTCATCCAGTGTCGCCCGGTGCACCTGGGCGATGGATGCCGCAGCCAGCGGATCCACGTCGAAGGTCGCGAACCGACCACGGCGCTCGCCGAGTTCGCGCTCGAGGAGTTCCTCGATCTGCGCGGCGGGTGCAGGATTGACCTCTTTCTGCAGCCGTGAGAGCTCGCGTACCCACTCAGTCGGCAGGATGTCATCGCGGGTCGAGAGCAGCTGCCCGGCCTTGATGAAACCGCCGCCGGCCTCTTCGAGCGCTTCGCGCAGGCCGCGTGCCTGGCGTGCACGAACCTCGGCGGTCGCGGGGTCATAGCTGAAGTCGAGTTTGCGGAACGGCAGGAGCCCGTGACGCCGGGCCAGGGTCCAGATCTGACGGAACCGGGCGCGACGCTGTCGCCAGGTCAGGGGCTTCTCGCCCGCTGCCGCGGCGGCGAGGTTCGAGAATCGGGGTGGAGCGAACAGGGATGAGCTCACGGTCCGATTCTTCCCTGTCTTGCGGCCGCCCGGGTCATCCGGGTTACGGTGGGGCCATGACTCACGCGGATGCCGAGATCCAATCATCCGTCACGGGCAGCTCCGTGCTGCCCGGCGTCGAGATCGTCGCGCGCATTCGTCGGGTCGCGACCGTGACGGCCCTCGCGCTCTGGGTCTATGCGACCTTCACACGAGGCATGGCTGGCACATGTGCCGGTGGGATCGGGGCAGACGGGGGCTACATCGATTCGAACGGCAATCCGACCGAGGTGGTGCCGCAGTGCATGACGTTGACGCTGGAGCCGAGCCTGGTCGTGATCATCGCTGTCGTCCTCGCCTTCATCGTCGCGCTCACTCTCGTCATACGGCGAGCGCAGACGATTCCTGCGGCGCTTCGCATCCTCGACTGGGCTGCCATCGTGATCCTCGCTATCGCCGCGGTATCGCTGGTTGTTTCGCTCGCGTGGTTCGCGGTTCTTGAGGCCCCGATTCGCGACTGGAGCCCCGACGGCGACTGGTCGCTGATCTTCCCCTTCCCGTTCGGGGCGGTCGACGTGTCGATCACGCCGATGCCGGCATCCGTCACGGGGTAGCGTCAGGCCCGCTCGCGGCGCGGCGTCGCGAACCACGTCGCGAGCACGAACGCGCCGATCACGCCGATGACCAGCCACGTCAACGCGGCGCCTACACAGCCGGTGACGAAGAAGCCGAACATGAGCGCCGCAAACCACAGCAGCGCCACCAGAGCGAGTGTCACGAGGGTCAGCAGGATGCCGCGCAGCGGTGCTCGTGCGAACAGGCCGAAGCCCCACGCTGTGCGCTGCGGAACTCCGAAGACGGCCGGCAGCATGATGGCCGCGACAGCGAGCACCGGGATCACGAGCCACGCCGCGACGAGAGCGCTCGCCGACACTGCCAGCGTCAGCAGGAGCACCGCGAGCCACTCGCCCCAGGACGGCCACCGGGTGCCGCCCCCGAGCGCGGATCGGAACGCCGCACCGATAAGCCCCACGCTCACGACGACGCCGGCAATCGCGGCGAGCACCAGCACGACGAAGACCACGGATGCCGCGGGCGTGACGAACGGCGCCACGAGAAGCGCCTGCAGTGCGGTGTTCAGCACGACGGCGGGCACCCATACCCGCCAGGCGTGTCCGAGCAGAGCTCCCGTACTCACAGGTCACCTCGCACGGCATCGTCCAGGATGTCCCAGTACTTCCCGCTGTAGACGGTCTCGTCGCCGACGGTCACCGTGACGGTGTCGGTCGCATCGGCGGGGGACTCGACGGTGATCGTCTGACCCTCTGCCGTCTCGCCGGTGCAGGAAACCGCCTCGCCGGACTGCTCGCAGACCGGCGCGACGAGTACGTCGATGTTCTTCGCGAGCAGGATGTCGATCGCGGCGTACCGGATCTCGGTCATGTGGTTTCCGCCGACCGGTGCCAGAGCCTCAACCTGCGAGCATCCGGCCATGGTCAGCACGCTCGCCGCCAGCACGGATGCCGCGATCAGTGGCCGTTTCACAGTCCACGCTCCGTTTCGTAGGCCAGGATCCGAGCGTTCTCGGTCATGTGCTGGGTCTCCAGGGCGGCATCCGTGATCCGAGACAGATCGAACGGGGCCTTCAGGAGAAGCTCGGTATTGCGATCCAGCGGCGAACCGCGTCGCATCATGGGGCTTTCGGCCCAGTCGTTGGCGGCGAGTTCGCGCGAGCGCGATGCGAGGTCGGCGACGCTGCCGCTGGACCCGGGAACGGCGGGGGAGGCGTGATCGAGCACCGTCGTGAACAGCGAGAGCGTGCCGTCACGGTTGTCGACGATCTCGACGACCTGTTGCTGCTGCGGGAAGTCGATGCACGACGCGGTCGTGATTTCCCAGAACCCACGGTCGCCCTCGCCGTGCGCCAGGATCTGGTTCAGATGGGTGTGACCGTTGAGCCACCCGATCACGACGGGGTACTTCAGCAGCATCGCCACGAACTCCTCAGCGCCGTAGAGCTTCTGCGGGTCATCGAACCGCTGCGCCTTGTTCTCGAGCGTGAGGCTGTTGTGGTGGCTGAAGATGAGGACGAGCTTGTTCTCAGCCTGCGCCTGCTGCAGTTGCGCCTCGAGCCACCGGAACTGCACCTCGGGCACGCCGCCGTCGGGTCCGGCGACCTGATTGCACGTGTCGAGTCCGAAGCCGCGCACGTTCGGCGAGAGGTCGGTGACCCACCACGTCTCTCCGGAGTCGAGGTTGTGCTGCGTGAATCCGTGCCCCACGGGCCCGGGGGTCGGCTGCGTGTTGAAGTGCTCGGCCATGAATTCGCGCTGCTCGAACAGGTAGCGCTCGGGACTGGCCGCGACCTCCCGGAAGCCGGGACGTCCCCAGCCGAGGCCGAGGGCATCGACAGCCTGTTGCAGGACGCCGGTCGCCGCGGCCCACCCGCCAAGGGCCATTCCCGCGGTGCCCTCGAGCGCGTACGACTTCTGGGCGCCCACGGCGAGAGCGTGCAACTGCGGGCTCAGATTGAATGTGCCGAGCAGCAGCGTGTCGTGATTTCCGTACACGGCGTACCAGGGGGCGGGGAGTCCCACAGAGTCGACGGGCTTGGCGATCGCCTGGGAGAGCAGGTCGGGAAGCTGCGGGAACCCGTAGTCGCCGAAGGCGCCGCCTGTCGGGTCACCGGGTCGGTAGGCCCAGATCGCCTCTGCCCACGCCTGCACGCCCTGGAAGGTCGAGCTCGCGTACGCGGGGTCGACGCTGAGGCCGTCCATGAGGTCGATGTACCAGCGCAGCTCCTGGTGGGAGTGCATGTCGGCGGAGTCGCCGGTCACGATCGCCGCGCTCATCGGCGCCCCCGTCAGCGGGCTGTATCGCGCATCCGAGAACGCCTGCACCATGGCCGCCGTCGCGTGCGGGCTCAGCGGATCCTGGGGGTGGAACGCCGATCCCCAGGCCGAATGGTCTTGCACGATCATCGGCTCGATGCGCCCGGGCGACTGTGCGTCGATGACGTGGAGGTCTGAGAGGTGACCGAGGTAGAGCAGGGAGCGGCGCGCCGCCGCGCGCGACGCGGACGGTGCAGCGCGCAGGATGTCGAGCCGGGGAAGGTAGGGCTCGCCCGGGCCCGTCGTCAGACCCCGGTACGAGCCCTGGATCACGCTGCCCTGCAGGATCGTCTGCTGCAGCGTCGTCGGGATGCCGGCTGCTGTCTGGGCCGTTGTCTGCGCACGGGCGGCGAGGCCGCGTCCGAGCACGTCGATGTTCAGTCCGGTGGCAGCCGCGAGTGCGGCGACGCCGGTGAGAAAGTGGCGGCGGGAAAGTCCGGGCATCGATGCCGTCCGTTTCGGGTCAGGCGACAGTGCTCTGACTTTATCGGAACGGCGTGCGCCTGACGGGAACGAACTCAGGCATCGGGTCGCTCGATGAGGACGAGACCTTGTTTCGTCAGCGCAACGGTCACCCATCCGTCGCCGAACAGGTACGTCATCCCATACCCGTCCTCGTCGACAGCGACCGCGTACTGCGGATCCGTCGTGATGTAGGTGCCCTGGGGGCCGTCTTCACGGAGCCATCCCTGGGCAATGAGGTCTGACTGCAGGCGCGTTGCTTCGCTGGCGGCAACCGGGGCCCATCCGAAGACCAGCAGGTTGTCGGTCGCGGGGCCGTCGAAGTCAGCCCACGTGCACTGGAGGCCGCCTTCGACGACCGTCGCGCCGACGAGGAAATCGTCGGTGCGCGCGGTCCAGCCGTAGCTTGTCAGTTCTTCCACGAGCGAGGCCGAGATGAGCGTCTCGCACGACGGAGCAGACGCTTCCGCGGTCGGACTCGGTGTTGCATCCGGCGTCTCGATCGGCGCAGCGGGCGGCGCAGATTCTGTTGCCGTCGCGGTAGGCGCTGGTGTCGGGCTCGCCGAGCACGCCGCCAGCGCGAGTGCACCGAGAACGATCGGTGCAAGCAGGGTCGCGCGCGGTGTTGTGGATCTCACGATGCGGATCCGTCGTCGCGCAGCAGGTCGATGAAGGCGTCGTGCAGGATGCCGTTGGTGGCGATCCCGGAGCGATCGCTCAGGGTGTGGCTTCCGTCGACCGCCGTGAACCGGCCGCCGGCCTCGTGCAGGATCGGGACGTACGGCGCGACGTCGTACTCCTTGACGCCAAACTCGGCGACCATCTCGAGCCGGCCCTCCGCCAGCAGCATGTAGGGCCAGGCGTCGCCGTACCCGCGATCGCGCCAGACGGCCCGGGTCAGGCGGATGAGGTCATCGACCCGGCCCACCTCGTCCCACTGTTCGATGCTCTGAAAACTGATGCTCGACTTCTCGAGCGAATCGATCTCGGAGACCCGGAGCCGAGTTGGCGTGCCTGATGGGGTTGCGGTCCACGCGCCGAGTCCCGTGGCGCCCCACCAGCGGCGCCCGATCGCGGGTTGGCTCACGACCCCGACGCGGGGGACGCCATCGATCGCGAGCGCGATCAGCGTCGCCCACATCGGGATGCCCTTGAGGTAGTTCGCGGTGCCGTCGATCGGGTCGATGATCCACTCTCGTGCGGCGTTGCCGGAGGACCCGAACTCTTCACCGAAGATTCCGTCTTCAGGACGCTCGGCCTCGAGGATGTCGCGAATGGCCCGCTCGGTCGCCAGGTCTGCCTCCGTAACGTACGTGGCGTCCGGTTTGATCTGGATGTCGAGATCCGCGGCGTCGAAGCGTGCCATCGACACGGCATCGGCGGCATCCGCGAGCCTGAGCGCGAGCGCCAGTTCTGCCGAGAGATCGCCGTCGAAGGGGGCATCGAAGCTGTTCATCGAGGGGGAGGAGATCACGCGATCAAGGATAGGCCGCACTGCCCGGCGCGATTTCCGGGTGACGTCATCGTGATGGTAGTGTTGACCCTCGGTTCGCCGCGCGATCTGCGTGGTCATCCATCCGCACCTCTAGCTCAATCGGCAGAGCAACTGACTCTTAATCAGTGGGTTCAGGGTTCAAGTCCCTGGGGGTGCACCATTTTGTTACTGCACCTTCGTGGTGAGCGCCCGTCGCACCGGCTCCCGCTTCCGCACACCGTGTGAGAGTGCTCTCACATAGCGATCGCATAGCTGACGCCGAAGGTAGGTTCGTTACCAGAGCAACACCTTCGCGATATTCGGGTAATCGCGAAGAAGGCGGCCCGGGTGAGAGCCTCTCCCCGGGCCGCGTTTCTGTCTCGGGGGAACCCGCCGACCGGATGCCTCAGCCGGCGTCTCCGATGAGCACTGCCGCGCCCTCTTCTTGCGTGTCAGCCACACGGCCATCCACGCGGGCGAGGGTGCTGCGTCCGAGCAGGATGATCAACGCCGCGAGCATCACCGCGACAGCGGCGACGTAGTACGGAACGCTCGCCGAGAACGCGTGCCACAGCAGGGCTGCCAGCGGGGGAGCGGCAGCGCCGCCGAGGAAGCGAACGGCCGAGTACGCCGAGGACGCGACAGCCCGTGGGTGATCGGTCGCTTCCATGACCGCTTCCGTGAGCACCGTGTTCATGACGCCCAGCAGGAGTCCTCCGATGACGATGCAGGTGACCAGGGCTGCGGCAGACGACACCAGCAGCCCGGCGGCCAACAGATCGAGGGCCAGCAGCACCAGGACGATCTGCATGATCGTGGTGCGCGGCATCCGTCGTGCCAGCGCCGGCGCGACCCAGACGCTGGTGACCGCGAGCGCGACTCCCCAGCCGAAGAATGTCAGGCCGATCCCCATCGCGCCGAACCCGAGCGGGAACGGTGAGAAGGCGAGCAGGATGAAGAACCCGATGTTGTAGAAGAGGGCCGCTGCAGCGAGCACCGCAAGCGCCGGCGTGCGTAGTGCGCGGATCGGCGCCGACAGGGGAACGGGTGCCCGCCGCTCGCCGGTGCCGCGGACCAAGACCGCGACCGCGATGAACGCGATCGCCATGAGCACCACCACCCCGAAGAACGGGCCGCGCCAGCTGATCTCGCCGAGAAGGCCTCCCAGGAGGGGGCCGATCGCAATCCCGAGCCCGAGGGCAGCTTCGTAGAGGACGATGGCAGAGCCGCTGCCCCCGGATGCTGCCCCGACGATCGTGGCCAGCGCGGTGGAGATGAACAGTGCGTTGCCCAGGCCCCAGCCGGCGCGGAATCCGATGATCGCATCGACGCTCCCGCTGAGCGCCGACAGGAGGGAGAAGAGCACGATGAGCCCGAGTCCTGCCATGAGGGTGGCCTTGGTTCCGATGCGGCTCGAGATCCAGCTCGTCACGAGCATCGCGAGTCCTGTCACGAGGAGGTAGCTCGTGAACAACAGCTCGGTCTCGACGGCGGTCGCGTCGAGCGAGGCGGCAATCGCGGGCAGGATCGGATCAACCAGCCCGATTCCCATGAAGGCGACGACACACGCGAACGCGACGGCCCACACCTGCGCCGGCTGGCGCCACACCGAGGCGGCGGATGTCGGGGCGTGCGTTGCCGCGGTCATTGGTTGCGTCCTGAGGGGTTGAAGGGGGCATCGATTGTGCGCTCGCTCAGCACCTGGGCCGTGCGCTCGAGCGCCGCACGGTCGCCGTCGGTGAGATCAGCGAACAACGGAGCGAGCGTCTCACTCAGCTGAGCCCGCCAGCGAGTGAGAGCTCCGCGCCCGTCCGCGGTGATGCGCACGACGGTGGCTCGCGAATCCTCCGGGTCGGGGGAGCGGGTCACCAGGGCCTCATCGGTCATCTGGCCGATCAACCGCGTCATTCCGGGTTGCGTCGTCCGTGCGGCCGCAGCGAGTTCGCCGATCCGGAGCGCGCCCTCCCGATCCAGCACGGCGAGGGCGCGCCACTGCGCTGCGGGAGCGTCGTTTCCGGTGCGCTGGGCCGCAATGCGCGTAAGCGCATACGCCGCACTAATGATCGTCTCGAGGGGGTGCTGTCGGTCACGAGGTCAAATATATACCGCATGTATATAAATGCGGTATGTAAGCGGTGTGTACCCTGGCGATCGCGCCCCGGCTCTCGCGTTCACGGCGTGCCATATCCGGCGAGGAATCCGTCCACGATCCTTTCGACGGTCGCCGGTTCCTGCAGCGCGGGCGCGCCAGCTCGCTGCCACAAGCTCGCCGTAATGAACGGTGACAGTAGCTGGGCGGTTAAGACCATCGGGTCGCCTTCCTGCAGGCGGCCCTCGTTCTGATGTGTGGCGATGATATCGGCGCAGTGGCGCAGGTTCGGCATGAGCCCGCCGATGGCGGGCCTGAGCTCGGGATGCCGTGAGGCCTCGACCAGTACGGTCATCACGGCCCCTCCGTGTGCCTGGTTGGTCGCGCCGTAGGCGCGCGCAATCGATATGAGATCGGCTCGGAGGTCGCCGGAGTGGGGTGGCGCGGAGAACGCGGATGCGGCGAGCCGGTCGGCTAGCGCGGCCGCGATCAGCCGTGCTTTGGTTCCGAAGCGGCGGAAAAGCGTTACTTCACTGACGTCGTTCTCGGCGGCAATCGCCTGGACGGTCGTGCCGTCGTAGCCGCGTTCGGCGAGCACTCGTACGGTCGTGTCGAACACCGGCGTGAGGTTCACGATCTTCGGCATCCGACCTCCCTCTGGCGATACCCCTACCGGGTCGTTTATTGTAAGTCCAGACTATCAATAATTTGAGGAGAATCGACGATGGCCGCGACGCCGAGCGCTGGCGCCACGCGGCGGCGCCGCACAGTTCTTGAGCGGTTCGTCGCCGTGAAGACCAGGCTGCAGTTCACCGGCTGGCTGCAGTACCTCCCCACCGTGGCCGTTGCGCTCCTGCTGCTGGCAGCTGCCGGTATTACCGCCCTCGCGATCGGGTGGCACCCGCTCGGGGTCGGCATCCCGCTCTTCCTCGGCGGCGTCCTCGCGGCGATCTCGGCTGTCGACGTCGTGACGCTCAAGGGAGGAATCCGCCCCGCCGAGCGGCGCCCCCCGCGCCGGGACGACCTGGATGCCTTCGAACTCATGCGCTCGCGCCGCTCCTGCCGGTCTTTCCAGAGGCGCCTTCTGAGTGACACCGATCGCGCCGACCTTCTCACTTCCGTCGGGGTGCACACCCGCTCCGATGTCCTGATCGGGAAAGCTCAGGTGCGCCTCGAATATGTGCAGGCGACCCTGACGGTGTGGCCGGCTGTCGGTGCGACGGAGTTCTTGGTCGCGGTCGCCCCTGCTGAGTATGCCGGACGGCGGTTGTCGATGTCGGACGCAGCCTGCAGCGGGTTGTCATCGACGCGACGCGTGCGGGTGTCGCCACATGTTGGATCGGACCGGGCGCCCACCACGGAAGCATCATCGAGAATCTCGGTTCCCGGTTCACCGCCGACCGCGACCACATCATTTGCGTGTGTGCCATCGGCTACCGCTCGCGACTACTGCCGATCATGATCCGCCTCATGCAGCTCATTCAGCACCGTCGCAAGCCTCTGAGTGAGCTCTTCTTCGGAGGCGGGGACCTCGCTCGGCCGCTCGAAACCACGAGGGCACCGTTCTCGGAATTCGGCCGAACCTACGAGGCGTGCCAGTGGTCGCCCTCGTCCTTCAACGCTCAGCCCACGCGGGCCGCGGCCATCATCGAAGAGAATCTCGGCGAGCGTCGCCTCGTGCGCGTCGATTTCGTCTCGGCCGCAGCCTCCCGCTACTACGCGCCTGTCGCGGCAGGCATCTGGTGCGCGAGCTGGGAGTACGGCGCGGAGGCGCTCGGCATCCACGGGCGCTTCGCGCTCGTGGACGCGGCGGATGCCGGCGTCGACGAACCGCTCGTCTACAACGTGTCGTGGGTGCTCGACGAACCCCTGCTCGCTTCGGGCTGACAGGAGTGCCGCCGCGATCAGTTGCTCCAGACGACATCCGGTCGCGAATCGGTAACGATGCCGACATCCACCCAGCGTGACTTGCCCTGCGTGTCCTCGTCACCTACTGTAGGTGCCACCTGAATCAGCTTTCAGGTATGCCCCTTCCAACGGTGAAAGGCACGCACATGCGGGTTACAAAGAAGTTGCTCCTGGGCACGGTGGTTGCCACCAGCGCCCTTGTTATGGCGGCCTGTGCGCCGCAGGCCGACGGTGGTGACACCGGCGGCGACGAGACCATGGGTCCCTCTGAGGTCACGGTCGGCATCGTCTCGAGCGAGAGCGGAGCGCTCGCCGGCTACGGCGAGCAGTACCTCTGCGGTCTCCGCGCGGGAATGTCGTACGCGACCGACGGCACGAACGAGATCAACGGAACGACCATCAACGTCGAGTACCGTGACGACGCGGGCGACCCCGACAAGGCCGTCACTGCCGTCAAGGAACTCATCGGTGACGGCGTCAACATCATCGCCGGCACCGTCTCCTCGGGTGTCGCACTCGCGGTGGCCGAGCAGGCTGAGCAGAACAAGGTCCTCTACATCTCGGGCCCCGCCGCTGCCGACGCGATCACCGGCATCAACGAGTACACCTTCCGCTCGGGACGCCAGAGCTCGCAGGATGTCGCAACAGCGGGCACCTTCCTCGATGACATCTCGGGCAAGACCGTGACCGTATTCGCTCAGGACACGGCGTTCGGTCAGGGCAACGTCGCCGCCGTCGAGGCGATCCTCGGTGGCCAGGGCGCCACGGTCAACTCGGTCCTCGTGGCCGAAGATGTGACCGAGTTCACCCCGTTCGCGCAGCAGGTGCTGGCGGGCAGCCCCGACCTCGTCTTCGTGGCCTGGGCCGGCGCGACCTCGGGCGCGATGTGGCAGGCGATGAGCCAGCAGGGCGTTCTTGACGCGATCCCGGTCGTGACCGGTCTCGGCGACTCGGCCACGTTCGGCGCGTACGGTGAGGCTTCGGAGAAGATCAACTTCCTGAACTACTACTTCCCCGGCGCTCCCGACAACGCGGTCAACACCGAGATGGTCAGCCTTCTCGAGGCCGACGGCTGCACGCCCGACCTGTTCAGCCCCGATGGCTTCAACGCGGCGCTCATGATCGTGCACGCGATCGAAGAAGGGCAGGGCGACGTCGACGCGATGATCTCCGCACTTGAGGGCTACTCGTTCGACGGACCCAAGGGCACCCTCACGGTCCGCGCGGGTGACCACGCGCTCCTGCAGGAGATGTACCAGGTCAAGCTCGTCGCCGACGGTGACACGTTCGTTCCTGAGCTGATCGACACGGCTTCGGCTGACGCGGTAGCACCCGCCGAAGCGCAGTAAGAGGCTGATCGAACAATGAGCAATCCGGTTCCGTCCGCGCCCGCGCACACCCCCGCGCCCTCCGCCCTCCGGGTGGAGAACCTGGGGCTGCAGATCGGCGGCGCGACAATTCTGAAGGATGTCGACCTCGATGTCGCCCCGGGTTCCCTGGTCGGCGTCATCGGGCCGAACGGCGCGGGCAAGACCACGCTGTTCAACATCGTCTCCGGCATCATGACCCCCACAGCAGGTCGGGTCTTGATGAACGGTGAAGACATCACGACGATGTCCGTGCCCGCCCGGGCGCGGGCGGGACTGGGGCGCACGTTCCAGACCTCGAGCCTGTTTCCCAAGCTGAGCGTGCTCGAGAACGTCCGGCTGGCCGCGCAGGTGGCGGTCGGTCGCGACTACTCCCTCTTCCACTTCCCCTCCCGAGCGGGTGGTGCGAAGAAGGATGCCGCGACGCAGCGCGCCTTGCACAACCTCGACGAGGTGGGCCTGACGCACAAGCTGCTCACCCCAGCCGGCGACATCTCTCACGGCGACAAGCGCAAGCTCGAGATCGCCGTGCTCCTGGCGATGGACTCGAAGATCGTGCTGCTCGATGAGCCCATGGCCGGTGTCGCCTCGGGCGACGTCACGGGGCTCGTCGACAACATCCGCGAGCTCCAGGAGCGCACCGGCTGCACCGTCCTCATGGTCGAACACCACATCGATGTGCTCATGGGACTCGTGGAGAAGGTCGCCGTGATGTACTTCGGGTCGATCATCGCCTTCGACTCACCCGCCGAGATCATGGCTAACCCGCTCGTGCAGAGCGCGTACCTGGGGACCGCCGCATGAGCGCCATCCTTGAGGTCACCGACCTGCGTTGCTCGATCGGCGGTCAGCCCGTGGTCGAAAGCGTGACCTTCTCTGTCCCTGCCACCGGAATCACGGCGGTTCTCGGACGCAACGGCGTCGGCAAGACCTCGACGTTGCGCGGCATCCTGGGCCTGATCCATCGCCGCGGCGAGGTTCGCCTGTCGGGGGAGCGCGTCGACGCTCTTCCCACCCATCGGATCGTGAAGCGCGGAGTCGGGTACGTCCCCGAGGATCGCGAAGTCTTCGCCAAGCTCACGGTCGCCGAAAACCTCGCGTTGGCCGAGCGACAGCGCAATCCGCGACGTGAGTTCGTCGCCGAGCTCTTCCCCGACCTCGTGAATCGTCGCGACCAGATGGCGGGCACGCTTTCGGGCGGCCAGCAGCAGATGGTTTCGGTCGCTCGAGCGCTCATGAACGACAACCAGCTGCTGTTGGTCGACGAGCCGACGAAGGGGCTCGCGCCCAAGATCGTCACCGAAGTGGCGGACGCCCTCGAAGAGGCGGCCAAGACGGTTCCGATCCTGCTGGTCGAACAGAACCTCGAGGTCGTCAAGCGACTTGCCCACGACGCGATCGTCATCGACAGCGGTCGTGTCGTCCACGTCGGCTCGGCCCGCGAGATCCTCGACGACGAGGAGCTCACCCAGCGTCTGCTCGGCGTCCACGCCGAGCGGCCCGCGGATGCCGACACCGCCGCACCGTCTCCGGAGGCCCACTCGTGAGCACCATCATCCTGACGCTCGTGACCGGTGTCGGTCTCGGCGCCCTGTACTTCCTCGTCGCATCGGGGCTGAGCCTGATCTACGGGCTCATGCACGTTCTCAACTTCGCCCACGGGGCCTTCCTGACCCTGAGCGCCTTCCTCGGATGGATGGTCGCGCAGGCGCTCGGCACGGATTCCTGGTGGTCGTTCCTCGTCTCGATCCTGGTCGGCGCCGGCGTCGGCGCAGTGTTCGCCACCCTCACCGAACTCGTCCTGATCCGACCGCTCTACGAGCGACACATCGAACAGGTCCTCGTCACGGTCGGGCTCTCCTTCGCCGCCGTTGCGCTGTTCGAAGGAGTCTGGGGAACCGACGCGATCCCGATCGCCGGTCCGCCGTGGCTCAAGGAGACGACCGAGATTCTCGGCGCCCGCATCCCCAACGTGTACTGGGTGCTGATGCTTGCCGCCGCCCTCGTGCTGGCAGCGCTCGTGCTGTTCTTGCAGAAGACCCGGTACGGCATGATCATCCGCGCCGGCGTCGAGAACCGCTCGATGGTGACGGCACTCGGGATCGACGTGCGCCGATCCTTCACGCTGGTCTTCGCGATCGGCGGGGCCGCTGCCGGTATCGGCGGCGTGCTGGCGATGCATTACTCCACCTTCGTGTCAGCGCACCTGGGCTCGACCCTGCTGATCTTCGCGTTCATCGTGACGGTGGTCGGCGGCCTCGGATCGCTGACGGGGGCTGCCGTGGCATCCGTGCTGGTCGCGGTGCTGCAGCAGTTCGCGAACTTCTACCTCGGCGGCACCGGCGACTTCATCGTCGTCATCCTGTTGGCGGTCGTCCTCCTCGTGCGGCCCTCTGGTCTCCTCGGGAGGAAGGCATGAGCATTCGTCGATACTGGCCGGCCCTTGTCGGCGTTGCGCTCGTGATCTTCATGGCCGTCCTGCCGCTCTTGAACATCTCGATCCCGGGCATTCTCCCGACGCCCACCTACCAACCCGGCACGCTCGCGCTGCTCTCGCTGTGCATGGTGTTCGCATCCCTCGCGCTGTCGTACAACCTGCTGCTGGGCACGTCGGGGATGCTCTCCTTCGGCCACGCGCTCTACTTCGGCGCCGGCGCCTACGGCTTGGGTATCGCCCTCGAACACTTCGGAGTCCCCTGTTCCCGGGTGTGTTCGTCGCGCTCATCGGCGGGATGATCATCGCCTTCGTCACGGGTGCTGTCGCCATGCGCGTCTCGGGAATCCCGTTCGCGATGGTCACGCTCGCCTTCGCGCAGGCAGGCTCCGTGCTCGTGCGTCGCAACTCCGCGATCACGGGCGGTGAGGAGGGCCTGAGCCTCAATACCGAGCAGGTGCCCGACTTCCTGGTTGGCGTGATCAACACCCGCAACCTGTACTGGTTCGCTCTCGCGGTGCTGGTGATCGTGTACCTCGTGACCCTGTGGGTCGACACGTCCCGTCTCGGCCACCTCGCGCGGGCCACCCGCGAGAACGAGCAGCGCGTTCGCGTCCTCGGGCTCCGGCCGTACCGGGTGCGGCTCATCGTCTTCGTGATCGCGGCGGTGCTCGCGAGCCTCGCCGGCGTCGCGTACATGTTGCTGCAATCCGGCACGGTGCCGCGTTCTGTCTCGGCCGATCTCACCATCACGGTGCTGGTCATGGTCGTGCTCGGCGGTGCTGGATTCCGATGGGGTGCGATCGTCGGGGGCGTGCTGTACACGCTGCTCGATCAGCGTCTGACGGTTCTTGCCGGATCCGAAGCCATCGAATCCCTCCCCGATTTCCTGCGCATCCCGCTGTCCGAGCCGCTGTTCCTGCTGGGCGCCTTGTTCATCATCGTCGTCATGTTCCTGCCCGGCGGTATCGCCGGCACGATCGACGGGTGGTGGCGTCGCCGACACGGCGAGCGCCACGTGCGCGATAGTCTGCGGAGCATCGATGACGCGGAGGCAGATGCCGACGCGGTCGGTGCCTCGGAGGTTCGAGCGTGAGCAACGACGTACAAGACGAGTCGCACACGATCGGCCGGTGGCTGATCGAGCGCGCCGCGCACACGCCGCATGGCGTCGCGATCGACGATCGCGGGGTAACCATCGACTACGCCGATCTTGCGCGGCGGGCTCGCGAACTCGCCGACCGCCTCGCGGAGGCGGGTTTCGGCCCGGGATCGCGCATCGCGACCCTCGCGGGCAATTCCATCGATCACGTCGTGCTCTTCTTCGGCTGCGCGTTGGTCGGTGCCGCGTTCGTTCCGCTCTCGTGGCGCCAGAGCACACGAGAGCTCGTCGACACGCTCGGCCGCAGCGATCCGCAGCTGCTGGTCGTGGATGACGAGTTCGCCGTAGCCGCGGGCGAAGCCGTGCGGGAACTCGCGGACCCGCCGCTGCTGGCCTTTCTCGGCACCGCGGGCGTCGAGAACGCGGTGCCGCCAGCTCGCGATCCGCAGCCGGCCCGTGCTGTCCGGGACGACGATCCTCTGCTGATCGTCTACACGTCGGGGAGCGAAGCGGCACCCAAGGGCGTCATCCTCACCCACGCGAACTGCTTCTGGAACAACCTGGCCCTCGGTCGCGCCCTGCCGCTGGGCGAGGGGGATGTCGTGCTCAGCGTGCTGCCGCAGTTCCACGTCGCCGCGTGGAACTGCCAGCCGCTGCTTGCGTGGTGGGGCGGAGCGACGGTCGTGCTGGAGCGGTCGTTCGACACCGAGCGGGTGTTGCAGCTCATCCGCGAGCGCCGCGTCACGGCGATGATGGGAGTGCCGACGCAGTACGCGATGCTCGCTGAATCCCGCGGCTGGGACACGAGCGACCTGTCTTCGATCCGCCTCGCCCTGGTGGGCGGGGCGACCCTCCCCGGCGCGGTCCGGGACGCGTGGCAGGACCGGGGCATCGAGTTGGTTCAGGGCTACGGCCTCACCGAGGCCGGCCCCAATGTGCTGCACTGCCCGAACGGCATCGCCGAGGGTCACGAAGGGGCGGTCGGTCGGCCATACCCCCACGTCAGCGTTCAGATCGTTGACCCCGACACGCTGCTGCCGCTTCGGGGAGAGGCGACGGGCGAGTTGTGGGTGCGAGGCCCCAGCGTCTTCGCGGGATACCTCGGCGACCCGGATGCGACGGCGCGGGCCATGCACGGCGACTGGCTGCGCACCGGCGATCTCGTCCACCGCGATCGCGACGGCGTCTTCACCGTCGTCGACCGGCTCAAAGACATCTTCATCTCCGGGGGAGAGAACGTCGCGCCCGCCGAGGTCGAGCACGCGCTGGGTCTGCACCCGCTGGTCACCGGGGCCGCCGTGGTCGGCGTCCCCGACCCGGTCTGGGGCGAACGGGGCGTCGCGTTCGTCACGGTTCGCGTTGGCGCGCTCGTCTCAGCGGACGAGATCATCGCGCACGCGCGGCGCACGCTCGCGGCCTTCAAGGTCCCGGTCGCCGTCGAGGTCGTCGAGCGGTTGCCGCGTTCGTCCATTGACAAGCTCGCCCGATCGCGGCTGCGTGAGCGCGCCCGCGTGATCATGGCATCGGCTCAGGAGGTGTCCCATGAGCATTCCCGCTGAAGACGAGGACCTCGCTCCGGTCTCGTCGGCCACGGGACGCCCGCTGACCAAGCGCGGGGAGGCCACCCGGCAGCGGCTTCTCGAGGCCGCCGAAACGGTGTTCGCCGAGCAGGGCTACCACGAGGCATCCATCGTGAAGATCACCGAGCGCGCTGGTATTGGCCTGGGAACCTTCTATCTGTACTTCGACAGCAAACAGACGATCTTCGAGGCGCTCGTGATCGATCTGAACCGTCGGGTGCGGCACTCGATGTCGGAATCGATGGCGGGCGCCGCGAGCCGGCTCGAGGCCGAACGCGCGGGGTTCGCCGGGTTCTTCCGGTTCACCGCCGCCCACCCCGCGCTCTACCGGGTCGTGCGCGAGGCAGAGTTCGTGTCACCCGAGATTCTGCGATTGCACTACACCCGGATCGTCGAAGGCTACGAGGCGGGGCTACGCGCAGCCCAGGGGAGTGGGGACGTCGACCGCGCCCTCGATCCCGAGGTGACGGCGTGGGCGCTCATGGGTATGGGAGAGCTCATCGGCATGCGTTTCCTGCTGTGGGAGCGCGATGCCGAGGGCCGACCTCCTGCCGAGCTCGACCCCGCGGTGATGGCGTCCATGTCGACGCTCATCGACAACGCGCTCGCTCCCCGAGCACATGAGCGCAGCGAGAAGGAGGAGAACCGATGACCGAGCAGGATCTTGCGGGTCGGCGTGCACTGGTCACGGGTGGCGCGAGCGGCATCGGGCTGGCGTGCGCTACCGAGTTCGCCTCGCGCGGCGCCACCGTCGTCGTCGCCGATCTCAACGCCGATGCCGCGCATGCGGCTGCCGAGAACATCGGTGGCGAGGCGTGGGTCGTGGACCTCTCTGACACCGAGGCGCTCGACGACCTGAGCCTCGAGGTCGACATCCTGGTCAACAACGCCGGCATCCAGCGCGTGAGCCCCATCGCCGAGTTCGACCCCGGCACCTACCGGATGATGATGCGCCTGATGCTCGAATCGCCGTTCCTGCTGGTGCGCGCAGCCCTGCCGCACATGTACGCGAAGGGGTGGGGGCGGATCATCAACATTTCGAGCGCCCACGGGCTGCGCGCGAGCCCGTTCAAGGTGGCCTACGTCGCTGCCAAGCACGGACTGGAAGGTCTGTCGAAGGTCACGGCGCTCGAGGGCGGACCGCACGGGGTCACGAGCAACTGCATCAATCCGGCCTACGTGCGAACGCCGCTCGTAGAGAAGCAGATCGCCGACCAGGCCAAGGTTCACGGCATTCCCGAGAGCGAGGTTGTCGAGAAGATCATGCTCACCGAGACTGCCGTCAAGCGGCTCGTGGAGTCGGACGAGGTGGCTTCCCTGGCCGGGTGGCTTGTGTCCGACAAGGCGGGGATGGTCACGGGCGCGTCCTACACGATGGACGGTGGGTGGACCGCACGATGAGCGCACACACGTATCGCACCGACGACGTCGCCGTTCCCGGGGGAGACCTGCACGTCGGCGTCTGGGACCCGGTGGCTCCGCAGACCGGACAGGTACTGCTCATCCACGGCGTGACCGCCTCTCACCTGGCATGGCCGTTCGTGGTCGAGGAGCTTCCCGGCATCCGTGCCATCGCCCCCGATCTTCGCGGACGCGGGCGCAGCAACGACCTGGCGGGACCCGCGGGGCTTGCGGCCCACGCCGATGACCTGGTCGCCGTGCTCGATCACCTCGGCATCGAGCGCATTCCCGTCGTCGGCCACTCCATGGGAGCCTTCGTGGCCGTCGTGTTCGCCCACCGGCATCCGTCCCGGGTCGAGAGCCTGCTGCTCATCGATGGTGGGATGCCCCTCGACGTTCCGGCGGGGATGGATGCCGACGCTGTCGTCGCGCACGTGCTCGGCCCCACGGCTGCTCGGCTGTCGATGCGGTTCGCCTCCATCGATGACTACCTCGACTTCTGGCGCCCCCATCCTGCCTTCACGCAGGCCTGGTCGCCGGAGCTCGAGAGCTACTTCGCGTACGACCTCGTCGAGGACGGATCCGGCCGGCTGCGTCCCGCAACGAGCTACGAGACGACGGTCGAAGACACGATCGACATGAACACCGGATCGTCGTTGCCGGCGGCGCTCGCCGATCTTCAGCACCCGACAGCGCTGATCACGGTGCCGCGGGGGCTGCAGAACGAGAAGCCCGGCCTCTACGCGCCGCCGTACCTCGAGGGCATCTTGGCGGAGTATCCGAGCGTCGAACACACGCGGCTCGGGGATCTCAATCACTACACGATCGTGATGAGCCGGCCCGGTGCACGCGTCGTCGGCGACGCGATCCGCGCGGTGGTGGCACACCAGCACCCCGTCGCCTGACCTGCGCCCGGTCGTCGAGCTGCGCCTTCCGGTCTGCCCGGCTCGGCTCAGCCGCGGGCTGCAGAGACGCGGGTCGTGAGCTGGTGCGCGTGGGCGAGCAGGATGCGTCCGAGTTCGGGGAGCCGGTCGGGGCCGAACCGGAACTCGACTCCCGTGAGGCTCAGGGCCCACTGCGGATGACCTTCGCGCGTGAACACTGCCGCCCCGACCCCGAAGCTGCCCTCCACGATCAGCCCGGGGTTGACCGCGTATCCACGCTCGTGGGTTTCGCGGAGGCGCCCGCGAAGGCGTCCGGGAGCGTGGGCGGTGCCCCACCGCTCGGGTAGTTCGGGATGCCGTTCGAAGTAGGCGTCCACATCGTGGTCTGGGAGGAAGGAGAGAATCGCGAGTCCTGCCGAGGCCACACCCAGGGGAAATCGCACGCCCTCCGACAGGACGAAGGAACGGATGGGGAAGCTTCCCTCTTCGCGCAGCAGGCACACCGTCTCGTCGCCGCGTCGCACCGACAGGAAGGCGCTCTCCTCTGTCCGCACCGCGAGGGAGCGCACGATGTCGCGGGCAAGACTCGTGATGTCATAGCGCGACGCCGCGGCTGCCCCCATGAGATAGAGCTCGGGACCAGGCATCCACGTGCCTCGGGCTTCGTCCTGGTCAACGAGGCCCTCGTGGCGGAGGGCCGTCAGGAGTCGATGCGTGGTGGGGCGGGTGAGCTCGGAGCGGCGAGCCAGCTCCGAAACGGTCAGGCCGGTGGCGCCGCCGGCAGACACGAGGCGCAGCAGCGATGCCGCGCGGGCGATGGCCTGCGCTCCGGGCACCGATCGAGCACTGTCCATGATGTGGACGCTAGTCGGGATCCTGTCCACATCGCAAGCGGATGCTGGAGTCACCCCGTGTGCCGCAGCGACGATGAGAGTGCGCTCGCGCCCCGATGCGCGGCGCGAGAGAGAACCGGCAGACCAAAGGAGCTCATCCGTGATCGACAAGACGTGGGAGTCGCCGGCGGCGGCCGTGGCCGACATCCCGGAGAGTGCGACCCTCGCCGTCGGCGGCTTCGGCCTCTCGGGCAATCCGATGGCGCTGATCGAAGCGCTCCACGCCCGCGGCGTCGGTGATCTGTCGATCGTGTCCAACAACTGCGGGGTGGATGACTGGGGCCTGGGTATCCTGCTCGCCGACAAGCGCATCCGCAAGATGACCTCGTCGTACGTGGGGGAGAACAAGGAGTTCGAGCGCCAGTTCCTCTCGGGCGAGCTCGAGCTCGAGCTGACGCCGCAGGGGACCCTCGCCGAGAAGCTCCGCGCCGGCGGCGCCGGGATCGCGGCTTTCTACACCCAGACCGGCGTCGGAACGCAGGTCGCCGAGGGCGGCCTGCCCGCCGGTACGACGGCGCGGGCGGCGTCGCGGTCGCCTCTCCGGTCAAGGACGTTCGGACATTCGAGGTGTCGGGGCGAGCGCGTGAGTACGTGCTCGAGGAAGCGATCGTGACCGACTATGCGCTCGTCCACGCGCTGCGGGGAGACCGCCACGGCAACCTGGTCTTCAACAAGGCTGCCCGCAACTTCAACCCCCTCGCGGCGATGGCGGGGCGCATCTGCATCGTGCAGGTGGAGGAGCTCGTGGAACCCGGCGAGATCGATCCGGACGCCGTTCACCTGCCGGGCGTCTACGTCCACCGCATCGTCGAGGTCGGTCCCGACATCGAAAAGCGCATCGAGCGTCGCACCGTCTCGGTGACCACCCCGGAAGGAGCCTGAGATGGCACTCACCCGCAACGAGATGGCTGCCCGCGCCGCCCAGGAACTCTCCGACGGCGCCTACGTCAACCTCGGCATCGGACTGCCGACCCTCGTGCCCAACTACGTTCCCGACGGCGTGACGGTCGTGCTGCAGTCTGAGAACGGCATCCTCGGCGTCGGTCCGTATCCGTTGGAGGCGGATGTCGATCCCGACCTCATCAACGCCGGGAAGGAGACCGTGACGACGCTGCCTGGCGCTGCCTTCTTCGACTCCGCGACGAGCTTCGGGATGATCCGGGGCGGCAAGATCGACGCGGCGATCCTCGGTGCCATGCAGGTATCGGCGTCCGGTGACCTCGCCAACTGGATGATCCCCGGAAAGATGGTCAAGGGACCCGGGGGAGCGATGGATCTCGTGCACGGTGCGGCGAAGGTGATCGTGCTCATGGAGCACGTCGCCAAGGACGGCACCCCGAAGATCGTCACCGAATGCTCGCTGCCCCTGACCGGTAGAGGCGTCGTCGACCGCATCATCACCGACCTCGCGGTCCTCGATGTGACCCCCGAGGGCCTTGTTCTGGTGGAGCTTGCGCCGGGAGTCAGCGTCGAGGATGTCGCCGCGGCGACCGAGCCCGAGATCACCGTTTCGAGCGACCTTAAGGTGGAGGCATGAACCACGAGGATGTCGTCATCGTCGGTGCCGCGCGCACCCCGCAGGGCCGCCTGAAGGGCCAGCTGTCGTCGCTGCCTTCCACGGCGCTTGGCAGCGCCGCAATCCGCGGCGCGCTCGAGAAGGCGGGAATCGAACCCGAGGCCGTCGACGCGGTTCTGGTAGGACAGGTCCTCCCCGCGGGCGCGGGACAGAACCCCGCACGACAGGCTGCGATCGGGGCCGGCATCGGCTGGGATGTCCACGCATCCTCGATCAACAAGGTCTGCCTCTCGGGCCTGACAGCTGTCATCGATGCCGTCCGCATGGTGCGCCTCGGCGACGCGCGGGTCGTCGTGGCGGCAGGCATGGAGTCGATGTCGCAGGCACCGCATCTCCTCATGGGCTCTCGCGAGGGTTGGTCGTACGGATCGATCGAAGTCCTCGACCACATGGCCCACGACGGGCTCACCGACGCGTTCGACCGGGAGAGCATGGGCGGGTCGACCGAGCGGCACAACGCCCGCTACGCGGTCACCCGCGAGGATCAGGATGCCGTGGCCGCCCGCTCCCACCAGCGCGCCGCGGCCGCGTGGGAGGCCGACGTCTTCGCCGACGAGATCGTTCCGGTGGAGATTCCGCAGCGCAAGGGCGACCCGAAGCTGGTCACCCGCGACGAAGGCATCCGTCCCGAGACGACCGTGGACACGCTCGCGGCGCTTCGCCCGGCTTTCTCGAAAGAGGGCACGATCACGGCGGGCAACTCGTCCCAGATCTCCGACGGCGCCTCAGCGGTGATCGTCACGAGCCGGTCGCACGCCGACGAGAACGGCTGGCCGGTGCTCGCCGTGATCGGATCGGCGGGGCAGGTCGCAGGCCCCGACAACACGCTGCACGCCCAGCCGGCCCGCGCCATTGCCGCGGCGTGCGCGCGGGAGGGGATTGCTCCTTCAGATCTCGATTTCGTTGAGATCAATGAGGCCTTCGGCGCGGTTGTCGCCCGGTCCCAGGCAGAGCTCGGGCTCTCGGACGAGGTCGTCAACATTCACGGGGCGGCATTGCGATCGGGCATCCGATCGGTGCCTCGGGCAACCGGCTCGTCGTGCACACGGTGTATGAACTGCTCCACCGGGGCGGCGGTACGGCAGCTGTCGCGCTGTGTGGCGGCGGCGGTCAGGGCGACGCGCTCATCCTCAAGCGCTGAGCACGCTCGGGGAGTGCTCGGGTGAGCGGATGTCGTTCGCGCAGCATCCTCTCAGCTGGTGACGCTGCCTAGTCTTCGAGTCGCCGCGCCGCGGGGGAGTCCGCCGGAACGGGCTTGCCCTGATCGATGCGCCGCATGTCGATGATCGCGCCGACCGCGAGAGCGACGGTGATGCCCCAGTTGATCCAGGCCAGCGCGGTGCGCCACGTGAAGGTGTCCTCCCGGAGCGCGCGCAGGAGCGAGAAGCCGGAGATGACTGCTCCGATGATGCCGGTGCCGAAGAGGTACTTGCCCATGCGGTCCACGCTACACATCCGACCGTCTCTGTCCACCCCGACAGCCCGCCGCGCGGAGCGACTAACCTGGAGGGGCCCGCGTCCGCCATCGTGAAGGAGCTCGCGTGTCGCAAGCTGATTTCGTCGTCGTTGCCAATCGCCTCCCTGTGGACCGAGACGACGACGGAGGATGGCGGCGCTCTCCCGGAGGGCTCGTGACCGCGCTCGAGCCGGTCATGCGCAAGACCGAAGGAGCCTGGGTGGGATGGCCGGGCAAGCCCGGGCTCGAGCTGGAACCGTTCGACTTCGAGGGAACGCATCTGGTTCCCGTGGTCCTCAGCGCCGATGAGGTGCAGAACTACTACGAGGGCTTCTCCAACGATACGATCTGGCCGCTCTATCACGATGTGATCGCAGCCCCGCGCTACCGGCGCGTCTGGTGGGATGCGTATGTCGACGTCAATCGACGATTCGCCGAAGCATCCGCTGCAGCGGCAGCCGAGGGTGCGACGGTCTGGGTGCAGGACTACCAGCTGCAGCTCGTTCCGGCGCTGCTGCGCAAGCTCCGGCCCGACCTCACGATCGGCTACTTCCACCACATCCCGTTCCCGGCATACGGCCTGTTCTCGCAGCTGCCGTGGCGCCGCCAGGTGCTCGAGGGTCTCATGGGCGCCGACGTCGTCGGCTTCCAGCGGGTCGCGGATGCCGGCAACTTCGCTCGCGCGGTGCGACGGCTTTTCCACTACACGACGAAGGCTTCGGGCATCAGCGTTCCGCTCGAGGACGGCGGGAACCGCAACGTTCTGGCCAAGGCGTTCCCGATCTCGATCGACACCGAGTCGTACATCGAGATGGCGCAGCGACCCGAGATCCAGGCGCGCGCCAAGGAGATCCGTGAGGGTCTCGGCAACCCCAAGGCCGTCTTGCTGGGTGTGGACCGCCTCGACTACACGAAGGGCATCCGCCACCGCCTGAAGGCTTTCGGTGAGCTCCTCGAAGACGGGCAGCTCACCGTCGAGGACGCAACGCTCGTGCAGGTCGCCAGCCCCAGCCGCGAGCGCGTGGAGGCCTACATCCAGCTGCGCGACGAGATCGAACTGACCGTGGGCCGGATCAACGGCGACTTCGACACGATGGACCACACCGCCATCCGCTACCTGCACCAGGCGTTCCCCCGCGAAGAGATGGTTGCGCTGTATCTTGCCGCTGACGTCATGCTCGTCACGGCGCTGCGCGATGGCATGAACCTCGTCGCCAAGGAATATGTCGCCAGCCGCATCGACAACCGCGGCGTACTGCTGCTGAGCGAATTCGCCGGCGCGGCCGATGAGCTGGGCTCCGCGATCCGGATCAACCCCCACGACATCGGCGGCATGAAGGACGCGATCATGCGTGCCACCGAGATGCCCGGGAGCGAGCAGGGTCGGCGGATGCGGGCCCTGCGCCGTCGGGTTCTCGATCACGACGTGACCGACTGGTCCCGCTCCTTCCTTGACGCCCTCGCTGCCGCGAAGCGCTGATCCCTGTCCACCCGACGACGAAAGCACCGGAGATGACACCTCCCGACGCCCCTCACGTTTCTGCTGTCCCCGACGAGGTGCGCGACGCGCTGGCCTCCGTTGCCGGCGTCCCCACCCTGTTGGTTGCGCTCGACTTCGACGGCACACTCTCGCCGCACGTCGTTGACCCGATGTCGGCGAGGATGCTGCCCGCAGCCCGCGACGCCGTGCACGCCCTGGCGGCCTTGCCGCAGACGGTCGTCGCTCTCGTGTCGGGCCGCAGCCTCGTCGACCTGCGGATCATCGCCGAGCACACCGACGACTCACCGATCACGCTTGCTGCCTCGCACGGCGCCGAGTACTGGTTCCCGGGTGAGGGGGCGGTCGAGCCGGCCGAGGACGATTCCGAACGCGGGCTGCGCGACCTCCTGCGTGCGCGCGCAGAGGAGATCGCCGCCGACTACGAGGGCGTGTGGATCGAGCCGAAGACCTTCGGCTTCGGCGTGCACACGCGCAACGCCACCGACGAGGCGGGAGATGCCGCATCCGCCGCCGTCGACGAGATGGTCGGTGACCTGGCGCCCGACTGGCGCCGCCGGACCGGCAAGAAGATCGTCGAGTACGCCTTCCGCCACGAGGGCAAAGACAGTGCGATTGCCGCGCTGCGCGAGCGGTTCGCCGCTGACGCGGTGCTGTTCGCGGGCGATGACACCACCGACGAGGATGCGCTGCGGAGCCTGCAGTCGCAGGACCTCGGCATCCACGTCGGAGATGGTGAGACGGCGGCGCGCGTGAGCGTCGCGAACATCCCCGCGATGGCCGCGGCCTTGGCCGACCTGGCGCAGCAGCGGCGCGACGCGCAGGAATAGACTGCGAACATGGCCCCGCACGACAGCACCATTGACATCAAACCTCGGAGCCGGGTCGTCACCGACGGCATCGAAGCCACCACCTCCCGCGGAATGCTCCGCGCGGTCGGGATGGGTGACGAGGACTGGGACAAGCCCCAGATCGGCATCGCCTCGAGCTGGAACGAGATCACCCCCTGCAACCTGAGCCTGGACCGCCTCGCTCAGGGCGCGAAGGAGGGTGTGCACTCCGGTGGCGGCTACCCGCTCCAGTTCGGCACGATCTCCGTCTCCGACGGCATCTCGATGGGACACGAGGGATGCACTTCTCCCTCGTCTCCCGCGAAGTCATCGCTGACTCCGTCGAGACCGTCGTCATGGCCGAGCGCCTCGACGGCACCGTGCTCCTCGCTGGATGCGACAAGTCGATCCCCGGGATGCTGATGGCCAGCGCCCGCCTCGACCTGTCGAGCGTCTTCCTCTACGCCGGGTCGATCGCCCCGGGCTGGGTCAAGCTCTCGGACGGCACCGAGAAGGACATCACGATCATCGACTCCTTCGAGGGCGTCGGGGCGTGTCTCTCGGGCCGGATGAGCGAAGCCGACCTCAAGCGCATCGAGTGCGCCTTCGCCCCCGGCGAGGGTGCCTGCGGCGGCATGTACACCGCCAACACAATGGCCTCGGTCGCCGAAGCGCTCGGCCTGAGCCTTCCCGGCTCCGCCGCTCCGCCCTCGGCCGACCGTCGCCGCGACGCGTTCGCCCACCGCTCGGGCGAGGCTGTCGTGAACCTCCTGAAGCTCGGCATCACGACCCGCGACATCCTCACCAAGGAAGCGTTCGAGAACGCGATCGCTCTCGCGATGGCACTCGGCGGTTCGACGAACGTCGTGCTGCACCTTCTGGCGATCGCCCGGGAAGCGGATGTCGAGCTCAGCCTCCACGACTTCAACCGCATCGGCGACAAGGTTCCCCACGTCGCTGACATGAAGCCGTTCGGCCAGTTCGTCATGAACGACGTCGACCGCCACGGCGGTATCCCGGTTGTCATGAAGGCGATGCTCGATGAGGGCCTCCTGCACGGCGACGCGCTCACGGTCACGGGTAAGACCCTCGCCGAGAACCTCGCCGACCTGAACCCTGACCCGGTCGATGGCACCGTCATCCACGGGTTCGACAACCCCATCCACGAGACCGGCGGCATCACGATCCTGCACGGATCGATGGCGCCCGAGGGTGCCGTCGTCAAGTCTGCGGGCTTCGACAGCGATGTCTTCGAGGGCCCCGCCCGGGTGTTCGAGCGCGAGCGTGCCGCGATGGACGCCCTGGAGGCCGGCGAGGTCTCGGCCGGCGATGTCGTCATCATCCGCTACGAGGGCCCCAAGGGCGGACCCGGAATGCGCGAAATGCTCGCGATCACCGCCGCCATCAAGGGCGCTGGGCTCGGAAAAGATGTACTACTCTTGACAGACGGCAGATTCTCGGGCGGCACAACCGGCCTGTGCATCGGCCACATAGCACCCGAAGCGGTGGACGCAGGTCCGATCGCCTTCGTGCGCGATGGTGATCTGATACGGGTCGATATCGCGGCTCGCTCTCTCGACCTACTCGTCGACGAAGCCGAGCTGAGTTCCCGCCGCCAGGGCTGGGAACCGCTTCCTCCGCGCTATACCCGTGGCGTTCTCGCCAAGTACACGCGACTCGTGCGTTCGGCATCCGAAGGCGCGACGACGAACTAGGCGTTCCTCTCTCGCAACTCTCGATCTCATCGCAAGGAATCCATCATGTCTTCCGACATCGCCACGGCCGTGCCCCGGCCGCCCGCTCGCAGCGCTTCGGCGCCTGTGATGACGGGAGCCGAGGCGGTCGTCCGTTCGCTCGACCTGCTGGGCGTGACCGACGTGTTCGGTCTGCCCGGCGGCGCGATCATGCCCGTCTACGACCCGCTCATGGACGATGACGCGGTTCGTCACATCCTCGTCCGGCACGAGCAGGGTGCCGGCCACGCAGCCGAGGGGTATGCGGCAGCATCCGGCAAGGTCGGCGTCGCCATTGCGACCTCGGGCCCCGGGGCAACGAACCTGGTGACCGCGATCGCGGATGCCTACATGGACTCCGTGCCGCTGCTGTGCATCACCGGCCAGGTCTTCTCGAGCCTCATGGGAACCGACGCGTTCCAGGAGGCCGACATCGTGGGCATCACGATGCCGATCACGAAGCACTCCTTCCTGGTGAAGCGCGCCGAAGACATCCCCGGTGCGATCGCCGCCGCCTACGAGATCGCCTCGACGGGCCGCCCGGGTCCGGTGCTGGTGGACATCACCAAGGACGCGCAGCAGGCCGAGGCGCCCTTCGTCTGGCCGCCGCAGATCGACCTACCGGGGTACCGGCCCGTCACCAAGGCTCACGGCAAGCAGATTCAGGCAGCCGCGCAGTTGATTGCCGCGGCTGAGAAGCCGGTTCTCTATGTCGGCGGGGGATCATCCGTGCTCGGGCATCCGAGCAGCTCCTCGCGCTGGCCGAAGCGACGGGCGCACCCGTGGTCACCACGCTCATGGCGCGGGGCGCGTTCCCCGACTCACACGAGCAGAACCTCGGCATGCCCGGCATGCACGGGACGGTACCCGCCGTGCTCGCGCTGCAGGAGTCCGACCTCATCGTCGCGCTCGGCGCCCGATTCGATGACCGGGTCACCGGCAAGGCATCGCATTTCGCGCCGAACGCGAAGGTCATCCACGTCGACATCGACCCCGCCGAGATCTCGAAGATCCGCGCGGCCGATGTGCCGATCGTGGGGGATCTGCGCGAGGTTCTCGTCGACCTGGATGCTGCTTTCCGCGCGAATGCTGACGCGGGCCGCGCCGACACCACGCAGTGGTGGGCGTACCTCAAGGGTCTTCGCAGCGAGTTCCCGCTCGGCTTCGCGCCCACCAGCGACGGTCTTCTGGCCCCGCAGCACGTGATCCAGCGGATCGGTGAGCTCACCGGGCCCGAGGCCGTGTACGCGGCGGGCGTGGGACAGCACCAGATGTGGTCGGCGCAGTTCATCAAGTACGAGCGCCCGAACGCCTGGCTGAACTCCGGCGGCGCCGGCACGATGGGCTACGCGGTTCCCGCGGCGATGGGCGCGAAGGTTGCTCAGCCCGATCGGGTCGTCTGGGCGATCGACGGCGACGGATGCTTCCAGATGACCAATCAAGAGCTGGCCACCTGCGTCCTGAACAACATCCCGATCAAGGTCGCGATCATCAACAATTCGTCGCTCGGGATGGTGCGGCAGTGGCAGACCCTGTTCTTCAACGGGCGTCACTCGCACACCGACCTGAACACCGGTCACGGCACGGCGCGCGTCCCCGACTTCGTGAAGCTGGCGGAGGCGTACGGATGCCTCGCGATCCGTGTCGAGAAGGAAGAAGAGATCGACGACGCGATCCGCCTCGCCCTCGAGACGAATGATCGCCCCGTCGTCATCGACTTCGTCGTCTCGGCTGACGCCATGGTGTGGCCGATGGTGCCGCAGGGCGTCGGCAACAGCGAGATCCAGTACGCGCGTGAGCACGCGCCGGCATTCGACGAGGAGGACTGAGCCATGACAAGCCACGTGCTGAGCCTTCTCGTTGAAGACAAGCCCGGTCTGCTGACTCGTGTTGCGGGTCTGTTCGCCCGTCGCGGCTTCAACATCGAATCCCTCGCGGTGGGTGTCACCGAGGTGCCGGGGCTGTCCCGCATCACGGTGGTCGTCGACGTCGAGGGCCTCCCGCTCGAGCAGGTGACCAAGCAGCTGAACAAGCTCGTGAACGTCATCAAGATCGTCGAGCTCGACTCGGCGGCATCCGTGCAGCGCGAGCACATGCTCGTGAAGGTGCGCGCCGACAACGCGAGTCGTTCGAGCGTGCTCGAAGTCATCAACCTCTTCCGCGCCTCCGTCGTGGACTACGCTCCCGACGCGATGGTGATCGAGATCACCGGCGACAAGGGCAAGGTTGAGGCGTTCCTGCGTGCCATCGAGCCGTTCGGCATCAAGGAGCTTGCTCAATCCGGCATGCTCGCGATCGGCCGCGGCGGCAAGAGCATCACCGAGCGCGTCCTGCGGGGCTGACACAACCGCGCCGATCCGCTCCCGGTCGTTGAACGGGCTCGGCGAGAGAAAACGACCACAATCGCACAGTCAAGGAGAGACACCCCCATGGCCGAAATGATCTACGACCAGGATGCTGACCTCGCCCTCATCCAGGGCAAGAAGGTAGCCATCGTCGGCTACGGCTCGCAGGGCCACGCCCACGCACAGAACCTGCGTGACTCGGGCGTCGAGGTCGTCATCGCGCTCAAGGACGGCTCGAAGTCCGCGCCGAAGGCTCAGGAAGACGGCTTCGAGGTCAAGTCGGTCGCCGACGCGACAGCGTGGGCCGACGTCATCATGATCCTCGCGCCCGACCAGCACCAGCGCGGCATCTACAACAACGAGATCAAGCCGAACCTCACTCCGGGCAAGACCCTCGCATTCGCGCACGGCTTCAACATCCGCTTCGGTTACATCGAGGCTCCCGAGGGCGTGGACGTCATCCTCGTCGCCCCGAAGGCTCCGGGTCACACCGTCCGCCGCGAGTACGTCGCCGGTCGCGGCATCCCCGACATCATCGCCGTCGAGAAGGATGCCTCGGGCAGCGCCTGGGAACTCGCGAAGTCGTACGCGAAGGCGATCGGCGGCACCCGCGCCGGCGTCATCAAGACGACCTTCACCGAAGAGACCGAAACCGACCTCTTCGGTGAGCAGGCTGTGCTGTGCGGCGGCGTGTCCCAGCTGATCCAGTACGGTTTCGAGACCCTGACCGAGGCCGGCTACCAGCCCGAGATCGCCTACTTCGAGGTGCTGCACGAGCTCAAGCTCATCGTCGACCTCATGTGGGAGGGCGGCATCGCCAAGCAGCGCTGGAGCGTCTCCGACACCGCCGAGTACGGCGACTATGTCTCCGGCCCGCGCGTGATCGACCCGCACGTCAAGGAGAACATGGCGGCAGTCCTCGCCGACATCCGCTCGGGTGCGTTCGCCGAGCGCTTCATCACCGACCAGGACAACGGTGCCGTCGAGTTCCTCGAGCTGCGCGAGAAGGCCGCGAAGCACCCGATCGAGGCCGTCGGCAAGGACCTGCGTTCGCTCTTCTCGTGGAAGCAGCAGGACTCGGACTACGTCGAGGGCTCGGCAGCGCGCTGATCCTCGCACCCTGCTTCGAGCGAACCCACACCTCCAGCCCCGAACCCACCCGTTCCGCACCCGCGGACGTGGGGGTTCGCGCCGGGGCGTGTGGGTTCGGTCGTGAGTAGGCTGAACTCGTGAGCACCGACCGCGACGACGACGCCCTCTCGTGGGGTGATGACGACCCCACGCTCGACACGGGACGAACCCTGCCCCCGGCTACGTTGCGGTCGGCAAGGGGAGCGAGGCAGTGTCTTCCGCTCCCGCGCCGCAGTCGGATGCCGAGTCAGGTGCCACCACGCCCGACGGTGATGCTCCCACGGCGGGGGATGACAGCCCCGAGGGCGAATCGGATGCGGCGCCCGCCACCGCCAGCAACGCTGCTCTCATCATCCTCGGTGTCTTCGGTGGCGTGTACGCCCTGGAGAGCATCGGGTGGATCATTGGCGGACTGCGACTGCAGCAGTACGCCGAGTTCCTTGTCGCGCCGCTGGCCTATCAGGTGAGCCTGTGGCTGGCTGTTCTCACGCCTCTCATCTGGTTTGTGACCGTGCTGCTGCTTACCCGCGGCGGAAGGTCCTGGGTGCGGATTGTGCTGCTTGCCGCGGGGGCTGTGCTCGTGCTGCCGTGGCCGTTCATCATGGTGGGGGCGATCGGACAGTGACCGAGGACACGAACGGCGCCGCCGAGGCCCAGGCGACAGCATCCGTCACCGAGCGCCGGAGCGCACTCCCGGTGTGGCTCATCGCCACGATCGCGGGGTTCTTCGGCCTGTTCTACGCGTACGCCGTCTGGAACGCCGTCGCATTTCTGATCTCGCAGGCCACGGGGCCTCTCGGACTAAACGGCGGCGGCTGGGCGCTGCTGCTGACGGCGATCGCCTTCCCGATCGTCGTGTTCGCTCTCGCGTTCGCGATCGGCTGGAAGCGTCGCGCCGGTGCTTTCGCGCTCATCATGCTCGCGGGCCTGGGCATCGTGGCGGTGTTCTGGATGAACGTCATCGCCTACGCCGCCGTCTACGGCGCATCACTGCTGGGCAGCTGAGCCGGCGGGACCAACGGCTCGTCATCTGGTCGGGGCGTCGGCTGCGCCCGCGATAGGCTGGCGAAGGCCCGCCGTCATGGCGCGCGGCGCGGCGTCCCCGTCATCCTGCGTGTGCGGCTTGTTCGCGTACGCATCTGCTCCGAAGGATCCACCCGTGTCCAAACCGGTCGTCCTGATCGCCGAACAACTGTCCCCTGCCACGATCGAGGCGCTCGGCCCCGACTTCGACGTCCGGAACGTCGATGGCACCGATCGGCCCGCGCTGCTGGCGGCTCTCGCCGACGCCGACGCGGTCCTCATCCGTTCGGCGACGAAGATGGATGCCGAAGCCATCGCGTCGTCACAGAAGCTGCGCGTGATCGCCCGGGCGGGCGTCGGTCTCGACAACGTCGACATCAAGGCGGCGACCGCTGCCGGTGTGATGGTCGTCAATGCGCCGACCTCCAACGTCATCTCTGCGGCCGAGCTCACTGTCGGACACATCCTCAGCCTTGCCCGCCACATCCCAGCCGCGCACGCGTCGCTTGCGCAGGGGCAGTGGAAGCGCAGCTCGTTCACGGGTGCTGAGCTGTTCGAGAAGACGGTCGGCATCCTGGGGCTCGGTCGTATCGGTGCGCTGGTGGCCGAACGGATGCGGGCCTTCGGCGTGCGTCTCGTTGGCTACGACCCGTACGTCACGCCGGCTCGCGCTCAGCAGTTGGGTGTCGAGCTGCTGAGCTTCGACGACGTCGTGCGCGAGAGCGACTTCCTCACGGTGCACATGCCGAAGACTCCCGAGACCACCGGAATGATCAGCACCGAGCAGCTTGCGGCGATGAAGCCCACGGCGTACGTCATCAACGTCGCCCGCGGCGGCCTCTTCGATGAGGAGGCTCTGCTGGAGGCGCTCACCACCGGCCAGATTGCCGGGGCCGGCCTCGACGTCTTCACCGCCGAGCCGCCGAAGCCCGACTCGGCTGCGGCCAAGCTCGTCGCCCTGCCGAACGTCGTCGGCACGCCTCACCTGGGTGCCTCCACCGACGAGGCGCAGGAGAAGGCCGGCGTCTCGGTCGCGAAGTCGGTCAAGCTCGCGCTCGAGGGGGACCTCGTCCCCGACGCCGTCAACGTCGCCGGTGGCGTCATCGATCCGTTTGTGCGACCCGGCATCGGACTGGTCGAAATGCTCGGCCAGTACTTCACGGGCTTGACCCACAGCGCGCTGACCTCGCTGGATATCGAGGTTCGTGGCGAACTCGCCGCCTACGACGTCAGCGTCTACCGGCTTGCGGCGCTCAAGGGCATCTTCACGAATATCGTCAGCGAGAACGTCTCGTACGTCAACGCGCCGCTGTTCGCCGACCAGCGCGGCATTGAGACCCGCATGATCGTGGAAGCCGACAGCCCCCAGTACCGCAACCTCACGGTGCTGCGCGGCACGATGTCGGATGGCACGACGCTCAGCGTCGCCGGAACCCTCGCTGGAACCCGCATGGTCCCGAAGATCGTCGCGATCAACGGGTACGACATCGAGGTGCCGATCGCCGGTCACCACGTCGTCATGCGCTATCAGGACCGCCCGGGAATCGTCGCGATCTACGCCAGGAAGCTCGGCGACGCGGGAATCAACATCGAAGGGCTGCAGGTTGCGCATCCGGATGCCTCCGGCCACGCGCTCTCGGTGCTGACGGTGGACGCGGCAGTCCCGGATGAGCTGCTCGACCAGATGCGCCAGGCAGTCGGGGCCGACCTGTTCTGCCAGATCGAGATCGTCGAGCCCTAGACCCTCAGCGGCGCGGCGCGGTCGCGCGGCCGATGAGATCGACCAACGCATCCATCTCCCGCCCGTGGGGGACGGGGGTTGCCAGGTGGTCATCGTGCTGGAGCGCGTTGTTGTAGTAGACGCCATCGCCGATCAGCATGACGAGATCGAGCGCCGCCTTGTCGGTCACGTGCGGGCGAAGTGTCTCGGCCCAGCGCTCGCGGAGGGCTCGCAGGGCGTCACTGGCCGCGCCGCGGCCTGCCTGAGCAAGCCGTGAGACCGCGCGGATGACGCGGTCCAGAGCCGTGCCATCCATCGCCGAGGTGCGCACGTAGTAGGCGACCGGACCTTCCGCTGAGGAGGTCATGCGGGCGAGATCTTCGTCAACGCGCTCTCCCAGGCGCGCCAGCAGGGCGTTCTCGAGCGCCTCCTTCGACGCGAAGTGGTACAGCAACCCACCCTTGGAGACCCCGGCATCCCGGGCGATCGCGTCCATCGTGGCACCGCGCTCACCCTCGGCGATGAGGAGGGCCTCGAACGCGTCGAGGACCTTCTCGCGGGCATGCGGGGGACGACTCATGCGCTCGATGCTAGCCAGGCGGACGTCATGACTGTTACTATACCAGCCAGACGGTATAGAAATTCTGACGGTGACACCATGACAACCCTGACTGAGGACATTCGCATCGCCGAGGCCGATGGTCGGCCGGTGACGTGGCGCGGCTGGGCCGCCCTCGTCGTGCTGATGCTGCCCGTGCTGTTGGTGTCGGTTGACAACACGGTGCTGAGCTTCGCCCTGCCCGAGATCGCCCTCGCCCTCGAGCCGACGGCGGCGCAGCAACTGTGGATCATCGACGCCTACCCGCTCGTGCTGGCCGGGCTGCTCGTCACGATGGGAACCCTCGGCGACCGCTTCGGGCGGCGGCGGTTGCTGCTGATCGGCGCGATCGGATTCGCCGCGGTGTCGGCCCTGTCGGCGTTCGCCCCCTCTGCCGAGTGGCTCATCGCGGGACGCGCCGCGATGGGCGTGTTCGGGGCCATGCTCATGCCGGCGACTCTCGCGCTTCTGCGCAGCATCTTCACCCTCCGCAGTCAGCGACGCTTCGCGATCGCGATCTGGGCCTCGATGTTCTCGGCGGGAGCCGCACTCGGCCCGATCGTCGGGGGAGTGCTGCTCGAACACTTCTCGTGGGGATCCGTGTTCCTCATGGCGGTGCCGGTCCTGGTGCCGCTGCTGGTGCTCGCGCCACTGCTCGTCCCCGAGAGCCGCAATCCCGACCCCGGTCGCATCGATGCCCTGAGCATCCTGCTGTCTATGGCGATGATGGTGCCGATCGTGTGGGCGATCAAGGAGTTCGCCGTACACGGATTCTCAGGCGTCGTCGTCGGCGCGGTCGCTGCCGGCGCGATCTTCGGTGTGCTGTTCGTGCGACGACAGCTGCGCGCCCGTGCACCGATGCTGGATATGCGCCTGTTCGCCCGCGGCACCTTCAGCGGGGCGCTGCTCGTGAACCTTCTGAGCGTCATCTCGCTCGTGGGCTTCATGTTCTTCATCGCCCAGCACTTGCAGCTCATCGCGGGTCTCTCCCCGGTGCAGGCAGGCTTTGCCCTGGTGCCCTCGCTCGCGTCGATCATCCTGTCGGGACTTCTCGTCGTGCCCATCGCGTCGCGGATTCCGCCGCGCATCGTCGTGCCGACGGCGCTCATGTTCTCGATGAGCGGCTACCTCCTCGTCGCGGCGACGGCGGGTCACGGAGACCTCGGCTGGTTGCTCCTGGCCAGCGTTCTGCTCGGCATCGGAATCGGTTCCGCCGAGACCGTCTCGAACGAGCTCGTTCTGGCGAGCGCACCGCCGAGCAAAGCGGGTGCTGCCAGCGCGGTGTCGGAGACGGCTTACGAACTGGGAGCTGTTCTCGGCACTGCCGTGCTCGGCAGCATCCTCACAGCCTCGTATCGTTCGGGGCTCGCGATGCCTGCGGGTGTTCCTCCCGAGCTTGCAACCCAGGCGCGGGAAACACTGGCTGGCGCATATGTCGTCGCGGGTGAGCTGACGGGCACCATCGGGGATGCCCTGCGTGACGCTGCCGCGACCGCGTTCGATTCCGGCGTCGCGGTCACCGCCGCTGTCGGGGCCGGTCTCATGGTCCTGGCTGCCGTGATCGCGGCCACTACGCTGGGATCGGTGCCGTCATCGGGGAGTCCGACGGCACGATCCGAGAACAAGGAGAGCAATGTCGCGCGAGGTGAAACTAGCCGTCATCCCGGGTGATGGCATCGGTGTCGAGGTGGTCGCTGAGGCCATGAAGGTTCTCGATGCGGCGACGGCAGACAGCGACGTCCGCTTCGAGAAGACCCCGTTCTCGCTGGGCGCGGCCCGCTACCTCGAGACCGGTGACACGCTCACGGATGCCGACCTCGACGCCATCAAGGCGCACGACGCTATCGTCCTCGGTGCTGTCGGCGGCGTTCCCGGCGACCCGCGTCTGAAGGACGCGAACATCGAGCGCGGACTGCTGCTGAAACTCCGGTTCGAACTGGACCACTACGTGAACCTGCGCCCGTCGAAGCTGTACGCCGGCGCGCCCGGTCCGCTCGCGAACCCCGGCGAGGTCGACTTCGTCGTCGTGCGCGAGGGCACCGAGGGACCGTACGTCGGCAACGGCGGGGCCATCCGGAAGGGAACGCCGCACGAGGTCGCGAACGAGACATCGGTCAACACCGCGTTCGGTGTCGAACGGGTCGTGCGCTACGCCTTCGCGCTCGCAGAGCGACGCCGCAAGAAGCTCACCCTCGTCCACAAGACCAACGTGCTCGTCCACGCCGGCGGAATCTGGCAGAGAATCGTGCGCGAGGTGGCAGAGGAGCACCCCGAGGTCGCCGTAGACTATCTGCACGTTGATGCGGCCACCATCTTCCTGGTCACAAACCCCGACCGCTTCGACGTGATCGTCACCGACAACCTTTTCGGCGACATCCTCACCGACTTGGCCGGCGCCGTCACCGGAGGCATCGGCCTCGCCGCTTCGGGGAACATCAACCCCGACGGCGCGTTCCCGTCGATGTTCGAGCCCGTCCACGGATCGGCGCCCGACATCGCGGGTCAGCAGAAGGCCGACCCCACTGCTGCGATCCTCTCCATCGCGATGCTGCTCGATCACCTCGGGCTGCACACCGAGTCCACTCGCGTCACCCGCGCCGTGGAAGACGACATTGCTGACCGTGGCGAGGCGGCCCGCACCACAGCGCAGGTCGGTGACGCGATCGTCACCCGCCTACAGGCGTAGCCTGGAGCCACTCGGCTCCCCGCTGGCCCTGGGGACTCCGACACCGCCGCGCTCGAACGACTGGATTTCGACATGACACTTCTTGACACCGACCCCGACGCCGGCCTTGCACCCCTGCAGTTCCAGGTCATGCGCAACCTGCAGGCCAAGTCGGCTGCTGAGCGCGATGCGATTCTCGCGAACCCCGGCTTCGGCACCCACTTCACCGACCACATGGTCGACGTCTGCTGGTCGGTTGGCGGCGGCTGGCACCGACCGCAGGTGAAGCCCTACGGTCCGCTCTCGCTCGACCCGGCCGCTGCGGTGCTGCACTATGCGCAAGAGGTGTTCGAGGGCATCAAAGCCTACCGTCACGCCGACGGATCGATCCACACGTTCCGTCCCGACCAGAACGGTCGCAGGCTGCAGCGTTCGGCGCGGCGTCTGGCGCTTCCTGAGTTGCCCGTGTCGTACTTCATCCAGTCGCTCGAGGAGCTCATCGCGGTCGACGGCGCGTGGGTGCCGTCAGGCGAGAACCAGAGCCTGTACCTGCGTCCGTTCATGTTCGCCAAGGAAGCATTCCTGGGTGTGCGTCCGGCCAACAAGGTCGGCTACTACGTCATCGCGAGCCCCGCGGGTGCCTATTTCAAGGGCGGCGTGACCCCTGTGTCGATCTGGCTGAGCGAGGACTACTCGCGTGCGGGCAAGGGAGGCACGGGCGCCGCGAAGACCGGCGGCAACTATGCGTCGAGTCTGCTGCCGCAGTCGGAGGCCTACGAGAACGAGTGCGACCAGGTGGTCTTCCTCGATCCGGATGGCAACGTCGAAGAGCTCGGCGGCATGAACATCGTGTTCGTCTTCAAGGACGGCACCGTGGTCACCCCGCAGTCGGACTCGATCCTCGAGGGCGTCACCCGCGACTCGATCCTGCAGCTCGCCATGGATCGCGGACACCGCGTGGAGGGCCGCAACATCTCGCTGCGCGAGTGGCGCGAGGGGGTGGCATCCGGTGACATCGTCGAGGTCTTCGCTTGCGGCACCGCCGCCGTCGTGACTCCTATCGGGGTGCTGAAGGGGCGTGACTTCGTCGACCAGCAGCCCGTGGGCTCGCTCGCACTCGAGCTGCGACAGGAACTCACCGACATCCAGTACGGCCACGCCGAGGATCGTCACGGCTGGATGCACCGCCTCGACGCCTGACCCGCGCCGACCCCCCACCCCGACCTGACTGGCGTTCCGCTGTCACAGACGCACGTTTGACACGGCGTATCGGTGACGTTTGTGACAGCGGAACAGGATGACGCAGAGGAGAAGACATGAGGATCGCGCGATTCCGTCACGAGGATGCGATTGCCTACGGCATCCTCGACGAAGGTGAGCTCATCGTGCTCGCCGGCGACCCCATGTTCGCCGGGTACGACACGACGGGGGAGCGGGTTCCCGTCGGCGAGGTGACGTTGCTCGCGCCGGTCATTCCGCGGTCGAAGGTCGTGTGCGTCGGCAAGAACTACCTCGATCACGCCGCCGAGATGGGCAGTGAGGCGCCGGGTGAGCCGTTGCTGTTCCTGAAGCCGAACACCGCCGTCATCGGTCCCGATGAACCGATCGTGCGGCCGTGGCAGTCCGAGCGCACCGACTACGAGGGTGAGCTCGCTGTCGTCATGGGGCGGATCGCGAAGAACGTGACGGCGCATGCTGCGCTGGACTACGTGTTCGGGTACACGATCGGCAACGACGTCACGGCCCGCGACCTGCAGCGTTCGGACGGCCAGTGGGCTCGCGCGAAGGGATTCGACACGTTCTGCCCGCTCGGACCGGTCATCGAGACGGAGTTCGATCTGGCAGGAGGGGCGACGCTCACGAGCCGGGTCAACGGCGAGGTCCGTCAGCGCGGCGCGATCAGCGACATGATCCACTCCGTCCCCGCGATCATCGAGTACGTGTCGGCGGCGTTCACGCTGCTGCCGGGCGATGTCATCCTCACCGGGACCCCCGCCGGTGTCGGGCCGTTCGTCGCGGGAGACGTCGTGGAAATCGAGATCGACGGCCTCGGCATCCTGCGCAACACGGCGCGGGATGCGGAGTCGCCTCGGTGAGCCTGTCCGCCGAGTGGGTTGACGACAGCCAGGAGGCTCGCGAGCTCGCCGGCATCCAGCGGCGCACCGTCTGGGTGCTCTCGGTCGGTCAGGTGTTGGGTGGACTCGGCTTCGGTGCAACCGTCTCCCTCGGCGCGGTCCTAGCCGCAGACATTGCCGGTGACGAGTCGCTGTCGGGGTTGGCCGCAGCGGGCGTGACCCTCGGTACGGCAGCGCTGGCCGTGCCGTTGGCGGCCCTCGCGCGGCGGCGCGGACGACGCATCTCGCTGGCCTCGGGCATGGCAATCGCGCTCGTGGGTGTCTCGCTGGTCGTCGTGGCAGCGGCGCTCCGGTCGTTCCCGCTGCTTCTGCTGGCTTTCGGTCTGGTCGGGGCCGGCCAGACCGCGAACCTGCAGTCGCGGTTTGCCGCGGCGGACCTCGCGACGGATGCCACCCGTGGCCGTGACCTCTCGATCGTGGTCTGGGCGACGACGATCGGTGCCGTCCTGGGCCCGAATCTCGTGCAGCCGGGGCAGGCGATCGGTGACGCGCTGGGGATGCCGCCCCTGACGGGACCGTACGTCTTCACGATCGTTGCGCAGGCGCTGAGCATCGTCGTCTACCTGGGTGCGCTTCGGCCCGACCCGCTCCTGGTGGCCCAGACGGTTGCGCAGCGCCGCCGCGACAGGGTCGTGGCGCAGATCGTCAAGCCCGACCGCCCGACCTCAGCCCGGTACGCGATTTTCGCGAACGCCGCCGCGCACGGGGTCATGGTGTCGATCATGGCGATGACGCCCGTGCACATGCTCCACCACGGGGCGAGTCTCACGATCATCGGTCTGACGATCAGTCTGCACATCGCCGGGATGTACGCCCTCTCGCCGGTGTTCGGCATCCTGGCCGACCGCGTGGGACGCATCCCCACGATCATGGTCGGTCAGGCGCTGCTCGCGGCGTCGCTTGTGACCGTCTTCTTCGGCGCCGAGTCGAACACGGCAGTGACTGTCGCGCTGATTCTGCTCGGTCTCGGATGGAGCGCCGCGACCGTGGCAGGCTCAGCACTGTTGACCGAATCGTCATCGGAGGCTCGTCGCACGACCCGTCAGGGGCGCAATGACCTCTCGATGAGCCTTGTCGGTGCGATCGGAGCGATCACGTCGGGGATCGTCCTCGGGTGGATCGGGTTCACGGGGCTGGCGCTCGTCGTCGGCGTCGCGGTGATCGCGACCGTGCTTCTCGCGCCGTATGGTCGCATCCGTCCGGTTGAACCGGATGCGCAGGCCCCGGATGCTCAGCCCTCGGATGCGCCGGGCGCGACGGTCGACGAGGACGGCGGACGCTAGCGGCCGAGCGCGCGGGCCGCCCCGTCGACGTCTTCTGCCGTCGTATAGAAGTGGAAGGCGGCACGGGCACGCCCCGAACGTCCGGAGGCGGAAATCCCCGCATCCTTGAGTCGCGCGAGGTCATCGCCCGTCGGGTCATCCCAGCTGACGATTGCACTCGGAATGGCGGGCTGGGGGAGCCCGAGGCGCTCACGGAAGTGGGCTGCAAGTCCCGTCGTGTGAGCGTGGACGGCGTCAGCATCCAGGCGCGTGACCAGCTGGAGGGCGGCTTCGGCGCCGACGAAGGCCTGCCAGGCCGGGGAGACGTCGAAGCGACGGGCGGTCTCGGCGAGCGGGTGATCGTGCCCGTACAGCGAGGTCCACGGGTCGGCAGCCGAATACCACCCCGCGAACAGCGCGGGAACGTGCGGCGTGTACTCCTCGGAGACGGTCATGAACGCGACGCCGCGCGGAGCACCGAGCCACTTGTAGCCGTGACAGATCGTCGCGTCGCACACTGACGCGTCGACCGGCAGCCACCCCACGGCCTGGGTGGTGTCGCACAGCGTGCGTGCGCCATGGGCCTTCGCGGCCGCGGTGATCTCCGGGAGGTCAGCGACGTCACCGGTGCAGGACTGTGCGAGTGCGAACGCGACGAGATCGACGTCGTCGTCGATGTGGGCTGCGAGCTCGGCAAGGGGAGCGGTGCGCACGTGAAGTCCCTGGGGAGCCTGGGCGAAGGGAGCGACGAGGGAAGCGAACTCGCAATCCGGGATGAGGACCGTGGCACCCGCGGGCAGGCTTGCCGCGATGAGAGCGACGAACGCGGATGTCTGCGAGCCGATCGCCACGCGATCTGCCGTGACGCCGACCAGACCCGCGTAGAGGTCCCGGGCGTTCTCGACGATCGCCGTATAGCGCGAGATGTCCGGGTGCGAGAGGCATCCGCGGTCGAGATCGTCGATCATCGCGGCACGGGTCGAGTGAGCCATGAGCCCCACTGTCGAGGCGTTGAGATATCCACGCGCAGCGGGAAACTCCTGCGCGATGAGCTCGTGCGGCAGCGCGGCGGGCGCGGCGGCTCGCGTGTCGGCTCGCGTGTCAGTGGCGATCATGAGTCCAGAGTCCTCCAGGCCGAAAGATTCGTCTACGTCAGGGTTTCAATCGAAAACATGCCTATTAGTTATGCTTTGCTCATGGTGGAGCGCAGCGATATCGATCCCGACCTTTTCGCGGGCGAACTGGATGTGCAGTCCCTGCGGGTCATCCGTGCGATTGCGGATGAAGGGTCGATCACGGGAGCAGCCGCCGCGCTCGGCTATAGCCAGCCCGCGATCAGCCAGCAGGTCAAACGCATGGAGCAGCGGCTGGGCATGCCCCTGGTCGAACGCGTCGGGCGACGGCTGCGGCTGACCGAAGCGGGGCGCGTGTTGGCACGGCATGCGCCGGCTGTGACTATGGCGTTGGATGCTGCGGCCGGCGAACTGGCCGAGCTGCGGGGGCTGCGTCGTGCCCGAGTGCGTTTGGTCGGCTTTCCCTCCGCCTCGCCGACAATCGTGCCCCGGCTATTGCGAGAACTGTCGGCATCCGCTCCCGGCCTCACGGTGACGTACGTCGAGGCCGAGCCGCCCGAGGCCGTGGAGGCGGTGCGTGAGGACCGCGCCGACATCGCGGTGACTTTCAGCTATCCCGGTGATCGGGATGACCCGCATGGCGAGAGTGCGCGCGGGCTCGCGGTGCGTCCGATCGGTACCGACGAACTCATGCTGGTGCTCCCCGAGGGGCACGAGGCGGCGCGTGCCGAGCGGGTCGATGTCGCGGCGCTGTCGGAAGAGAACTGGATTGCCGGATGCCCACGCTGTCGCGGACACCTGCTCGAGATGTGTGGGCGGGCAGGATTCGCGCCCCACATCACCTTCGAGACCGACAACGTGGCCGCCGTCGAAGGCCTCGTCGCGCAGGGGATGGGAGTGGCGACGCTGCCACGGCTGGCTGTTGCGTCGTTCCCCCGGTGGCCGGCATCCTGACGCGCCCACTGCCCGAGGGGGAGAGGCGAAGTCTGCACGTCATCACGGCTCACGGAGCAGACCGCGTGCCCGCTGTACGCGCCACGATCGATGCCCTCGATCGGGTCTGCCGTGGTCTCGGGAGCAATACCGCCGGTCTCGGCGACGTGTGTGCCGCGGGCTGAGGCATTGCCCGCCCAAGTTGGTCGCCCCGGGGGAGGAACGGGACGAGGACGCGACGTCGATCCGAGGGGTGGCATCCGCCGCGGAACTAGACTTGATCTCTATGCCTGGTACGCCGCATCCCGCCACCACGACCGCCACCGGAACCGACCTCCGCGTGAGGTTCTGCCCCTCGCCGACGGGTCTTCCGCACGTCGGTCTGGTGCGCACCGCCCTGTTCAACTGGGCGTACGCGCGGCACAACGGCGGCAAGCTCGTCTTCCGGATTGAAGACACGGATGCGGCGCGCGACTCCGAGGAGAGCTACACCCAGCTGCTCGACGCGCTGCGGTGGCTGCGCATCGACTGGGACGAGGGCGTCGAGGTCGGCGGTCCCCACGCCCCGTACCGGCAGTCGCAGCGGCACGAGATCTACCGCGGCGTGCTCGAGAAGCTCATCGAAGCCGGTGTCGTGTACGAGAGCTATTCGACCGCCGAAGAGATCGATGCGCGCAACGAGGCGAACGGGCGGGCGAAGCAGCTCGGCTACGACAACTACGACCGTGAGCTCACCGACGAGCAGAAGGCCGCATTCCGCGCCGAGGGACGCGAACCCGCCTGGCGCCTGCGCGTGCCCGACCACGACCTCACCTACGTTGACCTCATTCGCGGCGAGGTCACGTTCCCGGCCGGATCCTTCCCCGACTTCGTCATCGTGCGGGCAGGGGAATTCCGCTCTACACGTTCGTGAACCCGGTCGATGATGCGCTCATGGGCATCACTCACGTCATCCGTGGGGAAGACCTCATGCCGTCCACCGCGCGCCAGCTCGCGCTCTATGATGCGCTCGTGACCGCCGGTGTCACCGACTTCGTGCCGCGCTTCGGCCACATGCCGCTCGTGCTGGGGGAGGAGGGCAATAAGAAGCTCTCCAAGCGTGACCCCAAGGCCGACCTCTTCTTGCAGCGTGAGAAGGGCTTCATCCACGAGGGTCTGCTCAACTACCTCGCTTTGCTCGGCTGGTCGATCGCGCCCGATCGCGACGTGTTCTCGCTCGACGAGCTTGTCGCCGCCTTCGACATCGCGAACGTGAACCCGAATCCGGCCCGCTTCGATCAGAAGAAGGCCGAGTCGATCAACGGCGACCACATCCGGATGCTGGAGGCTGACGACTTCGCCTCCCGCCTCGTGCCCTACCTCGAGGCAGCGGGCGTCGTGTCGAGCCCGATGACTGACGCACAGGCGCAGATGCTCGCTGCATCCGCCCCGCTCGTGCAGGAACGGATGCAGCTGCTCGGCGACGCTCCGGGACTGCTCGGGTTCTTGTTCACGGATGCCGTCACCTACGAAGACGACGCCCTCGCGTCTCTTCCTGCCAGTGCGGGGGAGGTGCTGGTCGCCGGTGTCGGCGCGATCGAGCTGATCCCCGAGGCGGAGTTCACAGCCGCGGCGATCCAGGAGGCGCTCTCGGGGGCGCTCATCGAGGGCCTCGGTCTCAAGCCGCGTGTTGCCTACGGACCGCTGCGGGTCGCACTCAGTGGTCGGCGCGTCTCACCTCCGCTGTTCGAGTCGATGGAACTGCTCGGCAAGGATGCGTCGATCTCGCGCCTGGGTGGGCTCGTGGAGCGACTCACGGCGGCGTGACGCGCCGAAGCCGGGCGTGGTTTGGCGGGGCCTTGGGCGTCGTCTAGACTTGACCCTCGGCGCCCGTTCCGGCGGGAACCCTTGGGGTATGGTGTAATTGGCAACACGGCTGATTCTGGTTCAGTTGTTCTTGGTTCGAGTCCAGGTACCCCAGCAAGAGAAATCCGCGGAATCCCGCGGGTTTCGTCGTTTCTGACAACGGTGGTTTCAGACATCCACCGGTTGGGCAGTTTTACGGGCCATTGGCGCGGCAGGGTCTTTGCCGTTCGCACGGCCGCTGTAGGCGACACCGAGCCGGAACGTGGCCCACACCATGCCCATGACAGCCGACGCGACCAGCACGATCCCGACATCGGGCTGGAACCGAAGGATCGTCCCGATTGGCGAGCCCAGAAGACGTGGCATGACCCAGACCAAGACGGCTGCTGCGGTGATCGTTGTAGCCAGCGGGAACCACAGGCTGAACAGCCCGAAGCCGCCTCGTTTGGCGCGCAGCGCGCTGCGGTGTCGCCACGCCCACACAATGCTCGCTCCGTACGCGACCGGAAGGAGAGTAAGCCCGACGAAGAGCGCCTGTTGTTCCCACCGGGACTCGGCCTCCGGGCCGGGCATACCGAGCGCAGCCGCGATCACGCGATCGCGTAGTCGTGTCGTCTCGCCGAAGCCCATGCCGCTTCCGCCGTTAACGAGCACGAGCGCGGCTCGTTCCTCGTCGGGGGACAGTACCGCGAGCGTCTCGACGCCAGGCGTCGATCCCGAGTGCCAGACCGTCCCATTGGGTGCGTCGATGAACCAGCCGAGCCCGTAGAACGGCGAGGCGGCGCCCGCGGGCTTCATCATGGTCGCCTTTCCCTCGGCACTGAGGATGTCATCGTCGCCGTTCATCATCATCGTGAGGTAGCGCGCCAGGTCGGACGCGCTGGCAACCACGCCTCCCTGGGGCGCGGATTCACGCGAGGTCGATCGGTCGTCGAGCGGACGCTTGGTCCAGAACCACGGGGTGTGGCCGACGGCCATCTCCTCGTGTGCTGCACCGTCGGAGACGAAACTGCTGTCCATGCCGACCGGGTCGAGGATGCGTTCTTCGACGTAGGTCTCGAAGTCGTGTCCGCTCTTCGCTTCGACGAGACGCCCCAGGATCTGGTAGTTCGTGTTGGAGTACTCCCAGGTCGCGCCGGTTGGGTTCGCGGGGAGTCGGTAGGCCCGACGGGCGAGCTGTTGCCCTGCAGCGTCGAATACCCGCTGGTGTGAGAAAGCAGCTGCCGCACGGTGATGGCGGCGGCCGGGCCTCCGACGAACTCGTCGAGATGGGCCGAGATCGGGTCGTCGAGATCGACAAGTCCGGCCTCGACCAACTGCATCACCGCGAGGGCCGTGAAACTCTTGGAGATCGATCCGATGAGGAACGGCGTGTCGGGCGTCACCGCCAGGTCGGTGCCGGCCTCGCGCACCCCGCGGGCCCCAGTCGTCACGGTGTCGCCCTCGACGATGGCAAAGGCGAGTCCGGGGACCCCGGATGCCGTCATCTCTTGATCGATGACTTGTTCGACGGGGGGCGCGGCGTCACCGCTCGGCGAGAGTGCCGTTCCCAGCAATAGGGCGGTGGTCAGGAGCGTGCGCATCGGGGACCTTTCAGAGTCGGGGCCGCGGGTGGATCACTGTGGGGCGAGAACGCGAACGTCTTCCCGCGTGACGGCGCTCGACCGGCGACCGGCGAGCAGGAGCCAGATGGTGAAGGCGAGTTCTGCCACGATCGAGGGGATAGCGACACAGGCGAGCATGACGCCAGCGATGGCGGCATAGTCGGCAACGAGCACGTGCGCCAGCGTGTCGATCGCGTATGCGCCGCCAGCGACGATGAGGATTCCCCCGATGAGCCGCGGTGCGAGGCCGGATCGGATGATGAGGACGCCCAGCAGCACGAGGTGGCCGCCGAAGGCGATGAGGCCCACAAACCATGCGAAGTCGAACGCCTCGAACATCAGCAGGGCGGCCTCGGGGCCGAGCGAGGACGTGCCGGTGGCTATCTGCAGACCGAGGAACATGAAGACCGCGCCGACGCCGAGGAAGACGGTGTAGACCACTCGGAACCACGCGACGAGCAGGGAACGGGCGCGACCGGCGGGAGCAAAGAGTACATATAGTGCCCATGCCACGGCGATGTCGATCAGGAAGATGATCACGAAGGCCGCGAGACCGACGCGGAAGAGGGACTCCTGCGCTCGGATGGCTTCGACGGTTGCCGCGGCGCTTGTCGTATCGATGAGTCCCTGCTTGACGACGAAGTTCGCGAAGATGGCCAAGACGAACAGGGCGAGATATCCCGTGCCGGCGATACGGGCGGCGCTGCGGCGGGTGGTGTCAGTGGTGATGGTCATGACGAGTTCTCTTTCGGGTGAATTTGTCGGGTGGTCTGGTGGATCAGTCGGCGATGCGTAGGACGGCCTTACCGCGGACAATGCCGGCCTCGAGGTCGGTGATCGCCTGGCGAACCTCGTCGAGCGGGCAGACTGTGGTTAGTGTCGAGCGGAGAGCCCCCGACTCGACCATGCGCGCGACCTCAAGAAGATCCGCGCGCTCCTCGGACGTGATGAAGAACCCCAATCGCCGCCGCGTGAAGGCAGAGCGCAGTCGAGCTCCGAACTGGCGTTGGATGCCACCGGTCAACCGGCCACCGTCTTCGCCTCCGACGATGACGAGCGCGCCGGTCGGCGTAAGGGTGCGAATCAGGCGGCCGAGCGGCAGTCGACCGTTCACATCAACGATGAGGTCGTACCGGTCGGGTAGGTCAGTGACGTTCGTCGTTGTGTAGTCGATCGACCGCACGGCGCCGAGTGACAGGACGAAGTCCGCCTTCGCGCCGCTTGCAACGCCGGTCACCTCGGCGCCGGCTGCTGCGGCCAGCTGCACCGCGTAGCTGCCGACTCCGCCTGATGCGCCGGTGACGAGTACGCGCTGGCCAGACTGGACGCGGCCGTGAGTATGCACGGCTTCAATTGCGGTGAGGCCCGACACAGGAATTGCCGCAGCTTCGTCGAAACTCAGGCCCTCGGGCATGGCGGCGAGCGAGCTCGCGTTGGCGACGGCGTACTCCGCAAAACTGCCCACAGCGCTTCCGAACACGCGATCACCGATGGCAAAGCCGTCGGTGTCGGGGCCGAGCCCCACGACTGTCCCTGCGACATCGACTCCGGGGATGGGCTGCCGCGGCGTGCTCATGCCGAACATCGGTCGGACGAGGTAGGGGAGCCCCGCCATGACGTGCCACACCCCGCGATCGAGCCCTGCGGCGGCCACCCGGATGAGAACGTGGCCGGCCTCCGGGCTGGGAACCGCGACTTGTTCGAGGTGCAGTACCTCGGGACTGCCGTAGCCACGCTGGACAACGGCTGTCATCACTGCGGGGACGTTCGTGTCGCTCGCGGTCTCGGCGAAGCGCTTGTTCTCGGTCATCTATCTCTTCTCTCGCGACGTGGACGCATTTCGTACTAAGTACGATACTCAGGTAAACCATAGGCGTACTAAGTACGATCCGTCAAGACGCTGCAGAGAAGGAGGCAGGATGCCGCAGTCACGGCCACAAGCGCGTGGAGGGCTCGACCGCGATCGGATCGTCGACGGTGCGGTGGCGCTGGCGGACGATATCGGGCTTGAGCCCCTCACCATCCGCCGTCTGGCCGACCACCTCGGTGTGCGCCCGATGACGATCTACCACTACGTCAAGAACAAGGACGACATCGTCGACGGGATGGTCGGTCGCGTCTTTGACGAGGTGGAACGGCCCTCGACGGACGTGCCCTGGAAGGACGCGATCGCGAGCCGCGCTCGCTCGCTCCGAGAGGCTCTGCGCAGGCACCCCTGGGCGATCCCCATCATGGAGTCACGTCGTACGCCGGGCTCTGACATCCTCGACCATCACGAGGCGCTGATGTCCGTGTGGCTCAGCACCGGGTTTCCACTCGCGGTTGTTGCGCACGGCCTCGTGGTGGTGGACGCTTTCGTCTACGGCTTCGCGCTGCAGGAGGCCGCCTTGCCGCTTGGCGGCGGCGGGGGTGATCTCGCCGAGGCCAGCGACCAGATCATCGCACCCCTCTCGGCGGAGGCGTATCCGTCGCTCTTGCGCTTCACCGCCGAGTACGTGATGCAGCCGGGCTACGATTTTCGCGACTCGTTCGAGGCGGGTCTCGGGATCGTTCTGGACGGCATCGAGCGCCGAGGTGTCGAGATCGGCGGCCGGTCGCGGGTCTCAGGCTCCAGCGGAGCGGATTCGTCACTCCTCTGATGAGCGGGCTGCGACCTACAATGCAGGCCGCGCGAACCGGTCTCGATACTCCGTCGGGGTCACCCCGAGCACGCGCTTGAACGACCGGTGCAGGGTCTCGGCATTGCGGAACCCGGTCCGCCCCGCGACCGTGGCCACGCCATCGTCGGTGAGCTCCAGCAGGCGGCGCGCGGCGTCCAGTCGTACCCGCTCGACGTAGCGCGCGGGACTCGACCCGACCTCGGTCGTGAACAGGCGCTGGAAGCTCCGCTCGCTCATGTGAGCGCGATCGGCGAGCGCGCGGACGGTGAGATCGGCATCCGGATGGTCGGCGATATAGGCGAGCAGATCGGCGAGATCCGGATGCTGCGAAGCCTGTGCTGCCAAGTGCGCGGAGAACTGCTGTTGGCCCCCGGCGCGGCGGAGATACACGACGAGGCATCGGGCGACCTCGGCGGCGAGCGCTCCGCCGTGGTGGGTGCGGACGATCTCGAGCGAGAGGTCGATGCCGGCCGTCACACCGGCCGAGGTCCAGACGCCGTCGTAGTGGAAGATGCGGTCGGCGTCGACCTCGACACTGGGATGCGTGTGCGCGAGCGTGTCGGCGAGAGCCCAGTGGGTCGTCGCGGTCCGTCCCTCGAGCAGGCCTGCGCGGGCCAGAAGCAGCGCCCCCGTGCAGATCGAGCCGACTTCGCCGCTGCGAGAGGCCAGCGCCGCCAGGTCGGCCACGAAGACGGGGTCGTCGGCCGCGGCCTCAACGTGCAACCCTCCCGCCACCAGCATGACGTCCGGCGTGAGGTCCGGGTCGCTCACCGCCCGCGTCGCGTACAACGCGGGTCCGGCGGCGGTTCGCACCGGGCCCGGCTGCGCTGCGGCGATCTCGACCTCGTAGGGCGGGTGGGTCTCACCGGCCTGCTCGGCGACCCAGTTTGCGAAGTAGAAGACATCCGACGGTCCGAAGACATCGAGGCCCTGCACGTCGTCGAACACGACGAGGACAACGCGGCGGTGACGCACCCCACCATCGTGGAGAGCGCCACCGCCGGTGTCAAACACGCTGCTCAGGATCAGACGGATGCCGCGACCGGGGCCGCTGCGGATGTCAGCCGCTCGTGCGCGGGTCGGAAGTACCACAGCATGATGCCCACGAGCGAGAACCACACGATCATCGCGAGACCGAACACAGAACCCGCGTCCGAGAGGCCCGGGACCATCGTCGCCAGGCCCGCGAGCCCTGCGACAAGCCCGATGACGGAGATCCAGCGGGGGAGGGCGCGTCCCATCCATGCTGAGAGGCTCACGAGGATGACCCACACGGCACCGATGACTTCGTTGCCGCCGCCGAGGCCGTTGCCGATCGTGTCGACGGCGAGCCAGAGTGTCTCGGCCGCGGCGGCATCCGTCTCAGTGAGGGTCGCGATCGTCGTGATTCCGACGCCGATGATCATGCCGGCGGCGATGATGACGGTTGCCCACATGAGGCCGAACGCGGCGGCGATGCGGCCGAGACCAGCACCGCGGGTGCCGGCGGTGCGGTCACGAAGGGCGATGGCAAGCGGCACCATGGCGATGCCGAAAAGGATGGTGATGACGATGTTCCAGAGCGTCAGCAGGGGCTGGTGCTCGACGAGTTGTGCGACGGCGACGCTCGGATCGGTGGCGGTCACGTAGCCGCCCAGGATCGTCAGTGCCAGGAGCAGTCCGAACACGAAAGTGCCGGCCGCGATGGAGGCGGATGCTCCGCCGAACTTCTTCTGCAGGGTGGTCATTTCTCTATCTCCAAAGGGTGGGTAGGGGAGGTGGACAGGTGTGCCAGGAGCCGGTCATCGCGTCCCGCGAGCGCCGACGTGAGCACGCCGGTGGTGAGCGCGAGCGCGAGTGTGGTCACGAACGCCGCTCCCGCTACCCACACCTCGACGGTGGTGATGTTCGTCAGGGGTCCGAGGGTCGCAGCGGATGCGTCAGCGTTCTCCGAGCGCAGGAACGCCGCGACGACAGCGATCCCCGTCAGTGAGCACGCGAGCACCGTGATGCTGCGCACGCCCGCGCGCAGCATCGCCGTCAAGATCGGCATCGGTCGCTCGTGGGTTGTTGTCGGGTTCGGCATGCTTCCACGTTCCCGTGCGCCGTGGGATGGCGCCAGGACGGATGATTGACGATTCGCGCCAACCTCGTCGTGCCGGGTCAGTGTCCCCGCAGACTCGAGTCCTTACGCCCAGGAAGCGCCCGCGACGCGACGGAAGTTGCCTCCAAGCACGGCGGTGATGTCGTCACGCTGCCATCCGCGGTTCTGCAGTGCGTCGGCGAGCCCGAGGAACCGCTCGGGCGGCATCCACTCAATCGGGCCCCACCGGGTGTAGCTCTCATCAAAGCGCTCGGGCGTGTTCTGGATCTCGATGAGGAAGTCGGCGTGATCGAAGGAGTAGTCGCTGCTGACTCCGACATGCTCGATACCGACCAGCTCGACCGCGTACTCGATGTGCGCGATCATCGCCTCGAGCGTTGGCGTGTTGGGTCCGAGGAAGATCCCGACGCCCGTGATTCCCACGACCCCACCCGTGTCGGCGCACGCACGAGCCTGCTCGTCGGTGATGTTGCGCGGATGGTCCCACACGGCGCGCATGCATGAGTGGCTGTAGATGATCGGGCGGGAGGAGACCTCGCACAGGTCGAGTCCGGTGCGGATGCTGCCGTGGGATCCGTCGGGCACGATTCCGATCTCGTTCAGCTCGGAGACCAGATCGCGCCCCCACGCCGTCAGGCCCATGTCGACCGGATCCAGGCATCCGTGCCCTGCCTTGTTGGCGAAGTTATAGGTCGGGGCGAGCGTGCGGACACCGGCGTCGTGGAGCAGGGTGAGATTTTCGAGGCTGCCATCGAGCGGGCCGGCGTCCTCGAGATCGAACACGATCGCGAGGTGGCCACCGGCGACGATGCGGTCGACGTCCTCCAGGCGTGTTGCTCGCTCCAGACCGGGTATCCCGGAGATCTGCGCCGTGAAGTGCGCGGCTGTTCGGAGGGTGTCAGTCAGTGAATGGGGCGAGTAGCCGACGTTGACGGAGAGGAGCGCGCCGCCGGGCCGGGTGTACCGCGCCAGTTCCTGGACGTCAGCAGAGATGCTCACCTCGAGGCACGTGTGCTGATCCCAGAGCATCGCGTTCACGACCTCATTCTGTCGCCTCTCCCGCTGACATCAGCTGGGCAGAGTCCCTCACACCTCTTGGAGAGACCGCACCATGCTTCGCAGGATGCGGAGGGCGGCATCCTGATCGTCGTCGCTGAGGTCCGAGAGCATCCGCTGCTCGACGGCACGCACCGCCGTGGATGCCTGCGCGAGGCGCTCCTCACCGAGCGGCGTCAGGCGCGTGGGGAGAACCCTTCCGACAGGCGGCTGGGCGGGTCTGGTGACGTAGCCCTCGCTCTCGAGCGCCTTCAGGAGCACGTTCATCGACTGGCGGGTGACGAAAGCACCGCGCGCCAGGTCGGAATTCGACAGCCCCGGCCGCTGGGCGAGCAACTCGAGACAGGAGTAGTGCGTGATCGTCATCCCTAAGGGACGGAGCACCTCTTCCATTGCCGCACGCAGGGTGTTCGAGGCCTCCTTCACCAGGTATCCGAGCGAGGTGTCGAGATGGATGCCGCCTTCGTTGCTCATGTCAGCAGTCTGACATAGAATGAATGTCAGAAAACTGACACCAAGAAAGGTCTCATCATGTCTGTTTCCGGTCCCGACTTCATCTCCCTGCAAGTGAGCGACCTCGCTGCATCCCAGGCGTTCTACGAGCGCTACCTCGGACTCGTGCGCTCGCCCGCAGGCCCCCCGCACGCCGTGGTCTTCGAATCGGACACGATCGCCTTCGCACTTCGCGAGCCGTTGCCGGGTACCGACCTCGCGTCAGCGCCGCAGCCGGGTCTGGGAATCGCGGTCTGGATGCACGCACCTGACGCCCAGCAGATTCACGACGCGCTCGCCGCCGACGGTCACACGATCGTCGCGGCTCCCGTCGACGGCCCCTTCGGGCGTACCTTCGCCTTCGCCGACCCGGACGGCTACCAGATCACCCTTCACGACCGCGCCTGAGGCGAGAGCTGGCGCTAGGCGGGGCGCACGAACTCCGCGACGCGCTCGAGTGCGCTGGGCACGAGGCGGAAGTACGCCCACGTGCCCCGCTTGGAGCGGGTGAGGAACCCCGCATCGGTGAGCACCTTGAGGTGGTGCGACACGGTCGGCTGCGCAAGCCCGATCGGCTCGATCAGGTCGCAGACGCACGCTTCCTGCTCCTCGCTCGCCGCGACGATCGACAGGAGGCGCAGTCGCGCAGGGTCGGCGAGCGCCTTCAATGCGGATGCGAGCTCCTCGGCATCCTCGCGCGAGAGCGGAGCCTCGGCCAGGGGCGCGCAGCACGCCGAAGGGCTCATCGAGGGAAGGACGTCGAGAGCGGTCATGCATCGATAATAGTCAATATTGACAGATATCGATATAGGCCCGCATACTGACGTTCGACACCTGCTTGAGAACGCCTGGAGGCCTCCGTGACCCTGCTTGATCTCAGCCCGCGCCCTGCCGTCGACGACCAGCTCGTCACCCTTCCCGTCGTCGTCATCGGCGCGGGGCCCGTGGGGCTTGCTGCCGCCGCGCATCTGCTCGACCGAGGGATTGATGTCGTCGTGCTCGAGGCGGGGGAGAGGATCGCGTCCTCGATCCGGCTGTGGGGTCACACCCGCCTCTTCTCGTCGTGGCAACACCTCATCGATCCCGCGGCGCGGCGTCTGCTGGAGGACGCCGGATGGACCCCGCCCGGTGACCTCGACCGCATGCCCACAGGCCAGGAGCTCGTGGACGAATACCTCGAGCCCCTCGCCGCCCTCGATCCGCTTGCGTCGCGGATTCGCCTCGGCACGCGGGCAACCGCGGTCGGGAAGGACGGGATCGACCGAACCCGCACGGACGGTCGCCACCGGGTGCCCTTCCTCGTGCAGATCCAGGATGCCGGGGGTGAGTCGGCGCAGCTGCGCGCCCGAGCGGTGATCGACGCCTCCGGCACCTACGAGACCCCGAACCCGCTCGCCGCATCTGGGCTCGAGCTGCGGGGCGGATCGAGCGTCGCCGATCGGGTGGTGCACGCCCTCCCCGATGTCGCCGGCGCCGACCGTCACCTCTTCGCGGGGCGGCACACGACGGTCGTCGGCGCAGGGCACTCGGCCGCGAACACCCTGCTGGCGCTGGCGGATCTCGCTGACCAGGAGCCCGGCACCCGCATCACCTGGATGCTGCGTACGCCCTCGGCCACGCGCGTCACGGCATCCGAGGCCGACGAGCTTCCGGGTCGTGCACGTCTCGGCGCTCGCACCGACGAGCTTGTCGCGTCCGGCCGGATCGAGCTCATCGACTCGTTCCGCATCGCGCGTGCCGAACCGACGGATGGGGGCATCCGGTTGATCGGCACTCGCGACGGTGAGCCTGCCGAGCACGAGACCAATCTCGTCGTCAACGCGACCGGATTCCGCCCCGACCTCGGGATGCTGCGCGAGATCCGCCTGGAGCTCGATGAGGTCGTCGAAGCGCCCCGGCGCCTCGCGCCCCTCATCGACCCCAACGTGCACTCGTGTGGCACCGTGCCCCCGCACGGGTTCGCCGAGCTGCAGCATCCGGAGCGCGGGTTCTTCATCGTCGGGATGAAGTCGTACGGACGGGCGCCCACGTTCCTGTTGGCTACCGGATACGAGCAGGTGCGCTCGATCGCCGCGTGGCTCGCCGGTGACCTGGCGTCGGCATCCGCGGTGCAGTTGACCCTCCCGGCGACGGGCGTGTGCTCGACGGATGCCGCAGGCTCGGGGTCCTGCTGTTGAGCGTGGCCGTGCGGCCCCTGACGGCGGCGGATTGGGCGAGCGTCGAGCGGATCTTCGCCGCGGGCATCGACGGCGGCGACGCGACCTTCGAGACCTCGACTCCTGACTGGGTGGGGTTCGATGCCGGGAAGATCCGAGAGCCGCGCCTGGTCGCCGTCGATGAGGCCGGTGCGGTCGTGGGCTGGGCAGCGGCGTCACCGGTCTCGGCGCGTGCCGCATATCGCGGGGTCATCGAGCACTCTGTCTACGTTGCTCCGGAACACCACGGCAGAGGAATCGGGGGCATGTTGCTCCAGCGCTTTGTGGCGGATGCCGATGCCGCTGGATTCTGGATGATTCAGTCGAGCATCTTTCCTGAGAACGTCGCGAGCCTTCGCCTGCATGAGCGCAGTGGCTTCCGGGTCGTCGGCCGCCGGGAACGGATCGCGCGCTCGCTGCGTGGTCCTCATTCCGGGCAGTGGCGCGACACGATCCTCGTCGAGCGTCGGTCACCTCACAACGGCATCGATTGACGTCGCCGGGGTCAGCGTTGGCCTGAGCGCCGGACTCATCGTGCGTCAACAACCCTGGCGATGATGACGGATGCCGGGATGTGCCCGACTCCGAGAACCACGGCCGCCGCTGCGAGCCAGGGGTTGCTGAGCCAAGCCGCTGCCGTGAGGAACGCCGCGACCGGAAGGATCGCCATCGGTACGGGAACGGGCCCGATCGGACCATACAGGGCGCGCAGCGAGCGTCCCCGGACGAGATACCGCACCCATGACCCGTAATAGCCCGCGATCGCCGCGGCAACGGCGACGAGCCACCACCAGACCAGAGGGCCGGGCACGGTGATCGCCGGCACGACAAGGCAGAGAGCCTGCCCCGCCCGCTCGAATGCGGTGAGCAGCCAGGGCACGCGCACCGCAGGCCACGGCTCGGCTGGTGGGAACCAGATCAGCAGCAGATTCGGGAGGAGGATGGCCAGCGCGACGGCGAGGCCGAGGGGAGAGAAGCCCATCAGACGCGTCGCCCCACGGCATCCGATTGCCGGTGCAGCGTCGCAGCGACGACTCCCGCCGCCCACCCGGGCGCGTCGCCGCCGACCGGGGGAGTGATCGTCGTCGCGTCGATCCCAACCTGGCAGAGGATCCAAGCAACCAGCGAGTTGCTGTTCCACATGTCCCCGCTCGGAGCCAGGGAGCGGCCCCAGGTGTGGATCGGGACGGTGTGAAGAGTGTCGAGCAGCGTGCGAGCCTGCGCTGGGCTCAGCGGGATGACGGTGGGCGCTGCGACGGCGTACTCGCGATCGGGGAGAATCCCCTGCGGCCACGCCCGCACCTGGTACCGGAACATCCGGAACCGTCCGAGCATGCGCAGTCCGACGGGCCCCGTCGCAACGACGCCGGATGCTTCTGGTGGCTGGCCCCACTGCGGCATCATCTCGATGACGTACCGCTGGTCGCCGGTGAACAGTTCGAGCGCCGCGTGCAGCAGCTGCCGAGGCGGCCTGCGCTCGCGGTAGGCCCGAAGCTGCTCCCACCATCGGCTCGTGTGAGCCACGATCGTGCCTCCGGCCCCGACCGGAAGCCACCACAGTTCCACGCGAGCCTCGCGCTCGGCATCCATGAGCTCATCCTCGTCCCACCGGGGCGCCGTGACACCGGCCAGAAGTCCCCGTCGTGCACGGTGGATCTGATCAGATCGGACAGGATCGATCGGGTACACAGATCCCGAGCCGCGCAGGCTGGATGTCGAAGGAGGCCCCATGATCGCGGAACTCAACCGGCTGATCGAGATCGTCGACGACAACCTGTCCGACGAGCTCGATGTCGCCCGGGTCGCCCGGGAACTGGGCGTGACCGAGTATCACCTGCGCCGGATGTTCTCGGCGCTGACCGGGATGCCGCTGTCGGAGTACGTGCGTCGGCGGCGGATGACAGTCGCTGCGGCAGAGGTCGTCGCGGGGGCTCCGATGCTCGAGGTCGCCGTGCGGTTCGGATACGGGTCGACCGAGGCTTTCGGTCGCGCATTCCGCGCGGTGCATGGATCGACGCCGGCTCAGGTTCGCGGAAACGGCGGCCCCCTTCGCTCGCAACCGAAACTCAGGCTCCGCCTGACCGTCGAAGGGAACACCACCATGGACACGCGCATTCTCGACCACCCCGCTTTCCGGCTGGTCGGATACGCTGCCCGAGTCCCTCTCATTCACGAGGGCGTCAATCTCCACATCCAGGGGTACATCGCCTCACTCCCCGCGACCGAGCACGCGCGCCTCAAGGAACTCAGCTCCACGGAGCCTGCCGGTCTGCTACAGGTGAGCGACGGCGTTGACCCCGACTACGTCGAGGGGAGCGAACTCGCCTACCTCCACGGAGTCGCGGTCGACGACGCCACATCTGTGCCCGACGACCTCGATGTCATCGAGGTCGAGGCGGGGGAGTGGGTCGTCTTTCGCACGTCGGGCGCATACCCGGCGGCGCTCCAGGAGGCTTACGCGGCGTCGGCAACCGACTGGTTCCCCGCCAACCCGTGGCAGCTCCGGCCCGGGCCCTCGATCGTGGCGGTGCTCGATCGCGCCGACGATTTCAGCACAGCGACGACGGAGCTCTGGATGCCGATCATCCGCCGCTGATAGGGCGCCGATGCGCGCCTCCCGGCATAGTCTGAGGGCGTGAGCGACCGTGCGCCGCAGACCTGGGAGTGCCCGACCTGCGGCGACCTAGTCTGAGAGCGAGCGTGAGCGACCGTGCGCCGCAGACCTGGGAGTGCCCGACCTGCGGCGACCGCCTGAACTTCGAGATCCTCGACGATGAGCGCTTCCTGGTCGCATGGTCGTGCGTCCTCTGCGGTCCGATTCGCACGACCGAACCCGTCTAGTGTCGGCCGTGCGCCGATACACTCCACCTCATGGGCGTGACGGGAATCGGTGGGGTCTTCTTTCGTAGTCGGGATCCGCAGGTGCGTGCCGCGTGGTACCGCGAGTACCTCGGTATCGAGGCAGGAGCCGAGGGGGACGCATCCGTCTGGCAGCAGGATGCTGGGATGACGGTGTTCGCGCCGTTCCCGGCGGACAGCGACTATTTCCCGGCGGAGCAACCGTTCATGCTCAACTTTCGGGTGACCGGCCTTGACGAGCTGATCCGGCGTTTCGACGCTGCCGGTATCGATGTCGAGCGACGAGATGAGTGGGAGACGGAGTACGGCCGGTTCGTGCGCGTCACCGACCCCGAGGGCCTCCCGATCGAGCTGTGGGAGGCGGCGGACGACGCCGACGCGGGAGCATAGTCTGGAACGAGATCACCGTCCGCGCTCCACCATGATGCCGGGCGTCTCACCTTCAGGAATCGGGGCCCGAAGTGTTCAGCTCATCACACCTGCTCATTCTCGTCGCCGTGCTCGCGATGTACGCGCTCTCGATCTGGGCGTTGACCGTCACGATCCGTTCCGATCAGCTGATGACCATTGAGAAGGTGATCTGGTCGCTGATCCTGATCCTTGTGCCGGGCATCGGACTGCTCGTGTGGGCGCTGCTGTGGTTCACGCGCCGATGGCCTCGACACACGGTCTAAGCCCTTCGATCGTGCGTCGTAGAGCGGTTGAGCGATCCCTCACATCACGCGACGGAGCAGACCGTCGGCATTGAGGTCGAGTTCGGCATCCAGCCCCAGTCTTGCGAGAAAGCCGCGATCGTGGCTGACGACGATCATCGCGCCACGGTAGGCGCCGAGCGCATCGACGAGTTGATCGACCGTGCGCAGGTCGAGGTTGTTCGTCGGCTCATCGAGCACGAGAAGCTGCCGGGGTGGGTCGGCGAGCAGCACCTGAGCGAGCGCGGCGCGAAACCGCTCACCGCCGGAGAGAGTCGCTACGGGGCGATCCACCATGGCGCCCCGCACGAGGAGCCGGGCGAGCTGATTGCGCAGGTCCGCGCGGGGCAGATGTGGGGCGTAGCGTGCGACGTTCTCGATCACGGTCTCCCGTTCGTCGAGGTTCTCGAGCCGCTGCGAGAGCATCCCGATTCCCTCGACGTGCGCCACGGCCGTGGCGTGTCCACGCGCGGGGGAACGCCCGATACGAGTGAACGCACAAGGGTTGTCTTTCCGACACCGTTCGCGCCAGTGAGCGCAACGCGTTCCGGGCCCTGGATGACGACTGTCCGTCCGTCCGATCCGGTCAGTTCCGCGATCCTCTTGCCTGCGGGCACCGCGGGATCGGGCAGCTGAATCAGTATCCGATCGTCATCACGGATGCGGGACTCCGCCTCCTGTAGTGAGCGCTGCGCTGCGTGCATCCGGTCATCGAGCACCGCGCGTCGGGCACCCTGCGCCTTTTCGGCGGAGTTGCGCCGGTCATTGATCGCCGCGGGGACGAATCTGCGGTTCGCGGCATCCTTCCGGCCCTGCCGCTCGCTGTGAGCGACGCGTTCGGCCGCCGCGATCCGTTGCCGCTTCTCGACGCGCACCTCGTGTTCGGCCGCCCGCACGGCCCGCTCCGCAGCCTCCTGTTCCGCGGCAACCTGCTCGCGCCACGCGCTGTACGGGCCGCCATACACGGAGAGGGCACCGGCTCGTAGCTCAGCCGTGTCCTGCATCCGTTCCAGCAGCTCGAGGTCGTGGCTGACGACGATCACCGGGCCGCCCCACCCGCCCACGAGGTCGTGGACGCGTGCGCGCCCGGCGGCATCAAGGTTGTTGGTCGGTTCGTCGAGGAGAGCGATGTCGGCGCGGCGGAGCTTCACCCCGATGAGCGCCGCGGTCATCGCCTCACCACCCGAGAGTGAGGTGGCAGGCCGTTCGAGGTCGTCGATGTCGAGGCCCGCCGCGCTCAGTGCCGCACTCGCGCGTTCGGCGACGTCCCAGTCGGTACCGATCGTGTCGAAGAGTCCGGGATCGATCTCGCCCCGCTCGACGGCGGATATCGCGTCATCGACAGCGCGGATGCCGAGCAGATCGATCACGGTGTCGTTGGGTGTGGCATCCGCGCGCTGCGGCAGGTAGTCGACGAGTCCGGCGGTGTGCACCGAGCCGGATGTCGGAGTGAGCTCGCCCGCGATGAGGCGCAGCAGGGTGGACTTGCCGACGCCGTTGAGGCCGACAAGACCCGTCGAGCCTCGGGCGAAGGAGCCGGACACGCGGTCGATGACGCGCGTGCCATCGGGCCAGGCGAAGGTGAGGTCGTGCAGAACGACGGCGGGCGTGGGGGCAGGCATGCGGAACTCCAGATCGTGTCAGTTCCTGATCAAGTCAGGGGTGGGCTGACGCGGGATCCGCGATGCGCAGAGGAAGGAATCGAGGTCCGGTCAGCGGGGGATGCTGAGGCCCGAACCTGTCATGTCTCTTCCTTACCGTTCACTCCCTCTCACGTGCGGCAGGGCCGCGGGAGCGCGCCACAAGTATGCCACCGCCGCGGCGGAATGCAAACGCTCGTACCCGGCGGCCGCGCGCGGCCGGGGCGCATCTGGTGTCAGCGGGTCCCGGCCGCCAGACGGATCTGCACGATGTTCTCGGTCTCGTCGATCTCGGCGACCTTGGGGTGCGCCTTGATGAAATCGGTGAAGCTGCGAAAGCCCAGGGCACGCTCGCTGAAGCCGGGATCGAGCCGCGTAATGAGGCTCTTGACGACGTTCGCGTGCTGCCACTCTGTGCCCTCGCGATCACCCTCCAATCGCAGCGCGCGTTCGAGCAGCTCGGCCCCGGGATCGGCAGCCTTCTTGCGGCTGCGACGGGTCTTGGCGGCCACCGCGGTTTCGGCATCCTTGACCGGCTCGCGCTCGATGCCCGGCAGCGCGTCATACGTGTCGAAGCGGTCACACGCGGCAGCAAGCGACCGGGCGCTGGAGCCGGCGACCCCGACGCCCACGACATAGCGACCGAGCCGCTTGCACCGCTGCGCGAGGGGGACGTAGTCGGAGTCTCCGGCGACGATCACGACGTGGCTGAGGTCGGGGAGGCGGAACATATCTTCCACCGTGTCGACCGCGAGACGGATGTCGGCGCCGTTCTTCGCGTACGCGGCTGCGGGGAACAGCTGCACGAGATCGACGGCTCGGGCGACCAGCTGCGTGCGGTATTCAGCGTTGACGGGGGACGACCAGTCCGCGTAGGCGCGGGTGAGAACGAGCGTGCCGAAGGATGCCGCGTAGTCGATGATCGCGCCGAGGTCCACGGTCGCTGCCGCCAGACGCTCGGCGATCTCGGGTTCGGTCGGATCGGCGGCGATGCGCTGGCGGTCGCGGCCGTAGGCATTGCGTCCGTGCACCGTGTCGTACCAGGACATCACGATGTTGTCGAAGTCCAGATACACCGCAACTCGCGGATCGGTTCTCTCAGCCACGCTCACTCCTCGTCGATCGACAGGCGCCTGCCGGCTCCGGTTCGAGCCTAGTCTCGGCATCCGTCCGAGGCAGCGCTCAGGGTGCGCAGTCGTATACGACGCCTCCCGGGGCATCCGTCACCGTCTGGCAGGTGTCTTCGACCCACTCGCGGATCTGCGCCGAGGTCGTCGATGTGCCGCCCGACGGAGTGCTCGCCCCGCGACCGGCCATTCCGGTGCCCAGGACGTAGCGCAGGCTGCCGTCGGCCACGAGCGCTTCGAAGTCCTCCAGGGTCGGTACCTGGTCGTTGCCGTTGAAACCGCCGATGGGCAGCACCGATCCACCATCGGTCGCGAGGATGATGCCTGCCGCGCTTTGCGCGCCGAACGTGGCGATCAGGTAATCGGCGCCGCCCTGGTTCTCGCGGAGCCAGGCAACGAACTCGCTGGATGCCGCACCGCCGGCGTCGGCAGCTGCCCCTCCCGGTCCGGTGTTGGCGGGTTGACCGGGCGCCGCACCGACCTGGCCCGCGCCGGGTCCTGCCCCCTGTCCGGGGCGTTGCCCTGTCCCGGTCCTGAGGAGTTCGCACCGGGCGCCCCGCCGAGCCCGCCGGCCTGCCCTGGCGCGCCCCCGAGTCCGCCGCCCGCACCCCCGGGCCCCCGCCCGTATCGGAGACGCCGCCGGCGACCGGGTTGATGTTGCTCGGGTTGGCAACCGTCACTGCCGACCAGACTGCCGGCGTGAGCACCAGCGCGATTGTCGCGAGCAGCGCGGTCGTCCACCGCGGGATCCACCGCTGCCCCGCGCCTGGCCGCGTCCTTTCCGCGAACAGCAGCAGGATGGCTGCAGCTCCGACCGCCGCCTGAATCAGCGAGATGACAGGGGAGTAGCCGGGGTACCACAGTGAGATCAGCACCGCGGTGACGGCCGCGACGGCGATGAGTGAGACCTGCGGCCACAGGATGCCGTGACGCCGTGCGACACCGAACGCGAGACCCACCAGCAGGGCGACCGGGATGGCGAGCGCCGCGGTATAGAACTGGTGCATTCCGTCGACCGCCGAGAACATTGCCGCAAAGACCACCAGCCACGCGCCGAGCAACACCGTGACCGGCCGCGAGAAGCGGAGCATCCACAGCACGACCGCGGCGAGGACTGCCGCTGGCAGCAGCCAGGCGATCTGCCCCGCGAGCTGTTCGGTGAACAGCCGCACCGCGCTGGGGTCCCCGGAGAAGGGCGGGCTGAATGACAGGTAGTCGCTCGAGTTTGCTGTCGCCGAAAAGCGACCGAGACCGTTGTAGCCGAAGACCATCTCCCACGGATTGTTGCTGAGAGTGCTGCCGATGTACGGTCTTGCGTCGGCGGGAATGAGCGAGACGATGACGATCCAGCTCAGCGATGCCGCAACGCTCATGGTTCCGGCGACAGCGATATGCCAGAGTCGCCGCACGACAGGCTGGGCGGTGACCAGGTAGGCCAGCGCCAGCGCCGGCCACACCGCCCACGCGACGAGCATGTACATCTGGAACGCGAGCGCGATGAACAGCCCGGACGTGATGAGCCACCCGAGGCTTCGCTGCGTGAGTGCCCGCGTTGCGGCCCAGGCGACGAGGGCCAAACTGAGGACGAAGAACGTCTCGGGTTGGTTGGAGCGCGACACGGCGATGAGGATCGGGGTCGTCGCCGCGACAGCACCCGCGACAAGTCCCGCCGTCGGCGACACGAGCCGGCGACCCGTGACCGCCACGATGACGACGGTCACCACGGCCGCGAGTGCGTTGGGCAGCACGACAGTCCACGTCGCGTACCCGAACACGGCGACAAAGAGCGCGGGGATCCAGAAGGCACCAGGGATCTTGTCGAGGGTGACAGTTCCCGCCGGATCGAACGCGCCAAAGAAGAAATTCGCCGGGCTCTGGCTCATCGAAACGGCGATTGCCGCGTAGTAGTCGGATTCGGATGCCGAATCGATCGCCCACACCGTCAGGAGTGCGGTTGCCAGCGCGAGCGCGGCGAGCCCGAATCGAAATCCCCAGGGGGAGGGCTTCCGACCTTCGAGGGAAGGCGCGGGAAACGGGGCGGATGCCGGTGGCAGCGGGCGAGCATCGGTGAGCATGACCCCGACGGTAGGGATCGCTGTGAGGCGTGCGCTTTCGGCATCCTATGAGCGTTCTATGGCTGCCGCGGCTGAACGCTGCGCCGTCGCCGTCCTGCGCGACCGGCCCCGGGCCCGTGCGCCGGCTCGATAATGGGAGCCATGAGCGCGACGTTGCCGACGGATCTTGGTCGCGAGCTGGCCGCGCTCCGGGAGCGAGCGTATGGGCCGGGCGCCGATATCGCGACGGATCCGCAGGCGGCGGCGCGGCTGGCCGAGCTGGAGGCGCTCGTGCGCGGCGCCGACCCGCAGGCCTCCAGCGAGGAGACGGCGGACACCGACACCGCAACCGGTCCGGTCCCGTCGGCTGCCGGGGGACGCTCGCTGCATCCGACGCGAACGCATCCGCCGGGAACGATCCGCAGTCGTCGGAGCCGTTGCTGCCGACGCCGCGGTCAGCGTGGTGGCGGCATCCGGGTGTATTCCTCGCTGCTGGGGCCGCGCTCGCGGTGGGGCTCGGGCTCGGACTCGCGCTCCCCGCTGTGTGGACTGCTCGGCCCGACATCATCGCTGCGATCGACCCTGATGCTCCGGTCGATCCCACCGAAGCCTGGATTCGGCAGGCTGAGCGCGCCCTCGAGGTGGATGCCGGCACGCTTCAGCAGTACGAACAGGTGCAGGGCGTGACGATGTGGACCGGCACCAACGCTGCGGGTGCGCGGTGTCTGATCGTCGTGTGGGGAGAATTGTGGGGGAACGGGAGCTGTGCGCCGGACCCGTTGGATCCCGTCGTCGACTTCCGGGTGAATCCCGACATCCCGATGCCGCTGGCGGCGCCTCTGGACGAGGGAGGCGTCGTGCGCTTCGTCGCGCGCGGAGATGTCGTCGAGATCTGGGTGCGCGAGCCCGCGGAGAGCGGACCCGACGTCAGCGACAGCTGAGCCCAGACGGCACCGTCAGATGTCGACCGAGGCTCCGGCATCCAGCTCGAGGAACTCGCCACCGCCCTGTTCGGTCGCCCATCGCAGTCGCTGACGCCCCATCGTGCGGCCGATGATCGAGAGCGTCATGTCGTGGGTGCCGAAGCACAGCCGCGGCGCGACGGCCAGCACGAAGTCCATCGCGTCGCCGATCTTCAACCAGGGCGCGCCGACCGGAGCGGCCAGCAGCTTCACATCCCGACCCTCGGGCACGTCGTACGAATCGCCTGGGTAATAGAGGCGGTCGTTGACCAGCACACCGATGTTGTCGATGACGGGGATCGAGTCGTGGATGACCGCGTGGCGCCCACCGAAGAACTCCAGATCGAAGGGGCCGACAATGATGTTGTCGCCGGGTGCGGCGACCCGGACGTCGAACCCCGCTGCGGCCTCGGCGAGCCCGGCGGGGCCGATGATCTGCGCCTTCGGAGCGTGAGCGAGGATGCGCCGCAGGTGCTCCGGGGTCCAGTGGTCGGGATGCTCGTGCGTGAGCACAATGGCCACGACATCCCCGTCATCCGGCAGCGGATCGGTGAACGACCCCGGGTCGATGACCAGCGTCTTTCCGGAGTCGCGGATCGTCAGGGCAGCGTGCTCGTGCTTGGTGACTCGCATACCTCGAGTCAACCCTCGGGGGCCGGGTCGAGGCAAGCCCGCGGCGGCGTCGCGTCGATTTGGCCGGGCCTTCGGATGCATGGCATAATCGAACGGTTGTCTTGCGGCCCCATCGTATAGCGGCCTAGTACGCCGCCCTCTCACGGCGGTAACGCGGGTTCGAATCCCGCTGGGGTCACCAACAAGAAGACCCCCGGTCAGCCGGGGGTTTTCTTGTTCCTGCCGAAAGGCTCGAACGGGCGCTATGCCGCTTTTGGCAACAGATTGGCAACATCTGATTGCATGGCCGCGAGGTTCAGCGCCGTGGCAACACCGTCCAGGTCGTCATCGAACAGGTCGGCGTACACGTCGAGGGTCACCGCGGCCGAGGCGTGCCCGAGCATCCGCTGGACGGCCTTCACGTTCGCGCCGGCGCTGACGGCGAGCGAGGCAGCGGTGTGCCGCAGCTCGTGCGGGGTGAGGCCCTTGATCCCGACCGCCTCGGCCGCGGTGTCGAACCAGCCGACCCGGTAGACGTGGTTGCGAAGCCAGGTGCCGGTGCGGATGCCGTAGAACACCGGGGCGTAGGCCGGGCGCCCGGCGATCTGCGCGCGGAGCAGCCCGACGAGGAACGCCGGGATCGGGATACTGCGGTGCTCGTAGTCCTTCGGCGGCTCGATGCGCTGGTAGCCCTTGTCGGCCACGACGGTCTGCTCGACGGTGAGGCGCGGGTGCTTCGCGTCGAGGTCGAGGTCACGGATGCGGAGCCCGGACAGCTCGCCCCAGCGCAGGCCGCAGTAGGCGAGCACGAGGACGACGAGGCCGTAGCCGTACTCGCGCCCATCCTTCATCTCGTCAATGGCCTGGGCGAGCGCGGCGACCTGATTGTGGGACAGATACCGCTTGCGGGACTTGGTGGGCTTGGGGAGTTTGAGCCGGGCGGCGGGGTTGGACGGCAGGCGCTCGTCCTCGACCGCGAATCGGAGCGAACCGGAGAGGACGTTGACGATCTTGCGGACGGTCGCCGGGGCACCGGGGAGGGCCGAGGCCCACTCCTGCACCCGCAGGCGGGTGAGGTCGCCGATCGGGATCTTCCCCAACTCGGGGACGATGTGCTTGGCGATGATGTTCTCGACCCGGCTGCGGGTCGTCGCCCGGAGGTCGCCGCGGGCGGCGATCCAGGTCTGGAGCCATTCGGCCACGGTCACCCGCGCACGCGACGGGTCGAGGTAGCGGCCCTGGGCGATGTCGACCTCCGTGGTCGCCAGGAACAGCTCGGCGGCCTTCTTGGTGGTGAAGCCGCGCTTCTGCGTCTGCTTCTTGTCCGGGCGTCGGTAGAGCGCCCGGTAGCGACGGCCCTTGGCCGTGTCGTAGGACTCGATGCTTCCCATGACTGGCTCCTACTGCTCCAGCCCCGCGAGGCGCTGCACGTCGATGCGGCGGTAGACGCGCTTGTGCCGGGTGAGCCGAATCGGCTCCACCGGGGCCTGGCCCTCCAGGGCGAGGGTGCGCAGGGTCGTGCGGTGGATGCCGAGCAGCGCCGCTGTCTCCTCCTCGGAGTAGAACAGGCGCTCGGGCTCCCGAGCGTCGAGGGGCGATGCGCTCTGACCCATCACGGCCTCCTTCGCATCTACGATCACAGCCGCGATTGCTGCTGTCGTCTTAGATTAGACCACAACACGCCAATCACAGCAAGAGTTTTAGTTGCTCGTGTCGCTCGGTACACTCGGGATGTGACCGCAGCCCCGCGCAGACCCGGCGATCAGTCCTATGACGGCCTGATCGTCTCGGCCGACCTGCCGGACGGCTGGCATCTGCCGAGCCGGTTCCCCGGCGAGCGCGACGACGACGCCAGCGCGCAGATCGACGCGATCCTGGGCTACAACGATCAGGTGACGACCGAGGCCGACCGGCAGGCGCAGCTCGACTCGGAGCAGAACGAGACGATCGACGGCCGCTGGCGCTACATCGAGCACACAGCCACGGCGACCCGCGTGTTCATCCGGCTCCAGCGCCAGCAGTTCGCCGTGCCCGAGGAGGTGCGCATCACCGGCGTCGTCTACCTCCCGTGGCGGCCGGGCGATCCCGTGTCCAGCCAAGACCTCCGCACCCTGCCGACCGCGCGCATCGAGGCGGCGATCAACGAGCGCCTGTTCGCCATGAAGCGCACGGTGACCATCACCGGCGGGAAGATCGTGCTGCCCTCCGGCCGGAAGATCAGCGAGCGGGATCTGCTCAAGCCGCTCGGGAACCCGAAGCGCACGCCCGACTTCTACGAGCTGGTCGCCCTCCAGTACGGCAAGCTCTCGGCGCAGGGGGACGCGGCGCCTGCTGTCACGATGGCGAAGATCAACGGCGTCGCCCACGCCACCGCGCAGGGCTGGCTCGTGCGCACCCGCTCGCGCGGACTGCTCCCGCCGGGCCGCCGCGGGTAGTCGTCGGGGGAGCGGCGCGCACTTGCCCCCGAGCGCGTCGCTACAGGCTCGGCCCGAAGTCGGGTCCGCTGCTCGGGCTCGGACGGTGCTGGTCGCGGGTGAAGTCGTGCAGCTCTGCGGCACGCCGCGCCAGGGCCTCGGCTGCGACGCGCTCGGCCTCGGCTCGGGCCTCGACCTGGGCTGCGGCCTCGGCGACCGGCAGGGCTTCCAGCTCCGCGAGCTGGCGTCGCAGCGCCTCGGCCTGCTGCTGGGCGCTCTCGGCCTGGCGGCGCGGGCTGCCGGTGCTGTACGGCTTGCTGAACAGCCGCGTGTGCAGCATGGCCCGCTGCCGCTCCTGCCGGTCCCCGGCACGGCGCTGCTCCTGCCGGGCCTGCGCGTGCGTGCGCATGGCGTCGGCCAGCCGCGGGTCGGCCTCGGCCTGTTGCTCGGCCGCCGCCTGCGCCCACGCCGGCGCCTGCTCCGGCGTACGCGGGATCGAGCCCCACCGCTGCCGGGTCAGGTGCTCGGCCTCGTGGCGCTGGCGCTCGGCCTCGGTCAGCGCCCGGTCGGCGCTCCGACGCCTCAGCGCCCCGGCACGGCTCCTGGCGGCGATCGCCGTCTCGTGGCGCTCCCTGACCGCGAGGACCGCGGCGGCGTCCGTGCCGGCCTGCTCGACCAGCGGCGGGACGGCCTCGGCCCGTGCCGCCTCGACCTGCTGGGCGGCGGCCTCGACCTCGGCCAGCAGCGCCTCGGCCTCGACGCGGTGCGCGGCCGACTGGCGCTCCATCGCCTCGGCCGCCTCCGCCCACCGTGCCGCCTGGCGCTCGGCCTGCTCGATGCTCTGCCGCAGTCGGGTGCGCTCGGCGTTCACGACGCGCACCGGCCCGTCCGCGACGATGCCCGCGACGGCGGCCTGCGCCCGCTCGGTGGCCTCGCGCAGTCCGCGGTCGGCGCGGTCCCGCTCGAGCGCGGCCTGGAACTGCTCGCGCGCGTCCCCGAGGTCCGCGGCGACGACGTGCAGCCTGTTCTCCTCCTGCCCGCGGGTGAGGCCGACGTAGACGCCGGCCGCGTCGAGCGCGTCCGACAGGACGGTGTGCGACGCGGGGGCAGTCATGCCCTGGACGCCGTAGGCGGTCGCGGCGTAGGCCAGGTGCGCGTGCTCGGCGACGTACTCGGCGGGCAGATGCACGGTGCGCTGCTGCTTCCGCTGGCTCGCGGCGTCCCGCACCCACAGGCTGCCGTCGCCGCTGACGTGCTGGACGATCCAGGTCTGCCGGTTCGCCACGCCCATCTCCGAGTCGTTGCGGCGGGTCTGGATGAGGTCGCCGGCGCCGATGCTCAGGCCGTCCGCGCCGTCGATGGTGCGGGCGTCGTCGACCGCGCCCGCGCGCACCCGGTCCTCTCGGATCAGAGTGTTCAGTTCGCGCGCCTCGTCGTTGGTCGCCGCGGTGATCGCGGCTCCGTCGATCCGCTCGGCGGCGACCGCGGCGCGCAGCGCCTCGGTGTCCTCGTGGAGCCGCACGAGTCCGAGCGCGTGGAGCCGGTCGAACAACTCGGCCGGGTCGCGGCCGGTCCGCAGGGCGAGGGTGAGCTGCGCGTAGTCGGGGTCCGCGAAGCGGTGCAGGCTCGTCAGCGAGTAGACGCGGGGGACGAGCGCGGCCGCGATGTCGAGCACCCCGCCGCGCCCCACGGCGGGGAGCTGCGCCCGGTCCCCGACGAGTGCGAGCGTCGCGCCGGCCTCGTCCGCGACGGTCAGCAGGGCGAGGGCGGTGTCCTGGTCGAGCATCCCCGCCTCGTCCACCACAACCCGCTCGGCGGCGGCCAGTCGGTTCTCCTTCGCCGGGCCGCGGTAGGTCGCGCCCGTCACCGGGTCCGTGTCGCCCACGGCCAGCCGGGTCCAGACACCATCGGCGTTCCACCGGAACCCGTGGTCGTAGACGAGTGCCGCTACCGAGTCGGTCGGCACGCCCAGCTCGGCGGCGGCGACGTCGGCGGCCTTCTTCGTCGGGGTCACCACCCGCACCGAACGACCCTCCTGTCCGGCGGCGCGGATCGCAGCACCGAGCATGGTCGTCTTGCCCGCGCCCGCCGCGCCCTCGACCACGACGAGCGGCCGGGTGGAGGCGAGCGCGGCGGCGGCGCGCGCCTGGTCCGCATCCAGCCCCGGCTCCTGCACGCGCGGGGTTGCGCCGTGCACCGGCCGGGTGGCGCGTGCAGCCAGTCGGTCGCGCAGCTCCGTCTCGACGGCCACTACGTGCAGCGTCGTGAGGTGCGCAACATGCTCCAGCCGTGGCGCATCCGGCGGCAGGATCGAGAGGCAGTCGTCCGCCGCGAGCCGGGTCGTGATGGTGATGAACTCGCGCAGCTCCTCGCGGGTGGCGCGCACACCGGCCTCGGTGACGATGTGCGCCACCTGCTCCTGCACGTCATGCACGGTCCATGCGGATGCAGCAGCCGCGCAGCGGTCGAGCGCACGGGAGGCGACCTGTTGCACGGCCAGCTCGTCCAGCGTGCGCAGGGGTTGCACGGTGGCGCGCGGCAGGTCCGGGGTGTAGCCAGCCTCCTGCAACTCGCGCAACCAGCCGGCCTCGGAGCCGAGCACGCTGGGCTTCTTGCTCGGCCGCTCATGATCCCACGCCTTCGCGTGCAACCTGGCGCGCACCACCGGCCCCGTCTCCTGGCCGGGATGCGCGGCCTCCCACTCGGCCTCGAACTTGGCGAGGTTGCGCGCCACCTGCTGCCCGCGCTTGGACATGACCGCTTTCCACGGCACCAGCTCCGCGACCTCCCCGGTCACCGGGTCAAGGGTGAGACCGTGCGCGTCGAGCACCGCGGCGAGCTGCGGGTGCGCGGCGATGACCGCCGTGCCGAGGGCGCGGATCGCGCCCTGCTGCCGGAACAGCGCCGCGGTGTAGAGCCCGCGCCAGCGACCGGCCGCCCACACGCGCGTCCCGATCTGGAAGTGGATATGCCGGTGCGGGTCGCCCGCACGGGAGGTCTTGTGCGACACGGCCACGGTTTCGAGCTGCTCGATCGGCACGACCTCCTGCTTCCCGCGCGCGCCGACGCGGGTGACCGAGTGCTGGCCGAGCCAGGACCGGATCTCCGCAACCGCGTCCCGCTGGGCGGCGTCCAGGGCCTCGGACACCT